>NZ_JBIAIQ010000031.1:0-105179 GCF_042871525.1 Streptomyces sp. NPDC005784
ACATTCCGAACCCGGAAGCTAAGCCTCACAGCGCCGATGGTACTGCAGGGGGGACCCTGTGGGAGAGTAGGACGCCGCCGAACAAATTTTGAAGAGCTGGTCCCCGAACTTCGGTTCGGGGACCAGCTCTTTTTTGTTTTGCGTTACTTTGCGTTCACGTTGCACGACCAATATCCGCCCCATGGGTACTGCTGCAATGCTCAGAGCCGCGGGCGTCGGAGCCGGTGACGAGGTCATCGTTCCGGCCTTCGGAAACGTGGAGGTCGCCGACGCCGTGGCTCAGGCCGGCGCCACGGTCGTCTTCGCCGACATAGACCCGGCGACGTACTGCCTCGACCCTCACGCGACCGAGGCCGTCATAACTTCCCAGACGGCGGCGCTCGTTGTCGTGCACCGCTTCGGGCGGACGGCCGACATGGTGCGGCTGCGGGACCTGGGGCAGCGCCATGAGCTGCTGGTGCTGGAGCAGGGCGAGTCCGAGGCGCCGTACGACGAGATCGCGCAGCGCAGAGAGCGGGCCGCCTACCTCGACGGCCGGCTGAGCGGCGTACGGACACCGGTGAGCGGCGACGGACACACCTATCAGCAGTACGTCGTTCGGGTGCCGGGGAACGGGCGTCCGGACCGGGACGCCTTCGCACGGGCCGTGCGGGCCAGGGGAGTCGAGTGCCGGGTGCCGGTGAAGACGCCGGTGCACCGCTTGCCCGGGTTCCGGCGGGACGTACAGCTCCCCGAGACCGAGCGGGCCGCCGACGAGACTCTTTCGCTGCCTGTGGACGGGGCGTTGACGAAGCGGGAGATGCAGCGGATTGTCTCCGTGTGCAACGCGCTCGGCGGATTGCTGCAACCGGCCTTCTGATGCCGGCCCACTGATCCGAGCCGGTTGATCCGGGCCCTCTGATCCGGGCTGCTTGATCCGGGCCGGACTGGTTGGGAGCACGGTTCGATTCGGGGTATGATCTATCTCGTTGCCGCGAGGGAAACCTCGAAAAGGCGACAGGCCCCCCTAGCTCAGTCGGTAGAGCGTCTCCATGGTAAGGAGAAGGTCAACGGTTCGATTCCGTTGGGGGGCTCAGACGGAAAAGGCCTCCGCCCTTGTGGGCGGGGGCCTTTCGCATGTCCTGGGAGCCGACGGAGCCTCAGCCCGTGGGGCCTCAGTCCGTCTGGAGGCCCGGGACACGCATCGCCAGAATCGCCATGTCGTCCGACGGGGCGTCGGAGGCGAAGCGTTCGACCGCGCGCATGATGCGCGCGGCAACAGCGCCGGCCGTCAGCCCCGTGCATGTGGTGAGGACGTCCGCGAGGCCGTCGTCGCCGAGCATGCGGGTGCCCTCGCGGCGTTCCGTGACGCCGTCCGTGACGCAGAGCAGGACATCGCCCGGATCCAGCGTGACCGTCTGCTCGTACAGCTCCAGGTCCTCCATGACACCGAGGAGCGGCTGCGGTTCGGCGGCCGGTTCGACCGTGCCGTCCTGGCGCAGACGCAGCGGGAGCGGGTGGCCGGCGCAGACGACCTTCAGGACGGCGCTGCCGTCCTCTTGGGGCCACAACTCGCCGTAGAGCAGGGTCAGGAAGCGGCTGCGGGCGCCCTCGTCGAGGATCGCGGAGTTCAGCCGCTCCAGGACCGCGGGGCCGCCGTAGCCCTCGCGGGCCAGCAGGCGCAGTGCGTGCCGGGCCAGGCCGGTGACCGCCGCCGCCTCCGGGCCCGTGCCGCAGACGTCGCCGATGGCGAAGCCGTACGCGCCGTCGCGGATCGGGAAGAGGTCGTAGAAGTCGCCGCCGACTTCGTTGCCCTCGCCGGCCGCGCGGTAGATGACCTCGACCTCGACGCCCTCGATGTGCGGGAGTTCCGGGGGCAGGAGGCTGCGCTGGAGGGACTGGCTGATGGCCGTGCGCTCCGAGTACAGGCGGGCATTGTCCAGGGCGAGGGCCGCTCGTCGGGAGAGGTCCTCGGCCAACTCCAGGATCTCCTGGCGGAAATGCTCGTCCGACGGCTTGCCGAGGGTCAGCATGCCGATGACGCGGTTGCGGGCCACCAGGGGGAGGACGACGGTCTCTCCGCCCACCGCCGCGGCCGTGGCCAGCGTCGTACCGATGCCGGAACTCACCGAAGCCTGCTCGCCGAGGCCCAGACTGCGCATGGAGGTCCGCAGGGCCGCCTCGTGAGCCGCCGCGGCCGGGGCCGACCAGACGCGGGCGCCGGGGGTGGGTACCGGATCCGGCGGGGCGATCTTCGAGAGCAACGCCTTGAGGCCGTCGATGAGTTCCTCGTCCTCGTGCAGGACGTACGAGAGATACGGCTCGGAGGCCTGGTCGGCGATCGTGTACACGGCGCACCAGGTGGCCAGGGTCGGGACCGTCATCTGGGCCATGAGGGCGAGCGTCTGGTCGCGGTCCAGGGTGCCGGCGAGCAGGTCGGAGGCCTCGACGAGGAAGGACAGCGAGCCGCGGCGCAGGCGTTCCAGCTCGCCGAGCCGGGCCGATTCCACCGCCAGGGCGATGCGGTCGGCGGCGAACTGGAGGCGCAGGGCCTCCTCGTTGGAGTAACGGCCGGGTGATTCGGCCGCGACGCCGAGGGAGCCGGTGAGGCGGCCCTCGACCTTCAGCGGGACCGTGACGACCGAGCGCATGCCGGTGCCGCCGAGGAGCGGTACGGCACCGGGGACGACCGTCAGGTCCTCGTGGACGGCGGGCATCCGGGCCGAGCCGTAGCGTCCGGGGCCGGCCTCGACGGGGACGCGGGCGAAGCGCTGGCGCGCGGAGGGCAGACCAGTCGAGGCGCGTACCTCCAACTCCGTTTCGTCGTCGGTCGCGAGGAGCAGGAAGGCGGAGTCGCCGTCGAGCATGTCGCGGGCCCGCTCCACCGTGCGCTGGAGCAGGCCGTCGAGGTCGTCCGGGGCCGGCGATCCGATGAAGACCTCGAAGGGATCCGTGGCCTGGCCCTCGGAGTGGCTGCCCGAGTCGGAGGCGGGCCCGCGCAACGGGGTCTGCAGGACGGCGCGTTCGTGGTCGCGTACGAGGAGGCAGACGGTGGAGGGCTCGCCGCTCGTGTCGCGGACCCGCAGGTGCGAGGCGTACACCGGTGTGACGCGGCCGTCGGCGCAGCGGACGCCGTAACTGCCTTCCCAGCGGGAGAGTTGGAGGGCCTCGACGATGCCGGTGCTGGTGCCGGGGGTGTGCGGCCAGGCCGCGAGGTCGGTGAGCGGCTTGCCCGTGACCTGCTCGGCCGCGTACCCGAAGAGTTCCTCGGCGTCCTCGTTCCAGGCGTTGATGGCGCCCGTTCGGTCGATCTGGACGACCGCCACGCGCACCCGGCCGTCGGCCAGGGGGAGGAGGTCGGCGGGCAGCGAGGGGCCGGCGGTGCGGGTGCCGATCGCGCGCGCGGGAAGGTCGAGCTGGAACCAGACCTGCTTGCGGGTGGGCGTGTAGTCGACGCCCCAGCGGCCGGCGAGGGCCGCGCACAGCTGGAGGCCGCGGCCGCCCTCGCGGTCGGGGCTGCCCATGCTGACGGCGGTCGCCTGGAGTGGGATCTCGCGTTCCGGGTAGTGGTCCGCCACCTCGATGCGCACACCGTCGTCGCTGCGCAGACACAGAACGTCGGCGGAGGTGCCCGCGTGAACGACGGCATTGGTGACCAGTTCGCTGGTGAGAACGACGGCGTCGTCGACGATGTCGGCGAAGCCCCAGCCCTGGAGCGTGTCCCGGACGAACGAGCGGGCGGTCGCGACGGACCGTCCCACGGGTTCGAAACTGGCGGCCGCGCGCGCGGTGATCACAGAACTCCCTGTCCGGTCGTCGGCATGGGGGGTTCCCTGGCCGACCCGCTCCTGCGTGGGCAGAGCGTGGTTCCCCGTCGGCCGGGGATCCTGAGGCGTACCTCCAGGATGCAGTCCGGTGGTCATGGTGCGGTGCCCCTCCGATGCCTGCCTGCCCGCTCGTACTCGTGCCACCGCCCAGGCCGGACGGGACCGGCACGGCTGGACAGCCGCATGCAAGGTTACTTACCTTCGCCGCCCCCGCGGATGCCGGTCACGAGTGTTTCCGCCTGGAGGGGTCCGGTGTTTCCGTTCCGGTAGGTGCATGTGGTTGCCTCGGCCAGGGCCGGAGTTCCGTCCCGAGGGTGTGCGGACGATGTGCGAAGCTGCCGAACTGTTATGGCCTGGTTCAGCCGGGGTGAAACACTGGGCAGGCTGCAGGAGAAGGTCCGGGCAGGTCGAATGCCTTCCCCGCACCACGAGCAGAAGTACCCGAGTACGCCGAGCAGTATTGGTCGACCCTTGCGGGAGGGACACAGTGGAGTCTGGCGCAGCGACGCGGGGCGGTAGGACGCGCGCGAAAGGCGGACAGTCCCTGAACAGCGGGCGCACACCGCGCACGGGTACCACCGAGGTGGACACGGCGGCCCTGAACCGGTTGCTGGCGGCCCTGTTGTCGATGCGGGACGGCAACTTCCGCAAGCGGCTCACCGTTTCCGGTGACGGCGTGATGTCCGAGATCTCGGCGGTCTTCAATGAGGTCGCCGACCGCAATCTGCACCTGACGGGTGAGCTGTCGCGGGTACGGCGCGTGGTGGGGCGTGAGGGAAAGCTCACGGAGCGGCTGGAGACGGGCGCCGGCGAAGGTGCCTGGGCGGCCGCGATCGACGCGTCGAACGCGCTGGTGGACGATCTCGTAAGGCCTGTCTCCGAGGTCGGCCGGGTACTGTCCGCTGTCGCCGAGGGCGATCTGTCGCCGCGGATGGAACTGCGCGCGCAGGCCGCGGACGGCAACGGGCATCCGCTGCGCGGTGAGTTCCTGAAGGTCGGGCGGACCGTCAACAATCTGGTCGACCAGCTGTCGACTTTCACCGACGAGGTCACGCGCGTGGCCAGTGAGGTGGGTACCGAGGGCAAGCTGGGCGGACAGGCCCGGGTGCGCGGTATGTCCGGTTCGTGGAAGGACCTCACGGACTCGGTCAACACGATGGCGTACCGGCTCACCGCTCAGGTGCGTGACATCGCTCTCGTGACGACGGCCGTCGCCAAGGGTGACCTGTCGCGGAAGGTCACGGTTCACGTGGCCGGCGAGATGCTGGAGCTGAAGAACACCGTCAACACGATGGTGGACCAGCTGTCCTCGTTCTCCTCCGAGGTGACGCGTGTCGCCCGTGAGGTGGGTACCGAGGGCGAGCTGGGCGGTCAGGCGCAGGTGCCCGGTGTGGCCGGCGTGTGGAAGGACCTCACCGATTCGGTGAACCTCATGGCCGGCAACCTCACGGCCCAGGTGCGCGGGATCGCTCAGGTGACCACGGCGGTCGCGAGCGGAGACCTGTCGCAGAAGGTGACCGTCTCCGCGCGCGGCGAGGTCGCGCAGCTCGCCGAGACGATCAACCAGATGACCGAGACGCTGCGGACGTTCGCCGACGAGGTCACCCGCGTCGCCAACGAGGTCGGTGGCGAGGGTCGGCTCGGCGGTCAGGCGAACGTGCCGGGAGCGGCGGGAACGTGGAAGGACCTCACGGACTCGGTCAACACGGTCTTCCGGAATCTCACGACCCAGGTGCGTGACATCGCCGCCGTGACGACCGCGGTGGCCAACGGCGATCTGTCGCAGAAGGTCAGCGTCCAGGTCGCCGGCGAGATGCTGGAGCTGAAGAACACCGTCAACACCATGGTCGACCAGCTGTCGTCCTTCGGTGTCGAGGTCACGCGCGTGGCGCGCGAGGTCGGCGTCGAGGGTGAGCTGGGCGGCCAGGCCCAGGTTCCGGGGGTGGCGGGTACCTGGAAGGACCTCACGGACTCCGTCAACACGGCGTTCCAGAACCTGACCGGCCAGGTGCGCAACATCGCCCAGGTGACCACGGCGGTCGCGAACGGCGATCTGTCGCAGAAGGTCACCGTCGAGGTCGCCGGCGAGATGCTGGAGCTGAAGGTCACCGTGAACACCATGGTGGACCAGCTGTCGAGCTTCGCCGACCAGGTGACACGGATGGCCCGTGACGTGGGTACGGAGGGCCGGCTCGGCGGCCAGGCCCGCGTGGACGGTGTGTCCGGCACCTGGAAGGAACTCACGGACTCCGTCAACTTCATGGCCGGGAACCTGACTTCGCAGGTACGGCAGATCGCCCAGGTCACCACCGCGGTGGCCCGGGGTGACCTGTCGCAGAAGATCGACGTGGACGCGCGCGGCGAGATCCTGGAGCTGAAGAACACCATCAACACGATGGTCGACCAGCTCTCCGCGTTCGCCGACCAGGTGACGCGGGTGGCCCGTGACGTGGGTACGGAGGGCCGGCTCGGCGGTCAGGCGCAGGTGCCCGGTGTCGCCGGTGTGTGGCGCGACCTGACCGACTCGGTGAACGGCATGGCCGGGAACCTCACCGCGCAGGTGCGCAACATCGCGCAGGTCGCCACCGCGGTGGCTCGCGGTGACCTGTCGCAGAAGATCGACGTGGATGCGCGCGGCGAGATCCTGGAGCTGAAGAACACCCTCAACACGATGGTGGACCAGCTCTCGAACTTCGCCGAGCAGGTGACCCGGGTGGCCCGCGAGGTGGGCACCGAGGGCATCCTCGGCGGGCAGGCCGAGGTGCAGGGTGTCTCGGGCACCTGGAAGGACCTCACCCAGTCCGTGAACTTCATGGCCAACAACCTGACCATCCAGGTGCGCAACATCGCCGAGGTCACGACCGCGGTCGCCATGGGAGACCTGTCAAAGAAGATCACGGTCGACGCCAAGGGCGAGATCCTCGAACTAGTCACCACCGTCAACACGATGGTCGACCAGCTGTCGTCGTTCGCCGAGCAGGTGACCCGGGTGGCCCGCGAGGTGGGCACGGAGGGCATCCTCGGCGGGCAGGCCCATGTGCCCGGTGTCACGGGCATCTGGAAGGACCTCAGTAACAACGTGAACCTGATGGCCAACAACCTGACCATGCAGGTGCGCAACATCTCCCAGGTCGCCGCGGCCGTCGCCAACGGCGATCTGACCCGTATGGTGACGATCGAGGCGCGCGGCGAGGTCGCGCAGCTCGCCGACACTTTCAACACCATGGTGAAGACGCTGAGTTCGTTCGCCGAGCAGGTCACCAAGGTGGCCCGCGAGGTGGGTACGGACGGCATCCTCGGCGGTCAGGCGCACGTCCCGGGAGTCGCCGGTACGTGGAAGGACCTCACCGAGTCGGTGAACGGGATGGCGTCCAACCTGACCGGACAGGTGCGCAACATCGCGATGGTCACCACGGCCATCGCCAAGGGCGATCTGACCAAGAAGATCGACATCGACGCGCGCGGCGAGATCCTGGAGCTCAAGACCACCATCAACACGATGGTCGACCAGCTGTCGTCCTTCGCCGAGGAGGTCACCCGAGTCGCCCGCGAGGTGGGCACGGAGGGGCAGCTGGGCGGTCAGGCGCGCGTCCGAGATGTCGACGGCACCTGGCGCGACCTCACCGAGTCGGTGAACGAGATGGCCGGGAACCTGACCCGGCAGGTGCGTGCCATCGCGCGCGTGGCCACCGCGGTGACCCGCGGCGACCTGAACCTGAAGATCGACGTGGACGCCTCCGGCGAGATCCAGGAACTCCAGGACTACATCAACAAGATGATCGCCAACCTGCGCGACACCACCATCGCCAACAAGGAGCAGGACTGGCTGAAGGGCAACCTCGCCCGGATCTCCGCGCTGATGCAGGGCCGCCGCGATCTCGACGACGTGGCCTCGCTGATCATGAGCGAGCTGACGCCGGTCGTCTCGGCCCAGCACGGGGCGTTCTTCCTCTCGATGCCGCTGGTCGACGGCAAGGACGCGGGCACCGAGGACGAGGAGGCGTACGAGCTGCGCATGCTCGGGTCGTACGGCTACTCGATGGGCTCCATGCCGACGTCGTTCCGGCCCGGTGAGGCGCTGATCGGGACGGCCGCGCAGGAGAAGCGCACGATCCTCGTGGAGAACGCGCCGAGCGGCTATCTGAAGATCTCCTCCGGGCTCGGAGAGGCGCCTCCGGCCCAGGTCATCGTGCTTCCGGTGCTCTTCGAGGGGACCGTGCTCGGTGTCATCGAGCTGGCGTCGTTCACGCCCTTCACACAGATCCAGAAGGACTTCCTGAACCAGATCGCGGAGATGATCGCGACGAGCGTCAACACCATCTCGGTCAACACCAAGACGGAGGTGCTGCTGCGGCAGTCGCAGGAGCTCACCGAGCAACTGCGGGAACGTTCCGCGGAGTTGGAGAACCGGCAGAAGGCGCTCCAGGACTCGAACGCGGAACTGGAGGACAAGGCCGAGCTGCTGGCCCAGCAGAACCGCGACATCGAGGTCAAGAACACCGAGATCGAGGAGGCCCGGCAGGTCCTGGAGGAGCGCGCCGAGCAGCTCGCGGTGTCCATGCGCTACAAGAGCGAGTTCCTGGCGAACATGTCGCACGAGCTGCGTACGCCGCTCAACTCGCTGCTGATCCTGGCCAAGCTGCTCGCCGACAACGCGGACACGAATCTCACCCCGAAGCAGGTCGAGTTCGCCGAGACGATCCATGGCGCGGGCTCCGACCTCCTCCAGCTGATCAACGACATCCTCGACCTGTCGAAGGTCGAGGCGGGCAAGATGGACGTGTCGCCGACCCGTATCGCGCTCGTCCAGCTCGTCGACTACGTGGAGGCCACGTTCCGTCCGCTGACCGCGGAGAAGGGGCTCGACTTCTCCGTACGGGTCTCGCCGGAACTGCCCGCCACGCTGCACACCGACGAACAGCGCCTTCTCCAGGTGCTGCGCAACCTGCTCTCCAACGCGGTGAAGTTCACCGATTCCGGAGCCGTCGAGCTGGTGATCCGGCCCGCCGGGGCGGACGTGCCGGTGGCCATCAGGGAACAGCTGCTGGAGTCGGGGTCGCTGCGGGACGCGGACGCCGATCTGATCGCGTTCTCCGTGACCGACACCGGTATCGGGATCGCGGCCAGCAAGATGCGGGTGATCTTCGAGGCCTTCAAGCAGGCGGACGGCACGACGAGCCGCAAGTACGGCGGTACGGGTCTGGGGCTCTCCATCTCGCGGGAGATCGCGCGGCTGCTGGGCGGCGAGATCTACGCCCAGAGCGAGCCGGGGCGCGGTTCCACCTTCACGCTGTATCTGCCGCTGCACCCGAGCGAACTGCCGCCGCAGGGCTACGGGCAGCTCGCACCGACGCTGGAGGCGGGGGAGCTGCTGGCTTCCGAGGCAGAGCTGCACGACATCGGGATGCCGGCCGAGGTGAAGTCGTACCAGGACGCCCAGAACGGGCCCGCCGCACTGTTCAGGAGGCGCCGCAGGGCGCTGCCCACGGCCGAGCAGCGCACGGCCGTCCCCGGACAGCCGGACGGTGCCGCGGGCGCGGCACAGGAGCCGTGGACGGCCGCGGGCCAGCAGGAAGCGGGACCGCAGCAGGGCCGGGGCATCCGCTTCGAGGGCGAGAAGGTGCTGATCGTCGACGACGACATCCGCAATGTCTTCGCGCTGACCAGCGTCCTTGAGCAGCACGGCCTTTCGGTGCTGTACGCGGAGAACGGCCGCGAGGGCATCGAGGTCCTGGAGCAGCACGACGATGTGACGGTCGTTCTGATGGACATCATGATGCCGGAGATGGACGGTTATGCCACGACCACGGCGATCCGGCGGATGCCGCAGTTCGCGGGACTGCCGATCATCGCGCTCACGGCGAAGGCCATGAAGGGCGACCGGGAGAAGGCGATCGAGTCGGGTGCCTCCGACTATGTGACCAAGCCGGTCGATCCCGATCATCTGCTGTCCGTGATGGCGCAGTGGATGCGTGAGGGGTGACACACTCGGGTGAGCTGACGCGTGGCCGTCACGTGCTGTTGGGCACCAGGACACCGTGCGGCACGGCGACATGGCATCGGATGACGGACTGTGCCCGAAGCCGTGTAGAAGCACGGGATACGGGGAACCTTCTGGTCTCCCGCCGCGTTTCTGCTACGTGCACAGTGACATCACGGTGACAGGGTGTGGCGACAGGCGGGGTGCAGCTACCATGACCGGCACAAGGACGGGCGGCGCAAGGGAGTCGTCCCCTGGGGCGGCGCCCGGTGCTTCCCCAAGTCCTGCGGACAGGGGAGGCCCCATGCCGGGGCGAGGAGGGCGGGCCATGGTGCAGAAGGCCAAGATCCTCCTGGTCGATGACCGGCCGGAGAATCTGTTGGCGCTGGAGGCGATCCTCTCCGCGCTCGATCAGACACTGGTACGGGCATCGTCCGGGGAGGAAGCGCTCAAAGCGCTGCTCACGGACGACTTCGCGGTCATTCTGCTGGACGTTCAGATGCCGGGCATGGACGGATTCGAAACCGCCGCGCACATCAAGCGGCGGGAGCGGACCCGGGACATCCCGATCATCTTCCTCACCGCCATCAACCACGGCCCGCACCACACCTTCCGGGGGTACGCGGCCGGCGCGGTGGACTACATCTCCAAGCCCTTCGACCCGTGGGTGTTGCGCGCGAAGGTCTCGGTGTTCGTCGAGCTCTACATGAAGAACTGTCAACTCCGTGAGCAGGCAGCCCTGTTGCGGCTCCAGTTGGAGGGTGGCGGCAAGGCGGTGCTCGGCGCGGCCAAGGAGCCCGCCGGACTCCTCGCCGAACTCTCGGCACGGCTCGCGGCCGTCGAGGAGCAGGCGGAGGCGCTGTCCAAGCAGCTCGACGACGACTCCGCGGACGCGGCGGCGGTGGCGACCGCGGCCCATCTCGAACGCAAACTCACCGGACTGCGCAGGGCACTGGACGCGCTGGAGCCGGGTACGGGGAGCGGGGCACCCTCGGTGTCCTCGCAGAACTGAAGCCCGCCCGGACGCGTCCGGGCAGCGATGGAACGACGTGAGGAAGCGTCAGTTCCGCTCCTGGCGAGGGTGACACGATCGGGTGAAGCCGGGTTTCCCCCTGTTCGAGCGAAGTCGAGAACTTGGGGGAGGCACACGTGTCGCTGTCGTCTCCACCGGTAACCTCACACACATGGCCTCACGTCAGTCCGCAGCCAAGAAGCCGCCCGCGAAGAAGGCGGTCGCTCCGACGAAGGCTCCGGCGAAGAAGGCCCCCGCGAAAAAAGCGGCCGCAGGCAAGGCGCCGGCCAAGAGGGCCGCGGCGAAGAAGCCCGCTCCCGCGCCGGCGCCCAACCCGACCGCGGGCGTGTACAGACTCGTACGCGCCCTGTGGCTGGGCATCGCGCATGCCGTCGGAGCCACCTTCCGCGGGATAGGGCGGGGCGCGAAGGGGCTCGACCCGGCGCACCGCAAGGACGGACTCGCGCTCCTGCTGCTCGGTCTCGGGCTGATCGTCGCGGCGGGTACCTGGTCCAATCTGCGCGGCCCCGTCGGCGACCTCGTCGAGATGCTGGTCACCGGTGCCTTCGGCCGCCTCGACCTCCTTGTCCCGATACTGCTCGCCACCATCGCGGCCCGGCTCATCCGGCACCCCGAGCAGCCCGAGGCGAACGGCCGCATCGTGATCGGTCTTTCGGCGCTCGTGATCGGCGTGCTCGGGCAGGTGCACATCGCGTGCGGATCGCCCGCGCGCAGCGACGGGATGCAGGCGATAAGGGACGCTGGCGGCCTCATCGGCTGGGGTGCGTCCACCCCGCTGACGTACGCGATGGGCGACGTCCTCGCCGTACCCCTCCTCGTGCTGCTCACGATCTTCGGCCTGCTGGTCGTCACGGCGACCCCGGTCAACGCGATTCCACAGCGGCTGCGGCTGCTCGGCCAGAAGCTCGGCATCGTCCAGGCCGACTTCGACGAGGGCGCGTTCGCCGCGGACGAGGAGCGCTACGACGAACAGTGGCGCGACGGACTTCAGGCGGGCTCCCGCAGGCGCTCGCGCGCCCCCGAGACGTGCGACCCCGACAGTGCCGAGCGGGAGGCGCTCACCAGGCGCCGGAGCCGTCCCCGGCGGCCCGGCGCGCAGCAGCCCGACATGAACCGGCCGATGGACGCCGTGGACGTCGCCGCGGCCGCCGCCGCGGCGCTGGACGGCGCCGTGCTGCACGGGATGCCGCCCTCGCCCCTGGTCGCCGATCTCACGCAGGGCGTCAGCGTGGAGCGGGACGGGTACGAGGAGACGACGCCGGTACCGGCCGCCCGCGCCAAGGTCGTACCGGGCGCCAAGCGGCCCCGGCAGGAGGCCCTGCCGGTCGAATCCGTCGTGCCCGACCTCACCAAGGCGGCGCCCGACGCCCCGCGCGAGCTGCCCCCGCGCGCGGAGCAGCTCCAGCTCTCCGGGGACGTCACCTACTCGCTGCCCTCGCTCGATCTCCTGGAGCGCGGCGGCCCGGGCAAGACACGCAGCGCCGCCAACGACGCGGTGGTCGCCTCCCTGCAGAACGTCTTCAGGGAGTTCAAGGTCGACGCCGCCGTCACCGGCTTCACCCGCGGGCCGACGGTCACCCGCTACGAGGTCGAGCTCGGCCCCGCCGTGAAGGTCGAGCGGATCACGGCGCTCACGAAGAACATCGCGTACGCGGTCGCCAGCCCCGACGTGCGGATCATCAGCCCGATCCCCGGCAAGTCCGCGGTCGGCATCGAGATCCCCAACACCGACCGCGAGATGGTCAACCTCGGTGACGTGTTGCGCCTCGCCGACGCGGCGGAGGACGACCATCCGATGCTGGTCGCGCTCGGCAAGGACGTCGAGGGCGGCTACGTGATGGCCAACCTGGCGAAGATGCCGCACGTCCTCGTCGCCGGAGCCACCGGTTCCGGCAAGTCGTCGTGCATCAACTGCCTGATCACCTCGGTGATGGTCCGGGCGACCCCCGAGGACGTGCGGATGGTCCTCGTGGACCCCAAGCGCGTCGAGCTGACCGCGTACGAGGGCATCCCGCACCTGATCACACCGATCATCACCAACCCGAAGCGGGCCGCCGAGGCACTGCAGTGGGTCGTACGGGAGATGGACCTGCGCTACGACGACCTCGCGGCGTTCGGATTCCGGCACATCGACGACTTCAACGAGGCCATCAGGAACGGCAAGGTCAAGCTGCCCGAGGGCAGTGAGCGAGAGCTGACCCCGTACCCGTACCTCCTGGTGATCGTCGACGAGCTCGCCGACCTGATGATGGTCGCGCCGCGCGACGTCGAGGACTCGATCGTGCGCATCACCCAGCTCGCGCGCGCGGCCGGCATCCATCTGGTGCTCGCCACGCAGCGGCCGTCCGTCGATGTTGTCACCGGTCTGATCAAGGCGAACGTGCCCTCCCGGCTCGCCTTCGCCACCTCGTCCCTCGCGGACTCGCGCGTCATCCTCGACCAGCCCGGCGCCGAGAAGCTCATCGGCAAGGGCGACGGACTCTTCCTGCCGATGGGGGCCAACAAGCCCACGCGCATGCAGGGCGCCTTCGTCACCGAGGGCGAGGTCGCGGCGATCGTGCAGCACTGCAAGGATCAGATGGCACCCGTCTTCCGGGACGACGTCACCGTGGCCACCAAGCAGAAGAAGGAGATCGACGAGGACATCGGCGACGACCTCGACCTGCTGTGCGCGGCCGCCGAACTGGTCGTCACCTCGCAGTTCGGGTCCACCTCGATGCTCCAGCGCAAGCTGCGCGTCGGCTTCGCCAAGGCCGGCCGGCTGATGGACCTCATGGAGTCGCGCGGGATCGTCGGGCCCAGTGAGGGTTCCAAGGCGCGTGACGTTCTCGTGAAGGCCGACGAGCTGGATGGAGTGTTGGCCGTGATGCGCGGGGAAGCAGAAGCGTAGAGCCCTCGGCGAGGAGGGACGGGACAGCCGGTAACGGCGCGGTGAGCGCGGGGCGGTCGCTCAGGGAGCGGCCGGCCTGTCGGCCGGATGGCGGAACGTCATGTTCCGCACCCGGCTGATATGTGAACGTGACTCACCCGTAAGGAGTCGGTGGGCAACCGTTTCGCCTTGTCGCACGTCAAGTTGAGCGAAGGGGCGCCACCATGTCCCTATATCAGGATGACCGGCCATTCTGATGGCGTACAAAGTCCTACCGCCCGGTTGCCCCACCCTTTCGTACCCCCCCTAGACTGAACTTCCAGCACAGGTGGCTACACGCTCGAAAGGCGCCCCCGTGTCCATCGTCAACTCACCTGACGGCAACTCCCCCGAAGACGAGCGTCCGTTCGAAGACGACCCTGCGGCCGAGCGGCCCTCGATCGGACGTGCCCTTCAGCAGGCACGCATCGAGGCCGGTCTGACCGTCGACGACGTCAGTAACGCCACCCGCGTCCGTATCACCATCATTCACGCCATCGAACAGAACGACTTCGCTCCCTGTGGTGGCGACGTCTACGCGCGCGGGCACATCCGGACCCTGGCCCGCGCCGTCCGGCTCGATCCGGCCCCGCTGCTCACGCAGTACGACGCCGACCACGGCGGACGTCCCGCGCCGACGCCCGCCGCCCCGCTCTTCGAGGCGGAACGAATCCGTCCCGAGCGCCGCGGACCGAACTGGACGGCCGCCATGGTCGCCGCGATCGTCGCGGTGATCGGCTTCGTCGGGTTCACCATGGTCAAGGGCGGCGGCAGCGGAGACGACTCGAAGACTCAGGTCGCCGAGGGGTCCACGCCGACGACCAAGAAGTCCGCCGCGCCGTCCACGGCGGCCACCAAGCCCGCCGACCCGAAGCCGGACCCGTCCGACAGTGCCATCGCGGCCGCCCCGCAGGACAAGGTGACCGTGCAGGTCAGCGCCGCGGACGGACGCAGCTGGATCTCCGCCAAGGACCACAACGGGCGGATGCTCTTCGACGGGCTGCTGAAGCAGGGCGAGTCCAAGACCTTCCAGGACAGCTCCAAGATCAACCTCATCCTCGGTGACGCCGGTGCCATCCAGCTGTTCGTCAACGGCAAGAAGATCGAGGACCAGTTCCAGCCGGGCGCGGTCGAGCGTCTGACGTACACGAAGGGCGACCCGCAGGTCGGATAGGGGTCCCCAGAAGCACGCCGTCGACGGGGTTGGCCAAGATCGGCCAACCCCGTCGACGTGGGCTGTCGGTGAGACAAAGTAGTCTTGAGCCCATGCCTGAACGCCGTACCGTCGCACTTGTCACTCTTGGCTGCGCCCGTAACGAGGTGGACTCGGAGGAGCTCGCAGGCCGCTTGGAGGCGGACGGCTGGCAACTCGTGGAGGACGCCGAGCAAGCGGACGTCGCCGTCGTCAACACCTGCGGCTTCGTCGAAGCCGCCAAGAAGGACTCCGTCGACGCCCTCCTCGAAGCCAATGATCTCAAGGGGCACGGCAGAACCCAGGCCGTCGTGGCGGTGGGCTGCATGGCCGAGCGGTACGGCAAGGAACTCGCCGAAGCGCTTCCCGAGGCCGACGGCGTGCTCGGCTTCGACGACTACGCCGACATCTCCGACCGCCTCCAGACCATCCTGAACGGCGGCATCCACGCCTCCCACACCCCGCGCGACCGGCGCAAGCTGCTGCCGATCAGCCCGGCCGAGCGGCAGAGCGCCGGCGAGGAAGTGGCCCTGCCCGGCCACGGCACCCCCTCGGACCTCCCCGAGGGCGTCGCCCCGGTCTCCGGTCCCCGTGCGCCCCTGCGCCGCAGGCTGGACGGATCCCCGGTCGCCTCGGTGAAGCTGGCCTCCGGCTGCGACCGCCGCTGCACGTTCTGCGCCATCCCCTCCTTCCGCGGTTCGTTCATCTCGCGCCGCCCCAGCGACGTGCTGAACGAAGCCCGCTGGCTCGCCGAGCAGGGCGTCAAGGAGGTGATGCTCGTCTCCGAGAACAACACCTCGTACGGCAAGGACCTGGGTGACATCCGTCTCCTGGAGACGATGCTCCCCGAGCTGGCCGAGATCGACGGCATCGAGCGCGTGCGGGTCAGCTACCTGCAGCCCGCCGAGATGCGCCCCGGACTCATCGACGTCCTGACCTCGACACCGAACGTCGCGCCCTACTTCGACCTGTCCTTCCAGCACTCCGCGCCCGACGTGCTGCGCTCGATGCGCCGCTTCGGCGACACCGACCGGTTCCTCGAACTGCTCGACACCATCCGTTCCAAGGCCCCGCAGGCCGGTGTGCGCTCGAACTTCATCGTGGGCTTCCCCGGCGAGAGCGAGGCCGACCTCGCGGAGCTGGAGCGCTTCCTCACCGGGGCCCGCCTCGACGCGATCGGCGTCTTCGGGTACTCAGACGAGGACGGCACCGAAGCGGCGACGTACGAGAACAAGCTGCATGAGGACGTCGTCGCCGAGCGCCTCGCGCGCGTGTCCCGGCTCGCCGAGGAGCTGGTCGCCCAGCGGGCCGAGGAGCGCGTGGGCGAGACCGTGCACGTGCTGGTGGAGTCCCTGGACGACGAGGACGGCGCCTACGGCCGCGCCGCGCACCAGGCGCCGGAGACGGACGGCCAGGTGCTGTTCACGAGCGGCGAGGGACTGACCGTGGGCCGTATCGTCGAGGCCAAGGTGGTCGGTACGGAAGGTGTCGACCTGGTGGCCGAGCCGCTTCCGGGCTCGCTCGCGTGTACTGAGGAGGCGGCCAGATGACCGGAGTCCCGGCATCCGCGGCAGGCGGCTCCCCAGGCGCCAAAGGCGCGACGGGCGCCCCCGGCGCATCCGGCGCTCCGGGCGCATCCGGCGCTCCGGGCGCATCCGGCGCTCCGGGCGCATCCGGTACTCCGGGGGGCGCGAAGCCTGCGCGGGGCGGGAAACTGGGCGCTGCGGCCGTCAATCAGGCCAGCCTCTGGAACATCGCCAACATCCTGACCATGATCCGGCTCGTCCTCGTGCCGGGCTTCGTGGCATTGATGCTGGCCGACGGCGGCTACGACCCCGCGATGCGCGCCTGGGCCTGGGCGGCCTTCGCCGTCGCCATGATCACCGACATCTTCGACGGCCATCTGGCGCGCACGTACAACCTCGTCACCGACTTCGGGAAGATCGCCGACCCCATCGCCGACAAGGCGATCATGGGCGCGGCGCTGGTCTGCCTGTCCGCCCTCGGTGATCTGCCCTGGTGGGTCACCTTCCTGATCCTCGGGCGTGAGCTCGGCGTCACCCTGCTGCGCTTCGTCGTGATCCGCTACGGGGTCATCCCGGCGAGCCGTGGCGGCAAGCTGAAGACGCTGGCCCAGGGCACGGCGGTCGGCATGTACATCCTGCCGCTGACGGGGGCGCTGGCCACCCTGAGGTTCTGGGTGATGGCCGTCGCCGTCGTTCTGACTCTGGTCACCGGGCTCGACTATGTGAGACAGGCCATTGTGCTGCGCCGCCGCGGAATCGCCGAACGGCGGGCGGCCGCCGCGGAGGCCGAGCGGTGAGTTCCACGGCCACTGAAGTGGTGCGACTACTCACGGTGAGGGGTGAGACGCTCGCCGTCGCCGAGTCGCTCACCGGTGGTCTGGTGGCTGCGGAGATCACCGCGGTGCCCGGCGCCTCGAAGGCGTTCCGGGGCTCCGTGACCGCGTACGCCACCGAACTGAAACACGAACTGCTGGGTGTCGACGCCACTCTTCTGGCCGAGCGCGGCGCGGTGGATCCGCAGGTCGCGGCCCAGATGGCGGCCGGGGTGCGCAAGGCACTCGGCGCCGACTGGGGGATCGCGACCACCGGCGTCGCCGGCCCCGAGCCCCAGGACGGACATCCGGTCGGCACGGTCTACGTCGCCGTCGACGGGCCCTCCGAAGCATCTTTCATCACCGCCCGTGGCGGGAAAGTGGCGCCGCTGCGGTTGAACGGCGACCGGGCGGAAATCCGTATGGAGAGTGTACGCAGCGTACTCGCGCTGCTCCTTCAGGAGCTCGCGGGCGAACAGACCGGGAATGAGCGGGCACAGGATACGGAACAGAACGGGGGGTTTTGATGTTTGCAGCCCTGAGTGAACACGACATCGCTCCCCGCACGGCCGCGGCGCAAGGCGGTACGGTGGGGCGTGAAGGATGCGGCTACGCGGTCCGAGGAGGGAGCCACCGATGATTCTGCTCCGTCGCCTGTTGGGTGACGTGCTGCGTCGGCAGCGCCAGCGCCAGGGCCGTACTCTGCGCGAAGTCTCCTCGTCCGCCCGAGTTTCACTCGGCTATCTCTCCGAGGTGGAGCGGGGGCAGAAGGAGGCATCCTCCGAGCTGCTCTCCGCGATCTGCGACGCGTTGGACGTACGGATGTCCGAGCTCATGCGGGAAGTGAGCGACGAGCTCGCCCTCGCCGAGCTGGCACAGTCGGCTGCGGCCACCGCACCGGTGCGTCGCCCGATGCTCAATTCCGTATCGGTGACCGGTGTGCCACCGGAACGGGTCACGATCAAGGCGCCTGCCGAAGCGGTCGACGTCGTCGCCGCCTGACGCTCACCAGCTCGCCTTTCCTGAGCTGAGAACGCGAAGGACAAGCCCCGGCCGGGGCTTCTCCGGGGAAACCCGGAGAAGCCGGGCCGGGGTTTTCGCGTTCCACCGAAGTCCCTTCGAAGTCCCTTGTGGGTCCATTTGCCGGTATGCGGCGCGGCCTCCATGGTGGAGGGACGCGGCGAGGCCGGCGTCGACCGTCGGGACCGGTGCGGTCGCGCGGCGGGGTCGCCGGAGACGTCGTGAATCGGAGGATGCGGATGTACGTCGTGAAGAGCTCCCTGTCCGACGCGGACCTGAAGACCGTCGCCGAGGCGCTCCAGGGTGCCCTGGTCGACCTGGTGGACCTCTCCCTCGTGGCGAAGCAGGTCCACTGGAACGTGGTGGGGCCCCGCTTCCGTTCCGTCCACCTCCAGCTCGACGAGGTCGTGGACATCGCGCGACTGCACTCCGACACCGTGGCGGAGCGTGCCTCGACCCTGGGTGTTCCCCCGGACGGGCGGGCCGCGACGGTGGCGTCGAGCAGCGGCATCGGGCCGACGTCCGAGGGCTGGATCAAGGACACCGACGCCGTGCGGACGCTCGTGGAGGCGCTCGGCGCGGTGATCACACGGATGCGGGAACGGGTCGCCGCCACCGGGGACCCGGACCCGGTGAGCCAGGACATCTTCATCGGGATCACGGCCGACCTGGAGAAGCATCACTGGATGTTCCAGGCGGAGAACGGGTGACGGCCCGGAAGCCGCTGTGCCCCGGCCGGTTCCGCGTGCCGTCGGTGTGCCCTGCTCGCGCGTGAGATCGGCGGCCCGGTGCCGCGCCGGAGGAGGGTGCCATGGCAGGGCGAATAGTGCGCCGGGGGGCTTTCCTGGTGCTCGGCGCGCTGTGGTGGCTCAGCGTGCTCCGGCTCGCGCTGGCGCCCGATGCCGGGGTGCTCGAAGGAGCGGTCGCCGCGGGCGGGTGGGGGCTCAGCCTGCTGCCGGTTCACTGTGTGCCGAAGTCGCGGGCGGTGGGCGCCGTGGGGTCGGACCGATGGCGGGACCACTGGAGAGAGGTCTGGCGCCGACGCGGGAGCGGCCGGGCGGGGGCTACCAGGGCATGGCGACGCCGCCGTTGGGGCGGAGGATCTGACCGGTGGTGAACGCCGAGGCGTCCGAGGCCAGGTGCAGCACGGCGTGGGCGATGTCCTCGGGTTCCCCGACGCGGCCCAGCGGTGACAGCCGCGCCATGAACGCCTCGGTGTGTGCCTGCCGCTCGCCGTGACGGTTGGTCATGGGGGTACGGATCCAGCCGGGCGCCACGGCGTTGACGCGAATGCCGTGCGGGCCGACCTCGGTCGCCAGCGTCCGCGTCAGCTGTACGACGGCCGCCTTGGCCGCGCTGTAGCACAACAGGCCAGGGCCGCCGGTGTCGATCGCGCCCGAGGCCATGGTGATGATGCTGCCCCGGACGCTGTTCGCGATCATGGAGCGCGCGGCCTCCTGACAGGCGTACAGCACTCCTTTGAAGTTGACGCTCAGCACCCGGTCGAGATCCTCGTCCAGGGTCTCCAGGACCGGGCTGCTGTGCATGATCCCGGCGATTGCCGCCATGACGTCGACACGGCCGCACGACGCGACGGCCCGCTGCAGCTGGGCGTGGTCGGTGACGTCGAGCGGGTGGCTGTGGGCGGTGCCGCCCTGGCCCTTGATCAGCGTCGCCGTCTCGTGCAGGCCCTGTTCGTCGACGTCCGCGCAGTGCAGGGTGGCGCCCGCCTCCGCGAGCAGGAGTGCCGCCGCACGGCCGATGCCGCCGGCCGCGCCGGTGACGAATGCGGTGCGTCCGGTGAGGTCGTACGCGGGGAGGGCCATGGAGGGACGGTACGAGGAGTTCTGACGGGTCGTCAATTAGTTGCGCGGGACTTGATGCGCGGCTCGCCCCCCCCGGCCCGGTGCGCGGCCCTAGAGGTGCCGTCGGCCGGGCTCCCGTGACGCGTACCCGGTGGGGCGGTGCGCCGTGGCGGTGTGGTGGCCGCCGGGCGGCGGGGTGGGGCCCGTCTGGCACCGGGGGCACCAGTACGTGGGGCGCTCGCCGGAGCCGTCGCCCTGGTTCGCCGAACGGATCGGCGTCGCGCAGCGCAGACAGGGGCGCGGGGCGCGGCCGTACACGAAGAGGTTCTGGTCGCGGCGTCCGGTGGTGGCGCGGGCCGGACGGTCGCGGTTGAACTCCAGCAACTGCTTCGCGAGGAGCGGCAGTTGGGCGGCGCGGTCGGTGGGCAGGGAGCCGACGGGGAGCCAGGGGGTGACGCCGAGCAGGAAACACAGCTCGCTCTTGTACACGTTGCCGATGCCGGCGAGATTCCGCTGGTCGAGGAGGGCCTCGCCGAGGGGGCGGTCGGGGTCGCGAAGAAGGTTCTCAAGGGCCTTGCCCGGATCCCAGTCCGGACCCAGGAGGTCGGGGCCGAGGTGACCGACCGCGCGGGCCTCGTCGGTGGTGCGGAGCAGTTCCAGTACGGGCAGGCGGTAGCCGACCGCCGTGCGGTCCGCCGTGCCGAGGACGGCCCGGATCTGGTGTGCGGGACCTCCGCTCCAGCGCCGGCCGGTCTCGTACACCTTCCACGAACCGTCCATCCGCAGATGCGAGTGCAGCGTCAGACCGCCCTCGATCCGGGTGAGGAGGTGCTTGCCGCGCGGGGTGACGTCGAGGACGGCGCGACCGGTGAGGTCGGCCGTGGCGTACCGGGGCACCCGCAGGTCGGAATGCGTCAGGACCTTGCCCGCGAGGGCGACGTGCAGCCGCCTCGCGGCCTGCCAGACGGTGTCTCCTTCGGGCATGACTCCAGGGTGGCACGGGTGGGGCCGGCCGGTCAGGCGCGAAGGCGGAGTCCGCGCGGTGTGGCGATGAAGCCCGCTCCTTCCAGGAGGGTGCCCAGGGGGGAGGTGAGGGCAGAGGCGCCGTTGACACGCTCGACTGTGACCGTGCCCAGCGAGCCCGCGCGGGCAGCGGCGGCGAGGGCCTCCGCCGCGGCGCACAGGCGTGTGTCCTGCGAGACCGAGCCGTCCGGGTCCGCGGGCCAGGCCAGCAGGGTCTTGCCGCCGCGCTCCATGTAGAGAGCCAGCTCGCCGTCGACCAGGACGACCAGGGATCCTGCCTTGCGGCCCGGCTTGTGGCCCGCTTCGGTCGGGGGTTCGGGCCAGGGGAGTGCCGCGCCGTAGGCGTTCGCGGGGTCCGCGGCGGCCAGTACGACAGCCGGGGAGGCGGTACGGGTACGGGAGCGGGCGCCCGGGAAACCCGCACCGCCGGGGTAGCCGGAGCTGCTTGCCGGGTACGGCGAGCCGTTGCGGTTGGACGGGGTGGTCCGGTGGTGGGGGGCGTCGGGGTGGGGGGAGCCGGCCGGGAAGGCGGAGTCGGTGGAGAAGGTGTGGTCGTCGCCGAAGTCGAGGCCGGAGCCGGAACCGAGGCCGGAATCGAGGCCGAGGGTGGGGTCGTTCAGGGAACCCGAACCGTCTGGGAAATCGGCCCCGTCCACGACATCGTCGCCATGGCCCATGCCGTCGAAGCCCGAGCCCGAGCCGAAGTGCGGGAAAGCGGGAGTGTCCGGGAAGCCGTGCGCGGCGGGGGAGTTGTCCGTGAGGGCCGGGTCGGACAGGCTGTCGCCCCGGTCCCGTGCGTTCGCCGCCGCGCGGAGCCGGTCCACCGCGCCGTCCATCGCGAACTGGGCGGCGCCGAGACCCTCGACCACATAGCCGCGCCGCGCCTGGCCGCTGTCCTCGAAGGCCGACAGGATGCGGTACACCGCCGAGAACCCGCCCTCGACGCCTTCCGCCGCGACGGCTCCCCGGGTCACCACCCCGTGCCGGTCGAGCAGGGTGCGCGCCAGGGCATGGGCGCGCACGGTGGGGTCCGGCTCGCGTTCGGGCAGCAGTGACCAGCGGCCCGCCACGGTCGGGGGACCGGTACGCGACTGGGGGCGCGCCCCTCCGGTCAGAGAGCCGTAGCGCCCGCGCGGCACCGAGCGCTTGGCGCGATGGGCCGTGGACCCCGCGGTGCGGCCCGAACCCAGGAGGGAACGCATCGGTGCGAGCGTGTCGTTCGTGAGGCGCCCGGACCAGGCCAGGTCCCAGACCGCGTCGGCGAGCTGCGGATCGGTGGCGTCGGGGTGCGTGGTGGCGCGGATCTGGTCGGCGATCTGACGGAAGAACAGGCCGTAGCCACCGGAGAGGGTGTCGAGGACCGACTGATGCAGCGCGGTCGTCTCCAGGGGGTGCGCGGCCTGAAGGAGCAGGGGGGCGGCGTCCGCCAGATACAGCGAGACCCAGCCGTCCTTGCCGGGCAGCGAACCCGCCCCGGCCCAGACCACCTCCCCGGCGGCCGTGAGCTCGTCGAGCAGCGCGGGCGTGTATCCGGCGACCCGGGACGGCAGGACCAGCTTCTCCAACGCGGACGCCGGCACGGACGCGCCCTGCAACTGCTCGACGGCGCGCACCAGTCCGTCGATTCCGCGCAGTCCGTGACCGCTGCCCACGTGCTGCCACTGGGGCAGGAACTGGGCGAGTGCGGCCGGTGGGACCGGCTCGAGTTCATGACGCAGCGCCGCGAGTGAACGGCGACGCAGCCTGCGCAGCACCGCCGCGTCGCACCACTCCTGCCCGATGCCCGCCGGATGGAACTCCCCCTGGACGACCCGGCCGTTCGCGGCGAGCCGGTGCAACGCGCCGTCGGTGACGGCCGTACCGAGGCCGAAACGGGCGGCGGCCGTCGTCGAGGTGAACGGCCCGTGGGTGCGCGCGTACCGGGCGAGGAGATCGCCGAGCGGATCCTTGACCGGTTCGGTGAAGGCTTCCGGGACACCGACGGGCAACGCCGTCCCGAGCGCGTCGCGCAGTCTGCCGGCGTCCTCGATGGCCGCCCAGTGGTCGGCTCCGCCGATCCGGACCCGGATGGCGCGGCGGGCTGCGGCCAATTCCTTCGCCCACTGCGGCTCCGCGCCCCGCTCGGCCAACTCGGCCTCCGTGAGCGGCCCCAGCAGTCGCAGCAGGTCGGCGACACCCTCCACGTCCTTGATACGGCGGTCCTCGGTGAGCCACTGGAGCTCGCGCTCCAGCTCGGTCAGGACGTCGGCGTCCAGGAGCTCGCGCAGTTCGGCCTGGCCCAGGAGCTCGGCCAGCAGACGCGAGTCGAGCGACAGCGCGGCGGCCCGCCGCTCGGCGAGCGGTGAGTCGCCCTCGTACAGGAACTGGGCGACGTATCCGAAGAGCAGGGAGCGGGCGAAGGGGGAGGGCTCGGGTGTGGTGACCTCGACGAGCCGCACCTTGCGGGACTCGATGTCGCCCATCAGCTCCGTGAGGCCCGGGACGTCGAAGACGTCCTGGAGGCATTCGCGCACCGCTTCGAGGACGATCGGGAAGGAACCGAACTCGCTCGCCACCTGCAGCAGTTGAGCGGCGCGCTGCCGCTGCTGCCACAGGGGGGTGCGCTTGCCGGGGTTGCGGCGCGGCAGGAGCAGGGCGCGCGCGGCGCACTCGCGGAAGCGGGCGGCGAACAGAGCCGAACTGCCGACCTGATCCGTGACGATCTGATTGACCTCGCCCTTGTCGAAGGCGACGTCCGCCGCGCCGATCGGCGCCTGCTCCGCGTCGTACTCCGTGCCCGCCTTCACGGGTGCCTGGTCGAGCAGGTCCAGGCCCATCAGGTCGGCGTCGGGCAGCCGCAGCACGATGCCGTCGTCGGCGTGCATGACCTGGGCGTCCATGCCGTACCGCTCCGAGAGCTTGGCGCCCAGGGCGAGGGCCCAGGGGGCGTGGACCTGGGCGCCGAAGGGGGAGTGCACGACGACACGCCAGTCGCCCAGCTCGTCGCGGAAGCGTTCGACGACGATCGTGCGGTCGTCCGGGATGTGACCGCACGCCTCGCGTTGTTCCTTCAGGTACGCGATCACGTTGTCGGCGGCCCAGGCGTCCAGGCCCGCGGCGAGCAGGCGCAGACGGGCGTCGTCCTCGGGGAGTGAGCCGACCTCGCGGAGGAACGCGCCCACCGCGCGCCCCAGTTCGAGCGGGCGCCCGAGCTGGTCGCCCTTCCAGAAGGGCAGTCTGCCGGGGACGCCGGGCGCCGGTGAGACCAGGACCCGGTCCCGGGTGATGTCCTCGATGCGCCAGGAGCTGGTGCCGAGGGTGAAGACATCGCCCACCCGGGACTCGTAGACCATCTCCTCGTCGAGCTCGCCGACCCGGCCACCGCCCTTCTTGGGGTCGGCCCCCGCGAGGAAGACCCCGAAGAGCCCGCGGTCGGGGATGGTGCCCCCGGAGGTGACGGCGAGACGCTGGGCGCCGGGGCGGCCGGTCACCGTACCCGCGACGCGGTCCCACACCACGCGGGGCCTCAGCTCGGCGAAGGCGTCCGACGGATAGCGGCCCGCGAGCATGTCGAGCACGGCGGTGAACGCCGACTCCGGGAGCGAGGCGAAGGGGGCCGCCCGGCGGACCGTGGTGAGCAGGTCGTCGACCTGCCAGGTGTCGAGGGCCGTCATGGCGACGAGTTGCTGGGCCAGCACGTCCAGCGGGTTGGCGGGGACCCGCAGGGATTCGATGGAGCCGGTGCGCATCCGCTCGGTGACCACGGCCGCCTGCACCAGGTCGCCCCGGTACTTCGGGAAGACCACGCCGGTGGAGACCGCGCCGACCTGGTGACCCGCGCGGCCCACGCGCTGGAGCCCCGATGCCACGGACGGCGGTGACTCGACCTGGATGACGAGGTCGACCGCGCCCATGTCGATGCCCAGTTCGAGGCTGGAGGTGGCGACCACGGCGGGCAGACGGCCGGCCTTCAGATCCTCCTCGACCTGCGCCCGCTGCTCCTTGGAGACCGAACCGTGGTGGGCACGGGCGATCACCGGCGGCGCCCCCTGAGCCGAGCCCGAGCCCCCCATCAGCTCGGCCGGGGCGTGCGCCTCCTCCAGGGGCTCGCCGGTCGCCCTCTCGTACGCGATCTCGTTGAGCCGGTTGCACAGACGCTCCGCCAGGCGACGCGAGTTGGCGAACACGATCGTCGAGCGGTGGGACTGGACGAGGTCGGCGATCCGCTCCTCGACGTGCGGCCAGATGGAGGGCTTCTCCGCGCCCTCCTTGCCGTCGGCGGCCGGGGATCCGCCCAGCTCGCCCAGGTCTTCCACCGGGACGACCACGGAGAGGTCGAACTCCTTGCCGGACGGCGGCTGGACGATCTCCACCTTGCGCTGCGGCGAGAGATAGCGCGCCACCTCGTCCACGGGACGCACCGTCGCGGAGAGGCCGATGCGCCGGGCGGGCTTCGGCAGCAGCTCGTCGAGGCGCTCCAGGGTGAGCGCGAGATGGGCGCCGCGCTTGGTGCCCGCGACCGCGTGCACCTCGTCCAGGATCACCGTCTCGATGCCCGTCAGCGCGTCGCGCGTGGCCGAGGTCAGCATCAGGAACAGCGACTCGGGGGTCGTGATCAGGATGTCCGGCGGGCGGGTGGCCAGTGCCCGGCGCTCGGCGGGCGGGGTGTCTCCGGAGCGGATGCCCACCTTCACCTCCGGCTCCGGCAGCCCGAGCCGCACGGACTCCTGCCGGATGCCGGTCAGCGGGCTGCGCAGATTCCGCTCCACGTCGACCGCGAGCGCCTTGAGAGGTGACACGTACAGAACCCGGCAGCGCTTCCTCGGGTCCGCCGGCGGTGGCGTCGAGGCCAGCTGGTCGAGTGCGGCGAGGAACGCGGCCAGTGTCTTGCCGGAACCGGTGGGGGCGACGACCAGCACGTCCGAGCCCGCACCGATGGCCGCCCACGCCCCGGCCTGGGCCGCGGTGGGCGCGGAAAAGGCCCCCGTGAACCAGCCGCGGGTCGCGGGGGAGAAGCCGTCGAGGGCTCGGTGTGCGGAGCTGACCATGCGTCCATCCTGCACCCGCCCACTGACAATCGCGCTGACCTGCGAGAACGCCTCGGCGGAGCAGTGCGGAGCAGAGCCGGACAGGGTGGGGCGGGTCGGGGCGAGGCGGGGCAAGGCGGGCGTCTGCGGTGGGTCCTGGCGCGGTGGCGGAGAATGAGGACGTGGCAGGTTCGGGGCAGGAGCGGGCACGGCACTGGCAGTACGCGGAGCTGCCCGGTGTCGATCTGCTGCGGGCCCGCTACGTCGAGAAGATCTTCGTGCGGCACACCCACGAGAACTTCGTCATCGCCGCCGTCACCGAGGGCGTCGAGGTCTTCCACCACGGCGGCGCCGACCAGTACGCGGGCCCGGGCTCCCTGGCACTCGTCAACCCCGACACCCCGCACACCGGGCGCGCGGGTGTTCCCGAGGGCTGGAGGTACGGCGCCGTGTACCCCTCACCGGGCACGGTGGCCGAGATCGCCGCCGAGACCACCACCCTTCGCGGCACCCCCGGATTCACCCGTCCGGTACTCGACGACCCCTACGCGGCGAGCCTGGTCCACCAGGTGCTCCGGGCCGCGGAGGAGGGCAACGCGCTGGCCGCCGACACCCTGCTGCGGGTCGCCGTGACCCGGCTGCTGCGCCTGAACGGAGGACCGCTGCCGCAGCGGGCCGTGCGCACCGCGGGCGCCCGGCTCGCCGCACACGCGCGTGGCGTACTGGAGGAGCGAATGGCCGAGCCACCGACCCTGGAGCGGCTCGCCGCCGATCTCGGCACCAGCCCGTTCGCGCTGCTGCGCGCGTTCCGGGACGCCTACGGCATGCCACCCCACACCTGGCTGACCGACGCGCGGGTACGCCGGGCACGCCACCTCCTGGACGCTGGTTCCGCGCCCGCCGAGGCGGCCGTCGCCGTCGGCTTCACCGACCAGCCGCACCTCAACCGCCACTTCAGCCGGATCGTGGGCGTCCCCCCGGGCGCCTACCAGCGGGAGCGCAAGAACGTACAAGACGCCGGGGGCGACTCCCCGTACCGTCCGACGCGTGGCACAACAGACAGCTCTCGCAGACATACGCAGTGAAGAAGGCGGAAAACCCGATGCCGCCGTCGTCCGTGACGCCCTTGGAGTAGGGGTCGCCGTCGGACTGTCCGGTTTCGCCTTCGGGGTGACGTCGGCCGGCAGCGGGCTCACCCTGCTCCAGACCTGCGCCCTCAGCCTCCTGGTGTTCACCGGGGCGTCGCAGTTCGCGCTCGTGGGCGCGCTCGCGGCCGGGGGCAACCCGCTCACCGCGGCCGCGGGCGCGTTCTTCCTCGGGGTCCGCAACGCCTTCTACGGGCTGCGTCTGTCCCAGCTCCTCGCCCTCCCGCGCGCGGTGCGCCCGTTCGCCGCGCAGTGGGTGATCGACGAGACCACGGCCGTCGCGCTCGCCCAGCCCACCCGCCGCAGCGTCCGGATCGGCTTCACCGTCACCGGCCTGTCCCTCTACCTGCTGTGGAACCTCACCACCCTGCTGGGCGCGGCCGGTGCCGAGGCCATCGGCGACACCGACGCGTGGGGCCTGGACGCGGCCGGGCCCGCCGTGTTCCTGGCCTTGCTCGCGCCGATGCTGAAGACCACCGCGGAACGTGCCGTCGCGGGAATCGCCATCCTTCTGGGGCTCGGTCTGCTGCCGGTGCTGCCCGCCGGAGTCCCGGTGCTGGTGGCCGCCCTGGCCGCCCCCGCCGTGCTCTACGTGACGGGGCGCCGGGGCGCGACGACCGCCGCGGAGCCTCCGCCGGCGTAGCGAGCGAGCCACCGGCCGGTGCGGTGGACAAGCCACCGGCCGGCGCGCGGAACGACGTATCGGACATATCAGGGGAAGACCGTTGAACATCTGGATCGCCATCGGCGCCACCGCCGTCGGCTGCTACGCCGTCAAACTCATCGGTCTGCTGATCCCCGCGGGCGTACTGGAGCGGCCGCTCGTGCAGCGCCTCGCCGCTCTGCTGCCCGTCGCGCTCCTGGCCGCCCTCACGGCCCAGCAGACCTTCGCCGACGGGCGCGTCCTCGTCGTCGACGCGAAGGCCGCCGGGCTCGCGGCGGCGGCCGTCGCGCTCATCCTGCGCGCCCCGTTCCTGGTGGTCGTCGCCGCGGCCGTGGTGGTGACGGCCGGGGTCCGCGCGATCACAGGCTGACCTCCCGGCACGCGGGGCCGACACCCGGGCACGCCGGCGCACGCGGACAAGCCGGCCTGGCGCCCAGGCAGCCGGGCCGGCGGCGGCCTCAGAGGATGGACGTGATGGACCGGCCGTACGCCCGGAGCGCGCGCAGCGCCTCGATCGTCACCATGGGGCGGCACTCCAGGGCGGTGCCCGGTGCCCACTGACGCCATCGGATCGGCCACCCGCCGTCCTCCTCCTGCTCGCCCGCGAGGTGGTCCAGCGAACGCGCCATCTCCTCGTCGGTGAACCACGCGCGCGCGAGCGAGTCCGGGGTCCGGGCGTAGTCGTGCGGGAAGTGGTGCTCCCCCGGCGCGTAACCGGGCGGGACGGGGTACGCCTCCAGGCGGTCGGGGTCCAGCGCGGCGAGCCGCTGCTCACGGACGAGGCGGCCCAGCCGGTCGGCGCTCGCCTCCGCGCGCGGGCGGTCGGCCGCGGAGTCCAGGAAGGCGACCGCCGCCTCGATCTCGTACGGATGGGACTTCTCCAGGGATTCGACCGCCTGCCAGCAGAAGTCGGTGGCCCGGAACAGCCAGGCGTTCCATACCTCGTTGCGGTGCAGCAGGCCGACCACCGGGCCGGTGGCGAGGAGTTCGCTCGGCGGATCGTCGACGATCGGCACGAAGGGGGCCGTCGGATAGCCGCGCTGGCTGGGACGGATGGCCGGCAGCGCGCCGTCCGCCGTCGACACGGAGGTCAGATAGCGGCACACGCGCTCCACGCGCTGCCCGCCGCAGCGGCCGATCGAGTCGAGTACACGCAGCGCGTGCCCGGTGTGCAGCGGCTGGCTGACGGGGCCCCGCAGATCGGGTTCGAGCGCGTGACCGTACCCGTCGTCGTCGTTGCGGTAGGCGGCCAGCGCGGTCTCCACCGCGTCGGCTCCGCCGCCGAGGAAGTGGTAGGCGAAGCGGCGCTGTTCCAGCACGCGTGCGGTGAGCCAGACGAAGTGCTCGGCGCGTGCGAGTGGGGAGTGCGCGGGGGGCGTCTGGGGGAGTGGGGATTCTCCGGTTTCGGCCATGCGTCAGACCGTAGGGCGGAAAGCGGTCTCGGCACGCGGTCCCGGCTCGGGCCCACTCTCAGGGGCGGGATACTGAAGTCATGCGGTTGACGGTTTTCTGGCAGCGAATGGCTGATCACTTCGGCGCGGGGTACGCCGAGACGTTCGCGCGCGACCATGTGATGACGGAACTCGGCGGGCGCACCGTCCACGAGGCGCTGAACGCGGGCTGGGAGGCCAAGGACGTGTGGCGTGTGGTGTGCGCGACCATGAACGTTCCGTACGAAAACCGCTGAAGGGGACCGAAGACAGGGGGACGTGGACCCGGTGTCGGTGGCGTGGGCCAGACTTGCCGGGTGGCCCCGACAGACGAGAACACGCAGGTCGATCAGCAGGCATCACCGTTGGGCGCGACGCCGCCCGACCCGCCGGGCGGAGACGCGGCCGGGCAGGGCGCGCGCATGCCGCGCTGGCTGCCGCGTGCCATGGTGCTCGCCCTCACGCTCATAGCCGTGTTCCAGCTGGGTAGTTGGGCGTTCCATCAGCTCACCGGCCTGCTGATCAACATCCTGATCTCGTTCTTCCTGGCGCTCGCGATAGAACCCGCGGTGAGCTGGATGGCTTCACGGGGCATGCGCAGAGGGCTGGCCACCTTCCTTGTCTTCCTGGGCTCGTTGATCATGATCGCCGGGTTCGTCACCCTGCTCGGCTCGATGCTCGCGGGCCAGATCATCAAGATGATCGAGGGTTTCCCCGACTACCTCGACTCGGTCATCAACTGGGTCAACATGCACTTCCACACCGACCTGAGGCGGGTCGACATCCAGGAAGGCCTGCTCCACTCCGACTGGCTGCGGAAGTACGTGCAGAACAGCGCCACCGGCGTCCTGGACGTGTCCGGGCAGGTGCTGGGCGGCCTCTTCCAGTTGCTGACGGTCGCACTGTTCTCGTTCTACTTCGCCGCCGACGGACCGCGGTTGCGGCGCGCGCTGTGCTCGGTGCTCCCGCCGGCCCGGCAGACCGAGGTGCTGCGCGCCTGGGAGATAGCCGTCGACAAGACCGGCGGCTATCTGTACTCACGTGGTCTGATGGCGCTGATCTCGGGGGTGGCGCACTACATCCTGCTTGAGGCGCTGGGCGTGCCCTACGCGCCCGTGCTCGGCGTGTGGGTGGGTCTGGTCTCGCAGTTCATCCCGACCATCGGCACCTATCTCGCGGGCGCCCTGCCGATGCTGATCGCGTTCACGATCGACCCCTGGTACGCGCTGTGGGTGCTCGTCTTCGTCGTGGTCTACCAGCAGTTCGAGAACTATGTGCTTCAGCCCAAGCTGACCTCCAGGACGGTGGACATCCACCCGGCGGTCGCCTTCGGGTCCGTCATCGCGGGCACCGCGCTCCTCGGGGCGGTCGGCGCGCTGATCGCCATCCCTGCCGTCGCCACCTTGCAGGCGTTCCTGGGGGCGTATGTGAAGCGCTACGACGTCACGGACGACCCGCGGGTGCACGGGCACCGTACGCGCAGTTCGGCAGGCCTCCTCGCGCGTGTGCGGGGGCAGTTCGGCCGGTGAGCGGGTCCTCGCCACGCGTTCACCAGGTGAGGGCGGCGTGGACACCGGCGACGACGACGGCCGTCGCGTAGCAGCCGACGGCTCCGTACACGACCCGCTCCTTGACCTTGTCGCTCCAGTCGGTGCGCGACAGCAGCCAGGCCAGCGCGGGCAGCACCAGTACGGCGTGCAGGCTCACCCCGTGCAGCGGCTTGAGCGGAGCCGTCGAGTGGTACGCGGCCTCCTGGTGGCCGGTCCGGGTGAGGACGACCCCGCGCGCGATCATCGCGGCGCCCGAGGCCAGCGCGACGAGCAGGATCGCGAACCCGGAGCGCACGGCGAGCGGCATGCCGAGGGGGCCCGTGGGCCGGCTCCGGAACGAGGCGACCGCGAACAGGGTCAGCAGCACGACCAGAACCCCGCCGCCCACCGCGAGCATCATGGACACCGCCGTGTCGAAGCCGCTCTCCATGTTGAGATGCGAGGGCACCCGACGCCATGCCTGGAGGGTGATCCCGCCGACCTCCACCACGCAGTCCGCGGCGAACACGACGAGCAGCGCGGTGCGCAGCCGCGCCTCCATCCGTACGTACGACGTGACCCAGGTGATCGCGATCAGGGTCAGCCCGAAGGAAAGCCCGAAGGTGACGGGCTTGCGCCAGGAGACGGGACCGTCCCACGGGCCGCCGTCGACGGCGAAGACCAGCAGATGCAGGCAGCCCGAGAGGACGAGCAGGGCGCCCGTTGCGCAGCAGAGCCACTCGGCCGGCCGGAGCGAGTGTTTCGGCGGTATCAGGGGACGGGCCCTCGTCGTTCGCATGGCGCACAGCCTGCCGGATGGGCCGGGTGGCGTCGTCGTACGGCCGAAGGCACCGGCGGTACGCCCGGGAGAGTAGCCCGGGTCCGGGGCGGGTGTGGCGTCCGGGAGGGCGTCGGGGCGGGTGCGGTGGCCCGGACCGGTGGGATCTTCGGGGCGTTGTCGGAGCGTGAACGTAGTCTCGGAGGTGTCGCGTGGTGCGCTTGACACGAAAATCGAACATCCATTCTCATGGAAGTTCCGGCGGAGCTCTCGACGGGGGATTCGGCACGGTTTCGACGGAGATGTGCCCGAGTTATCCACAGGCCGGACGGGCGTCGGGGCGCATTGTCAGTGGCAGGCGTTAGCGTCTTTGACGTGAAGCGATCGACTCAAGCAAACCGGGTGGAACCCATGGCAGGAACCGACCGCGAGAAGGCGCTCGACGCCGCGCTCGCGCAGATTGAACGACAGTTCGGCAAGGGTGCAGTGATGCGCCTGGGCGAGCGGCCGAATGAGCCCATCGAGGTCATCCCCACCGGGTCGACCGCGCTCGACGTCGCCCTTGGCGTCGGCGGCCTGCCGCGCGGCCGAGTGGTGGAGGTGTACGGCCCGGAGTCCTCCGGCAAGACGACCCTGACCCTGCACGCGGTGGCGAACGCGCAGAAGGCCGGCGGCCAGGTGGCGTTCATCGACGCCGAGCACGCCCTCGACCCCGAGTACGCGAAGAAGCTCGGCGTCGACATCGACAACCTGATCCTGTCGCAGCCGGACAACGGCGAGCAGGCTCTGGAGATCGTGGACATGCTGGTCCGCTCCGGTGCCCTCGACCTCATCGTCATCGACTCCGTCGCCGCCCTGGTGCCGCGCGCGGAGATCGAGGGCGAGATGGGCGACTCGCACGTGGGTCTGCAGGCCCGTCTGATGAGCCAGGCGCTCCGCAAGATCACCGGCGCGCTGAGCCAGTCCCAGACCACCGCGATCTTCATCAACCAGCTCCGCGAGAAGATCGGCGTGATGTTCGGCTCCCCGGAGACCACGACGGGTGGCCGGGCGCTCAAGTTCTACGCCTCGGTGCGACTCGACATCCGCCGCATCGAGACGCTGAAGGACGGCACGGACGCGGTCGGCAACCGCACGCGCGTCAAGGTCGTCAAGAACAAGGTCGCGCCGCCCTTCAAGCAGGCCGAGTTCGACATCCTCTACGGGCACGGCATCAGCCGCGAGGGCGGTCTGATCGACATGGGTGTGGAGCACGGCTTCGTCCGCAAGGCGGGCGCCTGGTACACGTACGAGGGCGACCAGCTCGGCCAGGGCAAGGAGAACGCGCGCAACTTCCTGAAGGACAACCCCGACCTCGCCAACGAGATCGAGAAGAAGATCCTGGAGAAGCTGGGCGTCGGTGTCAGGCCCACGGCGCCCACCGCCGAGCCGGGCGCGGACGCGGCGGTCTCGGCCGCGCCGGACGACGCCGCGAAGACGGTGCCCGCTCCGGCCGCCAAGACCACCAAGTCCAGGGCCGCGGCGGCCAAGAGCTAGGCCATGACACGACGAACCGACTGGGCCGAGTACGCCTACCCCCTCGCCCCCGGGGGGACGGGGAAGGGGTACGGCGGGGGAGCCGGCGGCCCGGCCGGAGACGGGGAAAGGTCGTACGGCGGTGCCGGGGGGTACGGCGGTCCGCCGTACGGCACCGACGACGGGCTCTACGGAGCCGACGGTTTCCACGGCGCCGGTCCGGACGACGGTGATCCGGACGGGAGCGGTTCGACGGGCGGTGACGCGCGGTGGGGTGACGGCCTGCCGGGCGGTCACGGTTCGCCGGACGCGGCCTCCCGGCGTGATGGACGCGGTGAGGGCGGACCGCGTGGTGGACGAGGTCGTCGAAGGCGTGGCGGTTTCGGTGAGCCGTCCGGCGACCCGCAGGACGGAGGCACCCCCTCCTCGTCGAGGGCCGAGAAGGGGGAGTCCCCGGGGGACCCGGCTGAGCGGGCGCGCGCGATCTGTCTGCGCCTGCTCACCGGGACCCCGCGCACGCGAAAGCAACTGGCGGACGCGTTGCGCAAGCGCGAGATCCCGGACGACGTGGCGGACGAGGTGCTGTCACGGTTCGAGGAGGTCGGGCTGATCAACGACAGCGCCTTCGCGGACGCATGGGTCGAGTCCCGCCACCATGGCCGGGGGCTGGCCCGACGGGCGCTCGTCCAGGAGCTGCGGACCAAGGGCGTGGAATCGACGCTGATCGACGAGGCCGTCGGACAGCTCGACTCCGAGCAGGAGGAGGCGACCGCGCGTGAGCTCGTCGCCCGCAAGTTGCGCTCCACACGCGGACTCGACCGCGACAAGCGACTGAGACGTCTCGCGGGCATGCTCGCCCGCAAGGGCTACCCCCAGGGAATGGCCCTGCGCGTGGTCCGCCGGGCCCTGGAGGAAGAGGGCGAGGACACGGAAGGTCTCGGGGACGAGGGGTTCTGATCCCGCGGGCTTAGCTGTGAGCGATCCCGCGGGTCTCCGTCCGAGGACGGTTCCTCCAGCTCGCGGTCGCTGTCGGCTCGACCGGTCGCTGGTGCAGCACCGACTTGAACGGTCACCCCGTGCACGATCCGACCCGACAGGTCCCCGGCGTGCCTGCTGACTTGATCGCGGCCACCCGTGCAAGCACCGACTTGATCGGCACCCGTGCACGGTCCGACCGGTCACTGGCGCGCTTGCTGACTTGATCGCGGCCACCCGTGCAATTACCGACTCGATCCCGGCCGGCTTCGCCCCAGCCGGCTCGATCGGTCATTCGTGCACGAGCCGGTGAGCTTCTTCCGCGCGGGCGAGTGGCGGTCAGCTCTCCAGGGCGGCGGCTGTCACCGGGAGGCCGGCGCTCTTCCACGCCTGGAAGCCGCCGACCAGATCGGTGGCCCGGTGCAGTCCCAGTCGGCGCAGGGAATCAGCGGCGAGGCTGGAGGCGTACCCCTCGTTGCAGAACACCACGATCCGCAGGTCATGGCTCGTGGCCTCCGGGGCGCGGTGGCTGCCCGTGGGGTCGAGCCGCCACTCCAGTTCGTTGCGCTCGATGACGAGCGCGCCGGGGATCAGTCCGTCGCGTTCGCGCAGGGCGGCGTACCGGGTGTCGACCAGAAGCGCTTCGCCACTGCGTACGGCCGTGAACGCCTCCTCGGCCTCCACCCGGTCCAGGCCCGCGCGGACCTGCTCCAGCAACGCGTCGATGCCCACGGGCGGCCGGGTGCTCACTGCCAGTCCTCCGGACGTTCGACGTGCTCCAGGCGCAGGATCTGGCCCGTACGGCTGTAGCGGCGGATCTGCGGGAGCGGCGGGTAGTAGGCGTGGACCGAGATCGCGTGCTCCTCGGTGGACTCGTTGAGTACCTCGTGCACGTGATGGCGGCCGAAGCCGCGGCCGGTACCCGCGGGCAGCTTCCGCTGCCGGTCGATCTCCTCGGTGAGTTCCAGGGTCTTCCAGCCGTCGGCGGGCAGCCGGGCGGCGAGCGAGTTCTCCTTGAGTTCGCCCGACGCGGTGAGGAAGGCGCCCACCGATTCGGCGTGGTCGTGCCAGCCGGTTCCGCTGCCGGGTGGCCAGCCGATGAGCCAGGCCTCGCTGCCGCCGGGGCCTTCGAGCCGCGCCCAGGTGCGGCCCTCGGGGTCGAGGGGGAGCGAGGCGATCAGCTCGGCATCGGCGGCCGTACGGCGTACGAAGGCGAGCAGGTCGGCCTGGGTGGGGGTACGGGGTGCAGCGGAGACAGCGGAGACAGCGGAGACAGCGGCATCAGCGGGAACGGCTGAAGGCGTGGAGACAGAGGGTGACAGAGACACTGGGACCGTCCTGAGAGTTCGCGAGACGAGCGCGCGGCGGCACGACAGTGGCGCGCGCGGGACTTTGAGGATGCGAAGTCAGAGGGACGGACGACACACGCAGCCCGCATAGCGGACGAGGTCCATATGGACCCTCCGCCACAGGCGCACACAGGTGTCGGTCACGATCCGGAGTACACCATGGTGGCGCAGACCGGTCAACTCACCGTCACTATTTGGACCATGGAAGCCCTAGGAGCTGGGAAACCCCAGGTCGGACGGTTACCGAGCGTTCAACTGCGGCCCACTGTCGCTCAGCTCCGGCCCACTGTCGTTCAGGGCCTGCCCGCCGTCGCCTCCGCGGCGGCCTCCGCCTCCGACTCCGCCTGTGCCTGCGCCGGTCCGCCGAGGGTCGCCTCGGCCGCCTCGTACAGGTCGGCCGGGCGGACCCCGCCGAGCGCGGTGACCAGGTGCCCGTCGGGGCGCACCAGGAGCACGGTGTGCGCCGCCGCACCCGGGTAGCCCTCCGCGACGAGCAGTTCGGCGGGGTGCGGCAGCGCGGTCACGGCGGCGGCGAGCCGGGGCATGATGCCGGCCGTCACCCAGTGCTTGCGCTCCCACACCCCCGTACCCGGAGCGATCAGCACGACGAGCAGGACACCGCGCCCGAGCCGCTCCCGCAGCGGAACGAACGAGCCGTCCTCCGCGGTCACCCGCACATCGACGACCGGTGCGCCGGGCTCGGTGTCGACGGGGGCGTGCGACTCGGCGGGCGGAGGCATGAGCGGGGAGTCGGCGTACGCCCCCGGCGCGCCCAGCGGGCCGCGGCCGAGGTGGCCGTCCGTGAGCAACGCGTCGTGGCCGCGGGCGGACCCGGGGACGTAGGCGCGCAGCCCGCCGCCGCTCCGCAGCAGGGGCAGTGCCTGGTCGGCGGCGCGCAGCCGGGCGGCGACCACGGCGCGCCGCTCCGCCTGGTAACTGTCGAGGAGTGTCTTGTGCGGGCCGTGATGCCAGGCCAGTCCCAGCTTCCAGGCGAGATTGTCGGCGTCCCGCAGTCCTTCGTCCAGGCCCTGGGTGCCGAGGGCGCCGAGCAGATGGGCCGCGTCCCCGGCGAGGAAGACCCGGCCGACGCGCCAGCGGCGGGCGAGCCGGTGGTGGACGGTGTGGACTCCGGTGTCGAGCAGTTCGTACGCGGGTGTGGTGCCCCCGCTCCAGGCTCCGAGGGTCTCCCGGATGCGCGCCACCAGCAGATCGGGCGTGACCAGGTCCTTGCCCGGGGGCAACAGCCAGTCCAGCCGCCACACGTCCTCGGCGAGCGGGCGCGCGCTCACCTCGCCCGCGGAGGGGCCGGAGGTCCGCCACGGTGTCATCCGGTGCAGCAACGCCTCGCCGGGCCAGGGAAGTTCCGTGCGCAGGGCCGCCACGGCGTGCCGCTCGACGGCGGTACGGCCGGGGAAGCGGATGTCCTGGAGCTTGCGCACCGTCGAGCGTGGTCCGTCGCAGCCGACCAGGTAACTGCCCCGCCACCAGGTGCCGTTGGGGCCCCGGGTGTGCGCCGTGATGCCGGAGGCGTCCTGCTCGACGGAGTCGAGGCGGCTGTGCACGGCGACCTTGATGAGCCGCTCGTGGATGATGGCCTCACGCAGGGCGCCGGTCAGCGCGTGCTGGGCGATGTGCAGCGGGGCGGTGAACTCCTCAACGTCCGCCGGGCCTTCCGCGCCCCGGGACGGACCGGTGCCGCGTGGGGCGACGGCCCCCCGAGGACCCTCGCCCCACGCGGTCTCGGCGCCCAGGGAATCGGCGGTGCCGTTCGTGCCCTCCGCGCTCCCGGAATCCTCCTCGCCGAAAGCGATCTCGCGCATCACCTGCTTGCGCCGCATCGACCGCCATCCGGCCCAACGGAAGCCCGCGTCGTCGAGGGGGAGACCGGTCAGCCGCTCGACGAGCGCGACCGTGTCCTCGCGCAGCACCACGGTCCGCGCGAGCCGCAGTTCGTCCTTGCCGGGGCCCTCGTCGAGGACCACGGAGGGGACCTCCTGGCGGGCCAGCGCAAGGGCGAGCGTGAGCCCCACGGGCCCCGCACCGACGATGATCACCGGGTCCACGGCGCGGTGCCCCCTGCACGGAGCTGTGTCCTGAGGGACGTACGGGAACAGGCAGGTGGAGCGGGGTGCACGATCACAGAACGTATGCAACCCATTGCCGCTGCTTGCGTCAAGTGACGGGGGCAGCGGCGATCATGCCACTGGCCCCGCCGGTCACACTGGTCGACTGTTCTTCGGACGATTCGTCAGACCGCGACCCTATTCGCCGCCCCCACCCGCTCCCGTCGCCGCCGTACCTGCGATCGACGCGTCGTTCGCCGAGAGCACCGCGCCGGTCGTCTTCTTGCCTCGGCGCAGCCTGCCCTCCAGCCAGGAGGCGAAGCTGGTGATCGTGAAGTTCAGGACGATGAAGATGACGGCGACCACGATGAAGCTCGGGACGACGTTGGCGTAGTTGGCCGCGAGCGTGCTGCGCGAGGTGAGGAGTTCCCCGTAGCCGATCATCACGCCGCCCAGCGCGGTGTCCTTCACGATGACGACGAGCTGGCCGACGATCGCCGGGAGCATCACGGTGACCGACTGCGGCAGCAGGATGCTGGTCATCGTCTGGCCCTTGCGCAGGCCGATCGCGTACGCGGCCTCGGTCTGTCCCTTGGGGAGCGCGAGGATGCCCGCCCGTACGACCTCGGCGAGGACCGAGGAGTTGTAGAGCACCAGACCGGTGACGACCGCGTAGAACGGGCGGTCCTCGCTCGCGATGTTCGCGGACTTGGCGTAGAGCTCGTTCGCGAACAGCATCAGCAGCAGGACCGGGATCGACCGGAAGAACTCGACCACGGCACCTGCCGGAACGCACACCCAGCGGTGGTCGGACAGGCGCGCGATGCCGAAGACGGCGCCCAGGGGGAGGGCGATCACCATGCTGAGCGCGGCGGCCTTCAGTGTGCCGAGAAGACCCGGCCACAGATACGTGCTCCAGGCGTCCGCCGTGGTGAACGGTTCCCACAGGGACCATTTCAGCTGGCCCTTGTCGTCCATCGCCGTCCAGACCCACCACAGGAGAAGGGCGAGCAGGACGACGAAGAGCACCGAGAGGAGCACATTGCGGCGCTTGGCGCGGGGGCCGGGGGCGTCGTAGAGAACGGAGGTCATCGCTTCACCGCCAGTCGCTTGCCCAGCCAGCCCGTGAGGAGGCCGGTGGGCAGGGTCAGGACCACGAACCCGAAGGCGAAGACCGCGGCGATGAGGACCGTCTGGGCCTCGTTCTCGATCATCGTCTTCATCAGGGTGGCGGCCTCCGCCACGCCGATGGCGGCGGCCACGGTCGTGTTCTTGGTCAGCGCGATCAGCACGTTCGCCAGCGGGACGATGACCGAACGGAACGCCTGCGGCAGCACGACGAGCCGGAGGGTCTGGCTGAAGCTCAGCCCGATCGCGCGGGCCGCCTCGGCCTGCCCGACCGGAACGGTGTTGATGCCGGAGCGCAGCGCCTCGCAGACGAAGGCCGCGTGATAGCCGACGAGACTGAGCACCGCGAGCCGGAAGCCCTGGAGCTTGAAGTCGTCGGAGGCGCCCATCGTCACACCGAAGATGTCCGCGAGGCCGAGCGAACTGAAGACGATGATGACCGTCAGGGGGATGTTCCGGACGATGTTCACGTAGGCGGTGCCGAAGCCGCGCATGAGCGGGACCGGGCTGACCCGCATCGCGGCCAGCAGGGTGCCCAGGACCAGGGAGCCGAGGGCGGAGATGACGGTGAGTTTCACCGTCATCCAGAACGCCCCCAGGACGTCATAACCTTGAAGAAAGTCGAACACGATCTCCCGCGCTTCCGGGTGGTGGCGTACGTGACGGACGGGGTGGCCGCGGTGTGCCGCCGCCGTGATCGCGGCGGGCGGCGGCACACCTGCACAACCCCTCGGGAACCGCGGATTCCCGCGCCCGAGGGTTCCTGCGTGACCCGGTGATCCCCTGCGTTACTCGACGGCAGTCAAGTCCCTTGTGCTACTTGACGATCACGCCGATCTTCGGGGCCGGCTCGTTCTTGTAGCCGGCGGGGGCGAAGTTCTTCTCGACCGCCTTCTGCCAGGAGCCGTCGCTCACCATCTTCTCCAGCGCGGCGTTGATCTTGTTCACCGTCGCGGTGTCGCCCTTCTTGACGCCGATGCCGTAGTTCTCGTTGCTCAGCTTGAGACCGGCGAGCTTGAACTGACCCTTGTACTTGTCCTGTGCGGCGAAGCCCGCGAGGATCGAGTCGTCGGTGGTCACCGCGTCCACAGCGCCGCTCTGCAGGCCCGCGATGCACTCCGAGTAGCCGCTGTACTCGCGCAGGTTGGCCTTCGGAGCGATCGTCTTCTGGACGTTCTGCGCCGAGGTGGAACCGGTCACGGAGCAGAGCTTCTTGCCGTTGAGGTCCGTGCCCTTGGAGATGTTCGAGCCGGTCTTGACGAGCAGGTCCTGGTGGGCCAGCAGGTACGGGCCGGCGAAGTCGACCTTCTGCTTGCGCTCGTCGGTGATCGAGTAGGTGGCCGCGATGAACTTGACGTCGCCGCGGGCGAGCGCGTTCTCGCGGTCGGCGCTCTTGGTCTGGATGAACTCGATCTGGCTGGGCTTGTATCCGAGCTGCTTGGCCACGTAGGTCGCGACGTCCACGTCGAAACCGGCGAAGGATCCGTCCGGCTGCTGCAGGCCGAGACCGGGCTGGTCGAACTTGATGCCGACCTTGATCTTGCCGCCGCCCGAGGGCGAGGACCCGCTGTCGTTCTTGTCGCTCGAACCGCACGCGGTGGCGGTCACGGCGAGCGCGAGTACGGCGGCCGAGACGGCGGCTGCCTTGCGGAGCTTCATGGTGAACATCCTTCGAGTAAGGGTGAAGTACGGGCCGTCGACGGGCGGTGACGTGAGTGGTCCCCCGCGCGTGGGGACGTCAGGATCCCCACGCGCGGGGACATCAGTGGTGCAGGATCTTCGAGAGGAAGTCCTTGGCACGGTCGCTGCGCGGATTGCTGAAGAACTGGTCCGGCACAGCCTCTTCGACGATGCGGCCGTCGGCCATGAAGACGACTCGGTTGGCAGCCGAACGAGCGAAGCCCATCTCATGGGTGACGACGATCATCGTCATGCCGTCCCGGGCGAGCTGCTGCATGACTTCGAGGACCTCGTTGATCATCTCGGGGTCCAGTGCGGAGGTCGGCTCGTCGAAGAGCATGACCTTGGGGTCCATCGCCAACGCCCGCGCGATGGCGACGCGTTGTTGCTGGCCGCCCGACAACTGCGCCGGGTACTTGTCCGCCTGCGAACCGACGCCGACGCGGTCGAGCAGCCCGCGGGCCTTCTCCTCCGCCGCCTGCTTGCCGGTCTTGCGGACCTTGATCTGCCCCAGCATCACGTTCTCGAGCACGGTCTTGTGCGCGAAGAGGTTGAAGGACTGGAAGACCATGCCCACATCGGCCCGGAGCCGGGCGAGCCCCTTGCCCTCCTCGGGCAGCGGCTTGCCGTCGATCCAGATGTCACCCGAATCGATCGTCTCCAGGCGGTTGATGGTGCGGCACAGGGTGGACTTCCCGGACCCGGAGGGCCCGATGACCACGACGACCTCGCCACGGGTGATCGTCAGGTCGATGTCCTGGAGCACGTGCAACGCGCCGAAGTGCTTGTTGACGCTCTTCAGGACGACCAGTTCGTCGGTCGCGGCCATGGCGTCCTTGGCCACCGATACTTCGGTCATCGCTTTTGGGCTCCGTCCTCCTCGGTTTCGGAGGACAGTAGTGACGCCGCATGACCAGCGTCATTACATCTGAGGGGAACTTGAGCATCACGATCCGGTAGCAATCGGACACGTGTCGTAGCAGTCCGTACAGACGCGCGTACCGGCTGGGTAACGGAAGCCCCGAGCAACCCGGAGCCCCTTGACGCCGTCCTTGTCCATCGGCGTGACTTCCTTGGTGCACGCGCAGTGTGCACCAAGCTCCATAAAAGAGATCGTACGACCGATGAACCGGAGGGGGTCGGAATGAGACTGCTCCTCGTCGAGGACGACAATCACGTCGCCGCCGCCCTGTCCGCGGTGCTGGCACGGCACGGCTTCGACGTCACCCACGCCCGCAGTGGCGAGGAGGCCCTGCGGGCACTGGTCCCGGAGAGCGACGGCTTCAGTGTCGTCCTGCTCGACCTCGGACTGCCCGACCAGGACGGCTACGAGGTCTGCGGCAAGATCCGCAAGCGGACCGCCACGCCGGTGATCATGGTCACCGCGCGCGCGGACGTACGGTCCCGCATCCACGGCCTCAACCTCGGCGCCGACGACTACGTGGTGAAGCCCTACGACACCGGGGAACTGCTCGCCCGGATCCACGCCGTCGCCCGGCGCACCGCCCACGACGACGCCTCGTCCCCCGGCGAGACCCTGCTGCTTCTCGGCCCGGTACGCATCGAACTCCCCAACCGCCAGGTCACCGTGGACGGTTCGACGGTCCAGCTGACCCGCAAGGAGTTCGATCTGCTCGCGCTGCTCGCCCAGCGCCCCGGCGTCGTGTTCCGCCGGGAGCAGATCATCAGCGAGGTCTGGCGCACCAGTTGGGAAGGAACCGGGCGCACCCTGGAGGTGCATGTCGCCTCGCTCCGCTCCAAGCTGCGGATGCCGGCGCTGATCGAGACCGTACGCGGCGTTGGGTACCGGCTCGTCGCCCCGGCTTCGTAGCGGGCACGGGTGCGCACACGTCTTCTCCCGCTGCTCATCGTCCTGATGGCGGCCGTGCTGCTCGCGCTCGGCGTCCCGCTCGCGGTGAGCGTCGCGGCGGCGCAGCAGCAGCGCGTGGTCGTCGACCGCATCGACGACACAGCGCGCTTCGCTGCCCTCGCCCAGTACGTCACCGAGCCTCCGAGCCGCTCCCAGGGGGGCTTCCCGGACGAACGCGGCGAGACCCTGCGCACCGAACTCGCCCGCTACTACGAGGTGTACGGCATCCGGGCCGGCGTCTTCTACCGCAACGACAAGCCCATGGCCAACGCGCCGGAGACCTGGCTCCTGCCCAGGACCGGCGTGGCCCGCGACGCCTTCAGCGAGGCGCTCGTCAGCCGCCGCAGCCACGACCCCGAACAGGTCTGGCCCTGGCAGCACCACCGTCTCGTCGTCGCCTCCCCGGTCATCAGGGACGGCGACGTCATCGGCGTCGTCGTCACCGACTCGCCCACCGGGCAGATGCGCTCCAAGACCCTGCACGGCTGGCTGATCATCGGCGCCGGCGAGATCGCCGCGATGCTCCTCGCGCTCGGCGCCGCGCTGCGCCTCACCGGCTGGGTGCTCAAGCCTGTGCGTGTTCTCGACGCCACCACTCACGACATCGCGACCGGCCGTCTGAAGTCCCGGGTCGCGCCTGCCGGCGGACCGCCCGAACTCCAGCGCCTGGCACGGTCGTTCAACGAGATGGCGGACAACGTCGAGGACGTGCTGGAACAACAGCGTGCCTTCGTCGCCGACGCCTCGCACCAACTGCGCAACCCGCTCTCGGCGTTGCTGCTGCGCATCGAGCTGCTCGCCCTCGAACTCCCCGAGGGCAACGAGGAGATCGCCTCGGTCCGCACCGAGGGCAAGCGCCTCACCCAGGTGCTGGACGACCTGCTCGACCTGGCGCTCGCCGAGCACGCCGAGGCCGATGTGCGTCTCACCGACATCGGCGCGCTGGCCGCCGAGCGCGTGGCGTCCTGGCAGCCGGTCGCCGAGAGCAGGGGCGTACGGCTGGCGGGGAACTGTCCGCCCACCACCGCGTGGGCCGACCCCGTCACGCTGTCCAGCGCCCTGGACGCGGTGATCGACAACGCGGTCAAGTTCACGCCCGAGGGGGAGAGCGTCGAGGTGACGGTCGCTTCGAACGGCGAGTCCTCGACCGTCGTGGTCACCGACGGCGGCCCCGGCCTCGGCGACGATGACCTGGCCCGCATCGGCGACCGCTTCTGGCGCAGCGCGGTCCACCAGAACGTCAAGGGCTCGGGCCTCGGCCTGTCCATCTCGCGGGCCCTGCTCGCCGCGGGCGGCGGCTCCATCGCGTACGACCACCACGAGCCGCACGGCCTGCGGGTGACGGTGACGGTACCGAGGTCGGGGCCGGTGACCTGACAGATCGCGGGGGGCGCTGCACGGGGCGGCCCTCGCCGGAACCGGGTGGCAGCGCGGCTTCAGCGGCTGGCGGAGCTGTTTCTTCTGTGGCCGGTGGCGGCGCGGCTTCTGCGGTCGGCGGAGCTGCTTCTCTGCAGCCAGTGGCACCGCGGCTCAGTGGCCCTCGGCGCCGCGGTACCGCTACGGCTTGATCGACCGGTAGTAGCGGCGCGCGCCCTCGTGCAGGGGCAGCGGGTCCGTGTAGATCGCCGTGCGCAGGTCCACCAGCTGGGCCGCGTGCACCAACTCGCCGATGTGGTCGCGGCTGGCAATCACGGTGCGGGTGAGCTCCTCGGTGAGCTTCGGGTCCGCGTCCTCCCGGGTGATCAGGAAGTTGGCCACGGCCAGCGTCTGCACCGAGGAGCCGCGCTGCGCCTCGGGATAGGCGTCGGCCGGCATCACCGCGGACCGGTAGTAGCGGGAGGCGCCGCCCTGCTCGTGCAGCTTCTCGACGAGGTCGCTGCCGATCGGCACCAGCCGGATGTCGTTGGTCCTTGAGAGCTCCTGAACGGCGTTGGTCGGCAGGCCGCCCGACCAGAAGAAGGCGTCGATCTTGTGGTGCTCGAGCAGGCTGGGCATGTCCGCGATGCCGTCGGGGAGGGGCTTGATGTCCGTGTCGGGGTCGAGACCCGCCGCCTGGAGCACATGGTCCGCGATCAACCGCACCCCGGAACCGCCCGGTCCGACGGCGACCCTCTTGCCCTTCAGGTCCGCCACGGACCGCACCGGCGAGGAGCGCAGGACCACCAGGTGCACATAGTCGTCGTAGAGCCGCGAGCAGCCGCGCAGCCGGCCCGCTCCCGGCTTGTTCTGCAGGATGTACGTCTCCACGGCGTCGGCCGCCGCGATGGTGAAGTCGGCCTCGCCCGTGGCCACCCGCCGGACGTTCTGCTGAGATCCGTCGCTGCTCACCAGCTTCACGTTCAGGTGGGGCATGTCCTTGGCGATGGCGCCCTGGAGGAGCTTGCCGTACATCTGGTAGACCCCGGTCCGGGTGCCCGTACTGAAGGTGATCGTCCCGCTCGGGGATTCCTCGCCCAGCGGCAGCAGCCACCACAGCAGCAGCCCGACCACCGCGAGGACGGCCGTCGAGCCGAACAGCGCGCGGCGCCGGCCGATACGGGGGAGTGCCTGGAACATGCGCGCGATCCTGCCAGCCCCGGGCGGTCCTGGCCAGGGCCGGTCCCACGAAGGGGTTCCGGCGGATCGGTAGGCTCGCCGAATGCAGTCGTCCTCCCCGTCGCAGATCCCGCCGCCCGCTTCTCCGGTAGCTCCCGGCTCCCCGGTACCTTCCCCGGCTTCCCCGGCTTCCCTGGTCCGTGAGTTCCATCTCGCCTTCGGTCTCGAAGTCCGCGCCGCCCCGACGGAGGTCTCCCCGGAGCTCGCCGCACACCGCGGTGAGCTGCTGGCCGAGGAGGCGGCCGAGGTCGCCGAGGTCTCGGTCGACGGCCCGCTCGACCGGCTGGCGCACGAGCTCGCCGACGTCGTGTACGTGGCGTACGGCACGGCCCTCGTCCACGGGATCGACCTCGACGCGGTGATCGCCGAGATCCACCGGGCCAACATGACGAAGCTGGGCCCCGACGGGCACGTGACCCGCAGGGCCGACGGGAAGGTACTCAAGGGCGAGCACTACCGGGCACCGGACGTGTCGGAGGTGCTGCGGCGGCAGGGGTGGCGCGCGCCCGACGCGTAACACCCGGGGGCGCCCCGACGGGGGAGGCTGCACGTCCGCCGCCACCGTCGGGGACCCACCAGCGACGACCAGGAGATCGCATGAACGAGCCGGCCGAACTCGATCTGCCCGTCGAGGGCGGAACCCTCCGTGTCCTGCGGTTCGGCAGGGGGCCGCGGATCGCTCTCGCGGCGCACGGCATCACCGCGTCCGGGATGTCCTTTCGTGCCATGGCCCGTCAACTCCCCGAAGGGTGGAGCCTGTTCGCGCCCGACCTGCGAGGCCGCGGCGGCAGCGCGGGCACCCCGGGCCCGTACGGCCTCGACCGGCACGCCCTGGATCTGTGCCGCCTGGCGGAGGCCCTGGGCGCGGGCGGTCCGGTCGCCCTGACCGGGCACTCGATGGGCGCGTACGCCGCGCTGCGCGCGGCCGCGCGCCGGCCCGGGCTGTTCGACCGGCTGCTGCTCGTCGACGGCGGACTGCCACTGCCCGTGCCGCCCGGCGCCGACCTCGACGCGATCCTCGACGACACCCTCGGCCCCGCGCTGGCCCGCCTCAGCCGGACGTACGAGACCGACCGGGCCTACGTCGACTTCTTCCGCGCGCATCCGGCGCTCGGCCCCCACTGGAACGCGGACATCGAGACGTACGTGCGCTACGACGTCACAGGGCCCCGGGGCGCCCGGCGTTCGAAGGCGCGCGAGGAGGCCGTGCGGCACGACGGGCGCGATCTGCTGACGTCCGCCGACCTGTTCGCCGCCGACCTCACAGGGCTCCGCGTCCCGGCGCTGCTGCTGCACGCGCCGCTCGGACTGCTCGGCCAGGAGCCGCCCATGCTGCAGGCGTCCGTCGTCGAACGCTGGACCGGCCGGTCCGGGAGCCTCCCCGCCGAGCTGCTGGACGGCTCCAACCACTACACGATCCTGCTCGGAACGGCCGCGAGGACGGTCGCGGAGCGGTTCGTCGGACTGGGCGAGTGATCAGCCACATTTCGCACACCGGGTGCCGGAGGCCGCACGTCGCGTGACGGGCGACGGGCCGCGTTCGGCGGCGGCGGCGGGTGCACGGGCTCCGACGTCCGGACGTACTCCGGGCACCGCCTACCCTTGTCACATGAGCAGCGGCGACCGGAGTCAGGCAGTGGACGTTCAGGAATCCAAGACGTACGAAGTGCGCACCTACGGGTGTCAGATGAACGTCCATGACTCCGAACGGCTCTCCGGGCTGCTCGAAGAGGCCGGTTACGTGCGGGCGTCCGAGGGCTCGGACGGCGACGCGGACGTCGTCGTCTTCAACACCTGCGCCGTACGCGAGAACGCCGACAACAAGCTCTACGGCAACCTCGGCCGCCTGGCCCCGATGAAGACGAAGCGCCCCGGCATGCAGATCGCCGTCGGCGGCTGCCTCGCCCAGAAGGACCGCGACACCATCGTGAAGCGGGCGCCCTGGGTGGACGTCGTCTTCGGCACGCACAACATCGGCAAGCTGCCCGTCCTCCTGGAGCGCGCCCGCGTCCAGGAGGAGGCGCAGATCGAGATCGCCGAGTCCCTGGAGGCCTTCCCCTCCACGCTGCCGACCCGCCGCGAGAGCGCGTACGCCGCCTGGGTGTCGATCTCCGTCGGCTGCAACAACACCTGCACCTTCTGCATCGTCCCGGCGCTGCGCGGCAAGGAGAAGGACCGCAGGACCGGCGACATCCTGGCCGAGATCGAGGCCCTGGTCGGCGAGGGCGTCTCCGAGATCACCCTCCTCGGCCAGAACGTCAACGCGTACGGCAGCGACATCGGCGACCGTGAGGCCTTCAGCAAGCTGCTGCGGGCCTGCGGGCGGATCGAGGGGCTGGAGCGCGTCCGCTTCACCTCGCCGCACCCGCGCGACTTCACCGACGACGTGATCTCCGCCATGGCGGAGACGCCGAACGTGATGCCGCAGCTGCACATGCCGATGCAGTCCGGATCGGACACCGTCCTGAAGGCGATGCGCCGCTCGTACCGCCAGGAGCGCTTCCTCGGGATCATCGAGAACGTCCGGGCCGCCATCCCGGACGCGGCGATCACCACCGACATCATCGTGGGCTTCCCCGGTGAGACGGAGGAGGACTTCGAGCAGACCCTGCACGCGGTCCGCGAGGCCCGCTTCTCGGCGGCCTTCACGTTCCAGTACTCCAAGCGCCCCGGCACCCCGGCGGCCACCATGGAGGGGCAGATCCCCAAGGAGGTCGTCCAGGCGCGCTACGAGCGTCTCGTCGCCCTCCAGGAGGAGATCTCCTGGGACGAGAACAAGAAGCAGGTCGGCCGCGTCCTGGAGCTGATGGTCGCCGAGGGCGAGGGCCGCAAGGACGGCGCCACCCACCGTCTGTCCGGCCGCGCCCCCGACAACCGGCTGGTCCACTTCACGAAGCCCGACGAAGAGGTCCGCCCCGGCGACGTGGTCACCGTCGAGATCACGTACGCCGCCCCGCACCACCTGCTCGCCGAGGGCGCCGTCCTGGACGTGCGCCGTACGCGCGCGGGGGACGCCTGGGAGAAGCGCAACGCCGCCGAGACCGCCAAGCCGGCGGGCGTCATGCTGGGCCTGCCGAAGATCGGCGCCCCGGAGCCGTTGCCGGTCGCCGCGGGCAGCGGCTGCGGCTGCGACTGACGGGTCGGGACGCCGCCGCGGGCAGCGGCAGCGGCTGCGACCGACGGGTCGGGACGGCAGCGGGACGCCGGACGCCCGCAGGGCGGGCAGTGGCGTGTTCACGCCCGCCCGTCCGTGGAAACGGGGTGGGAACAGGGCAGATCGTCGGTGGGCGGCGTTACGCTGCGGCTCATGCTTGTAGCCGCCGCAGTCTGCCCCTGCCCTCCGCTGCTCGTCCCCGACGTCGCCGTCGGCGCGGCACCCGAATTGGACGCCGCGCGGGCGGCCTGCACGGACGCGCTGGGTGTGCTCGCCGCCTCCCGTCCCGACCTGCTGGTGGTCGTCGGCCCCGCCGAGGAGAGCGGCCGCGGACCGCATCCGGAGGGCACACGCGGCTCCTTCAGCGGCTTCGGGGTCGACCTCGACGTATGTCTCGGTCGCCCGGACGCGGCGCGCGCCAACCCCGACGGGGCGAGCGTGAACCCCGACGCGGCCGGGGCGAGTGCCGATGCCTCGGAACGCGAACTGCCGACCTCCCTCGCCGTCGCCGCCTGGCTGCTGGGGCGCACCGGCTGGTCCGACGCCCCGGTGGAGGGGCTCGGAGTCGGGGAGTCCCTGGAGACCGAGCGGTGCATCCAGGCCGGGGAGCACATCGGCGGGCGGGCCGGACGGGTGGCCGTGCTGGTGATGGGTGACGCCAGCGCGTGCAGGACGCTCAAGGCGCCGGGCTATCTCGACGAGCGAGCGGCGGACTTCGACGCGGAGGCCGCGCGGGCGCTCGGGGCGGCGGACGTCGCAGCCCTCAAGGCGCTGGACACCTCCCTGGCGTACGAGCTGAAGGCCGCGGGGCGGGCCCCCTGGCAGGTCCTCGCGGGCGCGGCCGAGGGCGCCGGGCTCGGCGGCGCCCTGCTCTACGACGATGCTCCGTACGGGGTGGGATACCTGGTGGCGGCCTGGTCGTAGGAGCCGGAGCCGGTGCTGGTGCCGGAGCCGCGACGAGAACGTCACGGCGCCTTGGGCCGTACGGGCGTGATGTGCGGCCGGCGTGCGCCCCACGCACTCGCCGCCGGCTCCCGGGGACGGACGCGCCGACGCGCCGTCAGCCGCACCGGCCCCGGACACCGCGTCAGCCGTCGCCGCCCGGACGAGCCGTCAGCCGTGTAAAGGCCCGGACGAGCGGTCGGCGACGGGGGCCCGGTGGAACGGTCGGCGACGGGGGCCCCGTCGAGCGGTCAGCCATGGGGGTCCGGACACGGCGGACGGCCAGGGCGGCCCGGACACGGCGGACGGCCGGAAGCAGTCTGAGCGCTTCGCGGCCGTCCGTCGACGTGCGGGTTGTTCAGGACGTCTGAGGCGGGGTCGGCATGTCCGGCGGGCTCGCGGCTCCGCCGCCGTCCTTGTGTGCGAGGCGGTCCATGGCGTCCTTCGCCTTGCCCGTGCCCGTCTGGATCTTGTCGCTGTACTTGTGCTTGGTCTTCTCGTCGACCACCTTCGCGGCCTTGTCGAGGCCGTGAGCGACCTTGTGCCCGTGCTGCTGCGCGAGCCCGGAGACCTTGTCCTTGGCGGGCTCCAGCTTGGCTTTCAGATTGTCCATCAGACCCATGGTTCGCCTTCCCTCTCGGGACAATTACGTGCGGGAGCCCTTGCCGGCCTCGTTGTCGGCGGCCTGCTCGGCGGTCTGCTGCTTGGGGATGTCGACGTCCTCGGTGGTGGCGGCCCCGGCGGTCCCCGCCGTCGCCACGCCCTCGTTCTCGGACGACCCCTGCGCCTCGGACGACCCCTGCGCCTCGGACGACCCCTGCGCCTCGGACGACCCCTGCGCCTCCACCGCCACCGACACCTCCGCCTCGGCGGCGGCCGGCTGCGCGGCGGCCCGCACCTCTGCGGGCGCCTCCTCCGTAGCCTTTGACCTCCGGAGAAGCCGTTCAAAAACGCTCATATCCGCTCCATACGTTACTCGTGAGGGCGAAATTCCGCGTTGCCCGGTGAGTCTCATTGCGTCACCCGGATCACCGGTTCTCGAAACCGGCGGCTGGAACCTCGCAAGAGGGAACGAACCCGGACCCCTGGCGTCACGTAGCTCGTTGGAGGAGAGGTCCCCGGGTTTGCGAGACTGGGACCGTGAGTAGCGCACCCCCCGCCCCCCGGGTCATCGCCGTCGTCGGACCGACCGCGGCAGGAAAGTCCGATCTGGGCGTCTTCCTCGCCAGACACCTCGGAGGCGAGGTGGTCAACGCCGACTCGATGCAGTTGTACCGAGGGATGGACATCGGCACCGCCAAGCTGACGCCCGACGAGCGCGGCGGCATCCCGCACCACCTCCTGGACGTCTGGGACGTGACGGTCACGGCCAGCGTCGCCGAGTACCAGCGGCTCGCCCGCGCCCGCATCGACGCGCTGCTCGCCGAGGGGCGCTGGCCGATCCTGGTGGGCGGCTCCGGACTCTACGTCCGCGGGGCCGTCGACAAGATGGAGTTCCCCGGCACCGACCCCGAGGTGCGCGCCCGCCTGGAGGAGGAGCTGACTCTGCGCGGTTCCGGAGCGCTGCACGCGCGGCTCGCCATGGCCGACCCCGGCGCCGCCCAGGCGATCCTGCCCAGCAACGGCCGTCGTATCGTCCGCGCGCTCGAAGTCATCGAGATCACCGGCAAGCCCTTCACTGCCAATCTGCCCGGCCACGACTCCGTGTACGACACCCTCCAGATCGGTGTCGACGTGGCGCGTCCCGAGCTCGACGAGCGCATCGCGCGCCGGGTGGACCGGATGTGGGAGGCCGGGCTCGTGGACGAAGTACGCACTCTGGAGGCGCACGGCCTGCGCGCGGGGCGCACAGCGTCACGCGCGCTCGGGTATCAGCAGGTCCTCGCGTCGCTCGCCGGGGAGTGCACCGAGGACGAGGCCCGCGCCGAGACCGTTCGCGCCACCAAGCGCTTCGCGCGCCGTCAGGATTCATGGTTCCGGCGCGACCCCAGGGTGCATTGGCTAAGTGGGGCTGCGGCGGACCTCACGGAACTCCCGGAACTCGCACTGGCGTTGGTCGAACGACCGGTCACAGCCTGATCACGTCATGGCATCGGGACGCTCCGGCCGTCATCCGGGCCTCCGGTGCCGTGCCATCATCAAGCTTCGATCGACCAGTGAAGTCCGAGTTGGGAGGGCGCGTGGCGATGGAGGCCGGCCCTCGCGACACTGCACGAGGCACTGAGTCACGAGGCACTGAGTACGGTGCTGATCCGGACGGAGTTCGTCTGAGCATCGACCCGGACGCCGATCCCGGCGTCGAGCCGGAGTTGGGCGGAGAGCGACTGAGCTCCGACGGCCCCGAGGACACCCCCGGCGGGGTGATCGCCGACGGCCCCGAGCCCGGCGCGATGTCCCCCGAGCCGGAGGTCGAGGTCGAGCTGCGCCCGCAGCGTCTGCTGCGCATCTGGCAGCTCGCGCCCATCGTGGCGCTGGCCGCGACGGGCTCCCTGATGTTCGCCTTCCCGCTCGCCTTCGAGTTCGGAGACGGCGGTGCCGTGGTCGCCATGCTCGGGCTGCTGATCTGCCTGTGCGCCGCCGGCTGGGGCATGATGGCCGCCCGCCGGGTCGGCTACGCCCTGCCCGGCTTCCCGCCGCGTGGCTCCGGCCGACGCGCCGACTGGCGGGTGGTGATCGCGTACATCGTGGTCGTCGCCGCGGTGGCCGTGCTCGCCGTGGGGCGAGTGGCCCGACTGCGCTGACCCCACGGGCCCGGTCCACCAGGACGCGGGCCCGATCCGGGCCGGGCGTGTTGCGGGAGACCTCGTCCCGGAGTGGACGGGAGTGCCGTTCCGACACCGCCCCGCGCCGGCCGGACTGTCGTACCGACCCCGTACGATCGAGGAATGAGCACGCGGATCGCCTTCCTCAAGGGACACGGGACCGAGAACGACTTCGTGATCGTCCCGGACCCGGAGAACGTCATCGACCTGCCTCCCGCCGCTGTGGCCGCTCTCTGCGACCGCCGCGCGGGCATCGGCGGCGACGGTCTGCTGCACGTCGTGCGGTCCGCCGCGCACCCCGAGGCCAAGCAGATGGCGGCCGAGGCGGAGTGGTTCATGGACTACCGCAACGGCGATGGCTCGGTCGCCGAGATGTGCGGCAACGGAGTGCGTGTGTTCGCCCACTACCTCCACCGCGCCGGATATGTGGCCCAAGGCGACATCGCGGTCGCCACGCGCGGGGGAGTGAAGCCCGTGCACATCGCCAAGGACGGAGACGTCACCGTCGGCATGGGCAAGGCGCTCCTCCCCGAGGGAGGGGTCACGGTGAGCGTCGGCGAGCGCAGCTGGCCCGCGCGCAACGTGAACATGGGCAACCCGCACGCCGTCGCCTTCGTGGACGACCTCGCGCACGCCGGCGATCTGTTCACGCCGCCGCCGTTCACCCCGGCCTCGGCTTACCCGGACGGGGTCAACGTCGAGTTCGTGGTCGACCGGGGGCCGCGCCATGTCGCCCTGCGGGTCCACGAGCGCGGCTCCGGCGAGACACGCTCCTGCGGCACCGGCGCGTGTGCCGTGGCCGTCGCCGCGGCCCGCCGCGACAACGCCGACCCCGCCGTGACCGGCACCCCGGCGACGTACACCGTCGACGTGCCCGGCGGACGCCTGGTGATCACCGAGCGCGCGGACGGCGAGATCGAGATGACGGGTCCCGCGGTGATCGTCGCCGAGGGCGAGATCGACGCGGAGTGGCTGGACGGCGCCCTGCGCTGAGCCCGCGCGGCCGACGTCACTCGTCGGACGTCCATGCCGTCTCTTCCAGAAGTTCGAAACGGTAAACCCAAAAACCTTCGCTCGAATGGGTGATCCGTTTCACGCTCGGCGAGAGGCGGTCAACTGGGCGTGGTGGGGTCGGTAGCATCAAGCACCGGCCCGGACGGGGGATCGACACCATCCCCTGAGCCGAGTACGCCATGGGGCACCCGTCCGCCGGTCTTACGCAGCCGGAGGTGCCCATGAGTGCGGAGGCGACGAATCCCGCGACGCCAGGCCCTGCAACGCCCGCCCCCCAGCGCTCGGCCTCGCTGGAGCCGGCGGTGCCCCCGGCGCACCGCAAGAAGGCGCGGCCCCGGATCGACCTGCGTCGGCTGGGGCGGGCCGCACTGCTCGGGCCCGCGACCCGCGACCGGCTGCCGGACGCGATCGGGCATGTGGCCGAGGCCCACCGCGCCCACCATCCCGACGCCAAACTGGAGCCCCTGCGCCGGGCGTACGTGCTCGCGGAGTCCTCGCACCGCGGCCAGATGCGCAAGAGCGGCGAGCCGTACATCACGCACCCGCTCGCCGTGACGCTGATCCTCGCCGAACTCGGCGCCGAGACCACGACGTTGACCGCCTCCCTGCTCCACGACACCGTTGAAGACACGGAAGTGACGCTGGATCAGGTGCGTGCGGAGTTCGGCGACGAGGTCTGCTATCTGGTCGACGGCGTCACCAAGTTGGAGAAGGTCGACTACGGCGCCGCCGCCGAACCGGAGACCTTCCGGAAGATGCTCGTCGCGACGGGCAACGACGTCCGGGTGATGTCGATCAAACTCGCGGACCGGCTGCACAACATGCGGACCCTCGGCGTCATGCGCCCCGAGAAGCAGGCGCGGATCGCCAAAGTGACCCGGGACGTACTGATCCCGCTCGCCGAGCGCCTCGGCGTGCAGGCACTCAAGACCGAACTGGAAGACCTCGTCTTCGCGATCCTGCATCCCGAGGAGTACGCGCACACCCGGGAGCTCATCTCCGAGAACGACAGCCGCGACGGCAACCCGCTCGCGGAGATCGCGGAGGAGGTACGCGTGGTCCTGCGGGACGCCGGGATCCAGGCCGAAGTCCTCATAAGGCCACGGCACTTCGTCTCCGTGCACCGGGTGTCGCGCAAGCGCGGCCCCATGCGCGGCGCCGACTTCGGACGCCTCCTGGTGCTCGTGAACGAGGACGCCGACTGCTACGGCGTCCTCGGCGAACTGCACACCTGTCTCACCCCGGTGGTGTCGGAGTTCAAGGACTTCATCGCCGTCCCCAAGTTCAACCTGTACCAGTCGCTGCACACGGCCGTCACCCGCGGCGACGGCCAGGTCGCCGAAGTCCTCATCCGCACACACCAGATGCACAAGGTCGCCGAGGCCGGAGTCATCGCGCTCGGCAATCCCTACGCGCCGCCCTCGGAGGAACAGCCCGACGGTGGTGCCGAACGCCCCTTCGACGGCGAACGCGCTGACCCCACCCGCCCCGGCTGGCTCTCCCGGCTGCTCGACTGGCAGCAGGGCGCCCCGGACCCGGACACGTTCTGGTCGACGCTCCGCGAAGACCTCGCCCAGGACCGTGAGATCACCGTCTTCCGCGCCGACGGAGGCTCGTTGGGCCTTCCGGAGGGCGCCAGTTGCGTCGACGCGGCGTACGCGCAGTACGGCGAGGACGCGCACGCCTGCATCGGCGCCCGCGTCAACGGCCGCCTGGCGACGCTGAGTACGGTCCTGAAGGACGGCGACACCGTTCAGCTCCTCATGGGCCAGGACCCCGCCTCCGAGCCGTCCAGGGAGTGGCTGGAGCACGCGCACACGGCCGCCGCGCGGATCGCCATCCAGCGCTGGATGGCCACGCACCCCGCACCCGGCGCCGAGGAGGCGTCCAGAACCTCCGCCACGGGCCCCAGGCCGTCCGCCGAGGCCCCGGCCCGCCCCACCGAGGCACAGGTCGCCCGCCCCGCGAGTGCCGTCGCCGACCCGCCCGGCGCATCCGTCCGCATGGCCGGCTGCTGCACGCCCGTACCGCCCGACGAGGTGACCGGCTTCGCCGTACGCGGGGGAGTGGTTACCGTGCACCGCGTGGAGTGCGCCGGAGCGGCGCGGATGAAGAGCGCGGGGCGCCCGGAGGTCGGTGTGCGCTGGGGGGACACCACCGAGTGCCGCGTCACCCTGGTCGCCGAGTCCTTCGGACGCCCGCACCTGCTCGCGGACCTCACGGAAGCCATCGCGGTGGAGGGGGTCGCCATCGTCTCCGCGACCGTCGAACCCCCGAGCCAGCAGCGCGTGCGCCACACCTACACACTCCAACTCCCGGACGCGGCCCGCCTCCAGGGCCTGATGCGCGCGATGCGCAATGTACCCGGCGTGTACGACGTGAGCCGAGCCCAACATCCGGCGACGGCAGCCCAGTAGACACGTGGCGACGGCAGTCCCGCAGGCACCGGATGACGGCCGCTCAGTAGGCGCCGGATGACGGAGGCCCTGCAGGCACGGTACGACGGCAGCCCCGTAGGCGCCGGACGACCGCTGCCCAGCGGGCACCGGACGACGGAGCCTCTCAGGCACCGGATGACCGCTGCCCAGTGGGCACCGCACGACGGGCGCCCTGTAGGCACCGGGCGGCGGAGGCCCTGCAGACATCGGATGACGGAGGCCCTGCAGGCACGGTACGACGGCCGCCTCGTAGGCACCGGACGACCGCTGCCCTGGGCACCGCACGACGGGCGTCCCGTAGGCACCGGGCGACGGCCCCCCAATAGGCGCCGGGCGCTCGTGGCCCAGTCGGGCGCCGGACACCGGGCGCCAGGCGCTGGGCGCCCGACGGCGGCTGCCGCGGGCCGGCACCCGTCGGCTGCCGCACGACGCTGGCCCCAACGAGTCTCCGGACCGACCCGTTCGGGTGGGCCGGGCGCGAGTCGTCGGCGCGGAACCGGCGCGCGCTGGTAGCGGTGGTCCATGCCGCTCAACCCCACCCCCACGCCCGCACGCCCGAGGAGTCGCCGCGTCACGGCGGCCCTGCTCGCCTCGGCCGTCTCCGTCTGCCTGATCGCCGCGAGCGCCCCGGACCCGGCCGTGCCCCTGGGGGTCGGTGACCGCCTCTTCCCCACCCTCGGCAACCCCGGGTACGACGTCGAGTCGTACGACCTCGACTTCACCTACTCCGGCAGCAACGACAAGCCGCTCAAGGCCGTCACCACGATCGACGCTCTGACCACCGCCCCGCTCGACCGCGTCAACCTCGACTTCGCGCACGGAACGGTGCGATCGGTCGAGGTCAACGGAGTCCCGGCCGATTTCGCGAAGGCCGGCGACGATCTCGTGGTGACACCGGCCGAGTCGCTGCCCGCAGGGAGCCCGCTGCGCATCACCGTGCGGCACACCAGCGACCCGATCAGCGCGAAGGGCCAGGACGGCGGCTGGGTACGGACCAAGGACGGGCTCGCGATGGCCGACCAGGCCGACGCCGCGCACCTGGTCTTCCCGTGCAACGACCACCCCTCCGACAAGGCGATGTTCACCATCCACGTCACTGCCCCCGACGTGTACACGGTCGTCGCGAACGGTCTTCGCGAGGGCACCCACCGGGCCCGCGGGGCCACGACCTGGACGTACCGGACCGAGCACCCCATGGCCACCGAGCTGACCCAGGTGTCCATCGGCCGCTCCGCCGTGCTGCGCCGGCAGGGGCCGCACGGGCTGCCCGTACGGGATGTGATCCCCAGCGCCGACCGCGCGGCCCTCGAACCGTGGCTCCGCAAGACCCCCGGCCAGATCGCCTGGATGGAGAGCAAGGTCGGGCGGTACCCCTTCGAGACCTACGGGCTGCTGATGGCCCAGGCGCAGACGGGCTTCGAGCTGGAGACGCAGACGCTCTCGCTCTTCGAGAAGGAGTTGTTCACCGAGCCCGCGTACCCGAAGTGGTACGTCGAGTCGATCATGGTGCACGAGCTGTCGCACCAGTGGTTCGGCGACAGCGTCACCCCCCGCACCTGGTCCGACGTGTGGCTCAACGAAGGGCACGCCACCTGGTACGAAGCCTTGTACGCCGAGGAGAAGGCGAACAAGCCGATGGAGAAGCGGATGAAGGCGGCCTACCGGCTGTCCGACTCCTGGCGCGCCTCCGGCGGACCGCCCGCCGAGCCCAAGGGGCCCAAGCCCGGCCACAAGATCAGCATCTTCCGCCCGAACGTCTACGACGGCGCTGCCCTGGCCCTGTACGCGCTGCGCCAGGAGATCGGCCGCCCGGCCTTCGAGCGCCTGGAGCGGACGTGGGTCGGCGTCAACCGCGACGGCGTGGCCTCGACGGCCGACTTCGTGGACCTCGCCAGCGCCGTCGCCGCACGCGATCTGACCGGGTTCTTCAAGGCGTGGCTGTACGACAAGAAGACACCGCCGATGCCGGGGCACCCGGACTGGAAGAGCGACGCCCCGAAGGCACGCAAGCGCGCGTGAGAAAGCTGCGCCCCGCGGCGCGTGCATCGACGCGACCGGGCGCCCGGCGGCACCCAGCGGGAGTGCTGCCCGCGGGTGTCCGGCGGGTCCCGATAAGTCGCGTGACGAGACGGGCCGTGCCATGCGACCATCTTCGAGCCGGCGACCCGGCCCCCTTTGGAGGGTTGCCCCGGCCCGAACCGGGAATCTCCCGGTGGCCCCGGGCGTTGTTCCCTGTGACGGACGACTTTCGTCGGCCCGCGGCTTTCCCAGCTACGTAAGGATCCAATGACCTCCTCTTCTTCCCCTTCCCAGGACGCGCAGAATTCCGCGCAGAACTACCCCGAAGGTCTTCGGGCCGATGCCCTGATGGAAGAGGACGTCGCCTGGAGCCATGAGATCGACGGAGACCGGGACGGCGAGCAGTTCGAACGCTCCGAGCGCGCGGCCCTGCGCCGCGTGGCGGGCCTCTCCACCGAACTCGAGGACGTCACCGAGGTCGAGTACCGACAGCTCCGCCTGGAGCGCGTCGTGCTCGTCGGTGTCTGGACCACGGGGACCATCCGGGACGCGGACAACTCGCTGGCCGAGCTGGCCGCGCTCGCGGAGACCGCGGGAGCGCTCGTGCTCGACGGCGTCGTCCAGCGCCGTGACAAGCCCGACGCGGCCACGTACATCGGTTCCGGCAAGGCCAACGAGCTCCGGGACATCGTGATCGAGACCGGCGCCGACACCGTGATCTGTGACGGTGAGCTGAGCCCCGGCCAGCTGATCCACCTCGAGGACGTCGTCAAGGTCAAGGTCATCGACCGTACGGCCCTGATCCTCGACATCTTCGCCCAGCACGCCAAGTCCCGAGAGGGCAAGGCGCAGGTCGCGCTCGCGCAGATGCAGTACATGCTGCCGAGACTGCGCGGCTGGGGTCAGTCGCTGTCCCGTCAGATGGGCGGCGGCAAGGGCGGCGGCCTCGCCACCCGTGGTCCCGGTGAGACCAAGATCGAGACGGACCGGCGCCGTATCCGCGAGAAGATGGCGAAGATGCGCCGGGAGATCGCGGAGATGAAGACGGGCCGCGAGATCAAGCGCCAGGAGCGCCGCCGCAACAAGGTGCCCTCGGTCGCCATCGCCGGTTACACCAACGCCGGCAAGTCGTCCCTGCTCAACCGCCTCACGGGCGCGGGCGTGCTCGTCGAGAACGCGCTGTTCGCGACCCTCGACCCGACCGTGCGCCGGGCCGAGACCCCGAGCGGGCGGCTCTACACGCTGGTCGACACGGTCGGATTCGTGCGCCACCTGCCGCACCACCTGGTCGAGGCGTTCCGCTCCACCATGGAGGAGGTCGGCGACTCCGACCTGATCCTGCACGTGGTGGACGGTTCGCACCCCGCTCCGGAGGAGCAGCTGGCCGCGGTGCGCGAGGTCATCCGTGACGTCGGCGCGACCAAGGTGCCCGAGATCGTGGTGATCAACAAAGCGGACGCGGCGGACCCGCTGGTCCTCCAGCGGCTGATGCGGATCGAGACACGTTCCATCGCGGTCTCGGCGCGTACGGGCCAGGGCATGGACGAGCTGCTCGCGCTGATCGACAACGAGCTGCCGCGTCCCTCGGTCGAGATCGAGGCGCTCGTGCCGTACACGCACGGCAAGCTGGTCGCCCGCGCCCACACCGAGGGCGAGGTGCTCTCCGAGGAGCACACAGGGGAGGGCACGCTGCTCAAGCTGCGGGTCCATGAGGAACTGGCGGCGGACCTCGCACCGTACGTCCCGGCGCCCGCGCTCCGGTAAGCACCCCGATAAGCACTTCGGCGAGCAGTCGCTGCGAACGCACGAAGGCCCGCCCCTCGCAGAGGGGGCGGGCCTTCGCCGTGGACGCGCGTCCGTCCGCAGGGTCGCGCGGATGTCCTTCCACGTGACCGCGCGGCCGTCCGTGCTGGCGGCGGGCCAGCTACCGGCCGCCGTACTCCTTGCTCATCCGCTCGTAGAGCGCCCGGGCGCCGCTGCCCAGCTGCGGTCCCGCCAGCCAGGTGTGGCCGGCCGGGCCGATCGAGGTGTTCGAGACGAGCTCGGTCCTGCCGTCGACGACCCGGAACCAGCCGCCGCCGGACGAACCGCCGGTCATGGTGCAGCCGATGCGGTACATCGTGGGCAGGGCCGGGTTCAGCGAGAGGCGGCCCGGCTTGTCTACGCACTTGAACATGCTGAGGCCGTCGTACGGCGGCGCGGCCGGGTAACCCCAGGCGCCCATCGTCCCGGCCTCCTGGACGGACGGCGCGGAGAAGTCCACGTCCAGCGCGTTGCCGACGGTCTCCTCCAGGGACTTGGCGCCCTGCTCCGGCTTCACATGCAGCAAGGCGTAGTCGTACGGGGCGCCCGCGCCGCCCGTCTCGTCGCCGCCGGAGATCCACTGCTCGGAGGTCGAGGCCCAGTCCGCCCACCACTGGCCGTACGGCGCGATCTCCGAGGCCGTCGCGCCGGCGAGCTGCGCCTCGGACCCGCCCCGGTCGTTGTAGGACGGCACGAAGGCGATGTTGCGGTACCAGCCGCCCTTCCTGCCGGCGTGCACGCAGTGGCCCGCGGTCCACACGAGGTTGGACCTGCCGGGGTGGTTGACGTCCTTGACGACCGTGCCCGAGCAGACCATCGAGCCCTTGGGGGAGTCGAAGAAGACCTTGCCGACCGGCGCGGCGTGGTCGTGGTACGGGGTCTTCTCGGCCCGGGCGTCGACGGGGGCCGGCTCCGGGTCGCTGACGCCCCGGTCGGCCGCCGCGTCCTTGGTGGAGATCGTCTTGGCCGGGTCCTTGGCGGACTTCATCCGCTCGGGCTTCCACAGACCGTCGATCACCGGGTTGACGAAGTCCTTGGCCTCACTGAGCCACTTGTCCTTGTCCCAGTTCTCCCAGGCGCCGTTCTTCCACTGGTCGACATCGATGCCGTGCTCTTTGAGCTTGTCCTTGATGTCGTCCGGGATCTTGATCTTGTCGTTGCCGCTCGCGGATCCCTGTGACGCGGAGGCGGTGGATCCGCCGCTCGCCTTGTCGCCACCGGAGTCGCAGGCGGTCGCGGTGAGTGCCAGGGCGGCCATGAGGCCGGTGGCGGCGAGGACCGTACGACGCCGTCCTGAAGAACGCATGGTGGTGTACCCCCCGGTCGAAGCTCTGTCGCTGTGCTGGTCGGGTCTGTCGCTGTGCCGGTCGGGCGTGGGACGGCTCTCCAGGGAGCCCGCCCGAACGCGACACCCCACGGCGCCCGCCCAGTTGGGGACGATTTCCTGCCCGGGTCGAGGATGGATCTCCCGCCCGGTCGAAGAAGGATCTCCCGCCCGATCCAGGACGGACGGCGGCGGGCCGGTGACCGTTCCCGAGCCCCGTCCCACCGCCGTCCGTCCGAACCCTGTTACGTCGTGCGCGTCACCGTCCGGCGAACTTCGCGCTCACCGAGTCGTACACGCCCTTGGCCACATCGCCCAGCCGCGGACCCGCCAGCCAGCCGAACTTGACCGGGCCGATGGAGGTGTTGGACACCAGCGCCGGCTTGCCGTCGGAGCCCGTGGCCACCCAGCCGCCGCCCGAGGAGCCGCCGGTCATCGTGCAGCCGATGCGGTACATCGTCGGGTCGGCCTGCGCGACCGACAGCCGTCCCGGCTTGTCCGTGCACTGGTACAGCTTCTGGCCGTCGAACGGCGCCGCGGCCGGGTAGCCGGTCGCCGTGATGCTCGAAACCTTGGGCACGGCCGGAGCGTTGAAGTTCACCGGCAGCGCCGAACCCACGGTCTCTTCAAGGGACTTGCCGCCGCTTCCCTTCTCCGGGGTCACATGCAGCACGGCGTAGTCGTACGAGGCTCCCTGACCGCCCGTGGAACCGCCCTTCTCGATCCACTGGTCCGAGGTCTGCGCCCAGTCGCTCCACCAGACGCCGTACGGAGCGACCTCCTGGCGCGGGGCGCTCTCGAGCTGCGCCGCCGACTTGCCGGAGTCGTTGTACGAGGGCACGAAGGCGATGTTGCGGTACCAGCCGCCCTTCTTGCCGGCGTGTACACAGTGGCCCGCGGTCCACACCAGGTTGGACTTGCCCGGGTGCGCCGGGTCCTCGACCACCGTCGCCGAGCAGACCATCGTGCCCTCGGGGGAGTCGAAGAACACCTTGCCCGCCTCGGGCACATTGGCGTGGTAGGACGTCTGCACGGCCCGCGCCGTCACCGGGGCCGGTTCCGGGTCAGTGACGCCCTGGTCACCGGTGAGGTCGGCGTCGTCGACGCCCTTGTTCTTGTCCGGGTCGTCGGCTCCGCGCATCCGGGCCGGGTCCCAGAGGCCCTTGATGATCGGGTTGATGAAGTCGTCGGCCTGGCGCAGCCATTCGTCCTTGTCCCAGTTCTTCCAGGCGCCGTGCTTCCACTTGTCGACATCGATGCCGTGCTCTTTGAGCTTGTTCTTGATGTCGTCCGGGATCTGGATCTTTCCGTCACCGCCCTGGGGCACGGAGGCGGTCGGCTGACTGCTCGCCGTGTCGCTGCCCGAGTCGCAGGCGGTGGCGGTCAGTGCCAGGGCCGCGGCGAGGCCGACGGCGGCCAGAACGGGGGACGTTCTGCGGCGCGCGCTCCTGCCTCGACGGGCGGCGAAGGGCGGGCGTATGGATCGCATGGTGTAACTCCCCCTGAGCGTATGGGAACTGTGCGGTGCTTCTGCGGGTGCCTGAGCGGTTCGATCGGTACGACCGAACGGCATCAAAGACTATGCGGTCGCTGTGTGGGACGTCCGACGGAACGGCAACGGTTCAGCTACGGGGGGTGCGTCCCCGGACCCGCTGTTCTGACGGAGCGTCATCAGGGGTCCGCCGGGCGCCGTACTCCTGGTCGCGGTCCGATGCGGGGCCTGCCGCTGTCCCGATCCGGGGCCTGCCGCCGGGCCGGGGGCCCGGCGGCAGGCCCCGCATCGGCCCCGGGTTCCGGCCCGGCAAGAAACCGGCAATGAACCTGCAAGGAACCTCGAATTCACCCGCTTCCCAACGCGAGCGGCGTCGTTGATACGTACGGGGGGCCTGCCGCCTGCCTTCGGACCCCCCTGCCAACTCGCCTCTGGACAGCGGGAGGACCTGAAGCCGTGGCCGTGACCGAGTCAGTGGTGGCGCCGGAGGGGGCGCCAGGGGAATCCGAGGGGGCGCGGGATGGTGGCGCCGGAGCGACCGAGCGGGCGCGCGCGGCGCACGAGGGGATTCTGCGGCGCCAGTCGGCGCGCGAATCGGCTGCGCGAACCTATGCGCGCGCCCTTCCGATCGTTCCCGTTCGGGCCCGTGGGCTGACGATCGAGGGCGCCGACGGGCGCCGCTATCTCGACTGCCTCTCCGGAGCCGGGACCCTGGCCCTCGGGCACAACCATCCTGTCGTCCTGGAGGCGATCAGAAAGGTCCTCGACTCGGGGGCACCCCTGCACGTCCTGGACCTCGCGACACCGGTCAAGGACGCCTTCACCACCGAACTGTTCCGCACGCTTCCCCCGCGGTTCGCCGAACGCGCACGGGTCCAGTTCTGCGGACCGGCGGGGACGGACGCCGTGGAGGCCGCGTTCAAACTGGTGCGCGCGGCCACCGGCCGCACCGGCATGCTCGCGTTCACCGGCGCCTACCACGGGATGACCGCGGGCGCGCTCGAAGCCTCCGGTGGCGCGACCGACGTACGCGTCGCGCGTCTGCCCTATCCGCAAGACTACCGCTGCCCGTTCGGCATCGGCGGCGACCGCGGCGCCGAACTCGCCGCGCGCTGGACGGAGTCCCTCCTCGACGACACGAAGTCGGGTGTGCCGCTCCCCGCCGGGATGATCTTTGAACCCGTCCAGGGCGAGGGCGGGGTCATTCCCGCGCCGGACGCCTGGACACGCCGGATGCGCGAGATCACGGCGGCCCGGTCCATCCCGCTGATCGTGGACGAGGTCCAGACAGGTGTGGGCCGGACGGGCGCCTTCTGGGCGGTGGAACACAGCGGGATCACCCCGGACGTGATGGTCCTGTCCAAGGCCATCGGCGGCAGCCTGCCGCTGGCCGTCGTCGTCTACCGCGACGACCTCGACGTCTGGCTGCCCGGTGCCCACGCTGGCACGTTCCGCGGCAACCAACTGGCCATGGCAGCCGGCACGGCCACCCTCGCGTACGTCCGCGAGCACGGCCTCGCCGAGCGCGCGGCCACCGTCGGGGCCCGCATGCTGACCCAACTCCGCGGACTCGCGGCTGAGTTCCCCTGCATCGGCGACGTACGCGGCCGCGGCCTGATGATCGGCCTCGAACTCGTCGACCCCGAAGGGCCGCCGCACCTCACCCCCGACGGCCCCCGCCCCGCCGCCCCCGAACTCGCCGCCGCCGTCCAGCGGGAGTGCCTGCGCCGAGGCCTGATCGTGGAACTCGGGGGCCGCCGTTCGAGCGTCGTACGGCTCCTTCCTCCCCTGACGATCAGCGACGAACAGACGTCCGCCGTGCTCGACCGGCTCGCGGACGCGGTGAGCGCGGTGGCGCGGGGGGACCATCGACTCGGGAGGGACGGGGCACGGGGTGCCGACGCTCCGCGGTGACGGTCCGACCGCCTCCGCACGGGGCGTACGCCTTCGGGCGGGACCCGCCGGAACTTCGACCGGCGGGGAGGCCACGGCCTGGGCGAACTCGTCGGCGATGGACGGCCCCAGTCGACTGCGGCTCTGCAGCTCCACGGTTCCCGCCGGTGTCGCCCCCGCCGTCCGGCCCGTCTCGCCTCCGCCGTCCGGCCCGTCTCGCCTCCGCAGCTCCGGCCCGCGTCACCTCCGCAGTCCACACCGGCGAACCTCGGCCTTCCTCCCACCGACGTCACCACCGCCGACCCCTCCCCAGCAACCGAACAGGAAGCCCGACAAACCCGACGCACCCCGGATCCGCCCCGGTTCGTCGCCGCACGAGCCCGAACGACTCGCAAGGAATTCCCGTGAACGCCACCCCCGCGCCCGACAGCCCTCCCTCCCCGTACGAGCGAACGGCCGTCGGCACACCCGCCCCGCACCTGTCCGGATCGGAGTCCGTTCCCCGGCAGAAGGAGGCGGCCCGGGCGCCCGAACCGCCCAGCGGGGCCACCGTCGACCTGCTCGACCTGCTCGACCTGCTGGATCACCCCGACACCCGGACCGCGGCACAGGCGGCGGCGGTCGAGAACCTGCTGCGCTGCTGGGTACGGGAGAACAACCTGCCCGCGCCCGAGGACGGCACCCTTCGCATCGCCCTGGCGGCCGGCGGCGCGACCCTGCTCGTTCCCGTCCACCACTGGTCCCCCTCCGGCTGGCACCGCTTCGGCCTTCCCCTCCTCGCCGACGCTCCCGACCAGGCACCGGCCGTCGACGCGGTGATGGTGGCGGCCCTCTTCGCACGGCAGACGGCTGCCAGGACACCGACCACGGACACGACCCGCCGGGCACTCACCGACGAGTGGGCGGGAGCCGTGCCGAGCGACCCCGATCCCCGGCAGTCGGACAGCCCGGCCGGTGAAGGCGCCGACCTCGTCGGCCGGGTCGCCGACTCGGTTCGGCGCACCGCGGTGTTCATCAGGGACCGCAGGGAGCACCCCGCCGACACCCCCGACCTCTTCCTCGCCGCGGAGCAGGCACTCCTCCTCGGCCACCCCCTGCACCCGACACCGAAGGGACGCGACGGCCTCTCCGATGCCGAAGGACGGCTCTACTCACCGGAGTTGCGCGGCTCCTTCCCTCTGCACTGGATGGCGGTCGCCCCCTCGGTACTGGCGTCGGACTCGGCCTGGACGGAGCGCGGCCGCCCCGTACCGGCGGAGCAACTGACCATGCGGCTGGCCGGGCCCGGCCTGGCGCTCCCCGCCGGGTACGCCGCCGCACTGCCGCTGCACCCCTGGCAGATGCGCGAGATCCAGCACCGCCAGGAGACCGCGGCCCTGCTGGATGCCGGGCTGCTCCAGGACCTCGGCCCGCGGGGCACCCCTTGGCACCCCACCTCCTCCGTCCGCACCGTCTACCGCTCCGGCGCCTCCGCGATGCTGAAACTCTCGCTGGGCCTGCGCATCACCAACTCCCGTCGTGAGAACCTCCGCAAGGAGCTCCACCGTGGCGTGGAGGTCCACCGTCTGCTGCGCGGCGGCCTGTTCGAGCAGTGGCAGGCCGTCCACCCCGGCTTCGACATCGTCCGAGACCCGTCCTGGCTCGCCGTCGACGGCCAGGACGGCAACCCGCTTCCAGGGCTCGACGTGATGATCCGCCACAACCCGTTCGGGCCGACGGACGACGTCGGCTGCGTCGCGGGACTGGTCTCACCCCGGCCGTACGCCCGGCTCGGCACGCACAACCCGGCAGAGCGCGGCCCCTTCATGCGGTCCCGGCTCACCGAGATCGTCACCGGGCTCGCCGGCCGCACCGGCCGCCCGCGCGGCGCCGTCGCCACCGAGTGGTTCCTGCGCTATCTCGAACAGGTCGTACGCCCCGTTCTCTGGCTGGACAGCGAGGCGGGCATCGCTCTGGAGGCGCACCAGCAGAACACCCTGCTCCTGCTGGACGCGGAAGGCTGGCCCACGGGCGGCCGCTACCGCGACAACCAGGGCTACTACTTCCGCGAGTCGCGGCGCGCGGAACTCGACGCCCGGCTGCCCGGCATCGGGGCGCACAGCGACACCTTCGTCTCCGACGAGGTCACCGACGAACGCTTCGCCTACTACCTCGCCATCAACAACGTGCTCGGTCTGGTCGGAGCGTTCGGCTCCCAACGGCTCGCCGACGAGAGGCTGTTGCTCGCCGCGTTCCGGCGCTTCCTCACCGGCGTCGCCACCGGCCCCGCCCGACTGCGGACGCCGCTGCCCGCCCTCCTGCTCGACTCACCCGTCCTGCGCTGCAAGGCCAACCTCCTGACCCGGCTGCACGGCCTCGACGAACTCGTCGGTCCCGTCGACTCCCAGTCCGTCTACGTCACCATCTCCAACCCCCTTCATTTCTGAGGAACATGACCCACCCCGTCTCCTGAGAGGAGCGTCGTCGTGCCCCCCACCGATGCGAGCACCGACGCCGGCACCGCCCGCGCCCCCCGACTCGGCCCCGGATCCGGCCCCGGATCCCGCGCGGGTACCGGCTCCGACCCCGGTGCCGGTACGGACTGCGAGGACACGCTCGACCTGCGTCTCCCCGACGAACTGATCGCCTTGTTCGCGGAGGGCACCGGATCTCGGGCCGGGGCTCCGGGCGGGACTCCGGATGGGACTCCCGACGGGACTCCGGGCGGGGACGATCTGCTCGACCGTGTCGGCGGCTGGGGACCGGTCAAGACGCCCGCGGGCGTCCTCCACCTCCTCCCCGTGCGGGCCGAGCGCGATCTCCCGCTCATCCACCGCTGGATGAACGACCCCGCCGTCGCGGCGTTCTGGGAACTCGCGGGACCCGAGTCAGTGGTCGAGGACCATGTACTTCGGCAGCTCGACGGCGACGGACGCAGCGTCTCGTGCCTCGGGGCGCTCGACGGCACGCCGATGAGCTACTGGGAGTTCTACCGCGCGGATCTCGACGACCTGGCGCGCCACTATCCCGCCCGACCCCACGACACGGGAATCCACCTCCTCATCGGCGGTGTCGCCGACCGTGGGCGAGGGCTCGGCTCCACCCTGCTCAGAGCCGTCGCCGACCACGTACTGGACAAGCGCCCCTCGTGCGCTCGTGTCGTCGCGGAACCCGATCTTCGCAACACCCCCTCCGTATCGGCTTTTCTGAGTGCCGGTTTCCGGTTCTCCGCCGAGGTCGATCTGCCCGACAAGCGGGCAGCCCTCATGATCCGGGACCGGGCCCTGCGCGATCTGTTGTAGAGCCGTCACTCCTGGTTCACCGCTCGTCCCGGTCCGGTTGCCCGTCGAGGAGTCTCCGTGTCGAATCCATCCGCCACCCCGGCCGCCCGAGAGACGCCCTTGATCGCTCGGTTGTCAGTGGCGCCCCGTAGGCTGGCAGCGCTATGACAAAGCCCTCACTCCCCGAACTCCTGCATGCTGCCGTCACTGCCGTCGGCGGTACGGAGCGCCCTGGCCAGGTGACGATGGCCGAAGCCGTCGCCAGTGCCATCGACGACAGCTCCCACCTGCTGGTCCAGGCGGGCACCGGTACCGGAAAGTCGCTCGGTTACCTGGTGCCCGCGCTCGCGCACGGGGAGCGAGTGGTCGTGGCGACCGCCACCCTGGCGCTCCAGCGCCAGCTCGTGGAGCGGGACCTGCCGCGCACCGTCGATGCGCTGCACCCGTTGCTGCGCCGCCGCCCCGAATTCGCGATGCTCAAGGGCAGGTCGAACTACCTGTGCCTGCACCGTCTGCACGAGGGCGTGCCGCAGGAAGAGGAGGAGGGCCTCTTCAACCAGTTCGAGGCGGCCGCGCCGACCAGCAAGCTGGGCCAGGACCTGATGCGGCTGCGCGACTGGTCGGACGAGACCGAGACCGGTGACCGTGACGACCTCACACCAGGTGTGTCCGACCGGGCCTGGGGCCAGATCTCGGTGTCGTCCCGGGAGTGTCTCGGCGCCACCAAATGCGCCTACGGAGCGGAGTGCTTCGCCGAGATGGCCCGCGAGCGGGCCAAGCTCGCGGAGGTCGTCGTCACCAATCACGCGCTGCTCGCGATCGACGCCATCGAGGGTGCGCCGGTCCTCCCGCAGCACGAGGTGCTGATCGTCGACGAGGCCCATGAGCTGGTCTCCAGGGTCACCGGCGTCGCGACCGGTGAGCTCACGCCCGGACAGGTCAACCGAGCGGTGCGCCGCGCCGCGAAGCTCGTCAACGAGAAGGCCGCCGACCAGCTCCAGAGCGCCGCCGAGGGTTTCGAGCGCCTGATGGAGCTGGCTCTGCCGGGACGCCTGGAGGAGATCCCGGAGGACCTCGGGTACGCGCTGATGGCGCTGCGCGACGCCGCCCGCACGGTGATCTCCGCCATCGGGACCACCCGCGACAAGTCCGTCCAGGACGAGGACGCCGTACGCAAGCAGGCTCTGGCGTCCGTCGAAGCCGTGCACGCCGTCGCGGAGCGCATCGCCAACGGCTCGGAATGGGATGTCGTCTGGTACGAGCGGCACGATCGCTTCGGAGCCTCGCTCCGGGTGGCTCCGATGAACGTGTCGGGGCTTCTCAGGGAGAAGCTCTTCGCCGACCGCTCCGTCGTCCTGACGTCAGCGACCCTCAAGCTCGGCGGCGACTTCAACGGCGTGGGAGCGTCGATGGGGCTCGCCCCGGAAGGTACGGAGGGCGAGGACCTTCCCCAGTGGAAGGGCGTCGACGTCGGCTCGCCCTTCGACTACCCCAGGCAGGGCATTCTCTACGTCGCCAAGCATCTGTCGCGCCCCGCGAGGGACGCCGACCGCGGTGACATGCTCGACGAGCTCACCGAGCTGATCCAGGCCGCCGGCGGTCGTACGCTCGGCCTGTTCTCCTCGATGCGCGCGGCCCAGCTCGCGGCGGAGGAACTGCGGACCCGCATCCCCGAGTACCCGATCCTGCTCCAGGGCGAGGAGACACTCGGCGAGCTGATCAAGAACTTCGCGGCCGACCCGAAGACCTGCCTCTTCGGCACGCTCTCGCTCTGGCAGGGCGTGGACGTGCCGGGCCCCAGCTGTCAGCTGGTCGTCATGGACAAGATCCCCTTCCCCCGCCCCGACGACCCGCTCATGAGCGCCCGCCAGAAGGCGGTCGAGGACAACGGGGGCAATGGCTTCATGGCCGTCGCCGCCACCCACGCCGCGCTCCTCATGGCGCAGGGCGCCGGCCGCCTCGTACGGGCTTCGGGGGACCGGGGTGTGGTCGCGGTACTGGACCAGCGTCTGGCCACGGCTCGCTACGGCAGCTATCTGAAGGCCTCGCTCCCCGACTTCTGGTACACCACGGACCCCAACCAGGTCCGCCGATCCCTCGCCGCGATCGACGAGAAGGCGAGGGCGATCGAGGAGACGGCAGGGCAGGCCGCCGAGCCCGCGAGTGAGCCAGAGGACGCGTAGCGCCCAAGGGCCCGGCCCATGGCCCCCTGGACCTGGTACACGACCCGAACGGAACCCGATCCCCGCGCCCACGAGCCACGTGAAGCCTCGCCCCCGGGACCCGCACAGAACCCCAGCCCCGCGCCCACGAGCCACGTGGAGCCTCGCCCCCAGGACCCGCACGGAACCCCAGCCCCGCGCCCACGAGCCACGTGGAGCCCTGAGCCTCGGGCCCGGGACCCGCACGGAACCCCAGCCCCGCGCCCACGAGCCACGTGGAGCCATGGCTCCCGGCCTATGGGGCGTATGGAACCCCGGCACCCCGGGGCCGAAGGACCAGTGGAGTCCGGTCGAGGCCCCCGGCCAGAAAACGCACAGGACCCCGGAACCGGCGCAGTTGGTTCCGGGGCCCGGTCAGGGGCGGGGGCGATGGACCGCCCGTCGCGGTTTCACACCCGGCGCAGTACGGCGACGACCTTCCCGAGGATGGTCGCCTCGTCGCCGGGGATCGGCTGGTACGCCGAGTTGTGCGGCAGCAGCCACACGTGCCCGTCCTCGCGCTTGAAGCGCTTCACCGTGGCTTCGCCGTCCAGCATCGCGGCGACGATGTCACCGTTCTCGGCGACCGGCTGGCGGCGGACCGTCACCCAGTCCCCGTCGCAGATGGCGGCCTCGATCATCGAGTCACCGACGACCTTCAGGACGAAGAGCTCTCCGTCGCCGACCAACTGGCGGGGGAGAGGGAAAACGTCCTCGACCGATTCCTCGGCGAGGATCGGGCCACCGGCGGCGATACGACCGACGAGCGGCACATAGGACGCGGCCGGTTTGCCCGCGGTGTCCGTCGGCTGCACCGACGACTGGTCGGAGCCCCTCACCTCGTACGCGCGCGGGCGGTGCGGGTCTCGTCGCAGGAAGCCCTTGCGCTCCAGTGCCATCAGCTGATGCGCGACCGAGGAGGTGCTGGAAAGGCCGACGGCCTGTCCGATCTCCCGCATCGACGGCGGGTAGCCGCGCCGCTGCACGGAGTCCCGGATCACCTCGATCACCCGGCGTTGCCGGTCCGTCAGTCCCGAGCTGTCGGCCCGGATGCCTGGAGGTCGCCCAGGCAGGGAGCGCTTGGGCCCCTCATGATTCGCGGCTTCGTTCATCACATGCACCGGCTCGAGTCGGCCCTGGGAGCGGTCCTGGGCGGTGATGGTGGCGCTGTCTGCGGTGGTGGTCACGTCGGCCCCTCTCGATGGTCTCCCTGCTGGACAACGGTAGTTGCTTTCGAAAGGTTGCGCCAAACACACGTTCGAGTGAAAAAACGCGAATTGCCTGACGAGAGCATGTGTCTGGGTGTATGGCTGGCGACGCGCCTGGCGGACAAAAGGGCTCATTGCTGTACCCTTCAGCGCCGGAGGCGGCAGCCGTGCCGACTGACCTGGGCCGCCGCCCAGTCTGCCATCCGATGGCCGACCGGCCGGGAACCGGCCCCCTTCCGTGCGTCGGCCACGCTATCCCCGCGTGTCCGGGATGGGTATGCCTGTGCGGCACGTGCCCTTACGTGTACGACACGCGCTTCGTGGGCGAATTCACGGGCCAATCCCCACATCTAGTGGTTGGATTGCGGAGGCATCCCAGAAGTTGTGGTCCCCCGGGTCTTCGGACCCTCGGGCATCGCCTATGCTTGAGGTTACTTCGAGGGGCCCGTGAGGTCCCCGAGGTCCCTGAGTCGTGCTGTGAAGGAGGGTTGGAGCCATGCACTGCCCCTTCTGCAGGCACCCGGACAGCCGCGTCGTCGACAGTCGTACGACCGACGACGGCACGTCGATCCGCAGGCGCCGCCAGTGCCCGGACTGCTCCCGTCGTTTCACGACCGTGGAGACGTGCTCGCTGATGGTGGTGAAGCGCTCCGGTGTGACCGAGCCCTTCAGCCGGATCAAGGTCATCAACGGCGTGCGCAAGGCCTGCCAGGGGCGGCCCGTCACCGAGGACGCGCTCGCCCAGCTCGGCCAGCGGGTCGAAGAGGCCGTGCGAGCCACCGGAAGCGCCGAACTGACCACCCACGACGTGGGGCTGGCCATACTCGGACCCTTGCAGGAACTCGACCTCGTGGCCTACATGAGGTTCGCGTCCGTGTACCGGGCCTTCGACTCGCTCGACGACTTCGAAGGCGCCATCGCGGAACTCAGGCAGGTGAATCAGCGCCCCGCCGTGGACGACGACGACCCGGACGTGGTGCGCCAGGAGACCGATCGCGGGCACGCAGGAACCGTGGAGGTTCCCGTGCCCGCCACCGCCGCCGACTGACCGCGGGCCGGGCCCTTCGGGGCGGCCGGCCCCGCCCACGGGCGGCGACCACAGACTTGCTGCGCATGGCCGTATCAGCGGCGCGCGCAGCATCAGACACAGACCGTGCCACGGGAAGTTCGTGGCACTTCAGCGCGTTTTAGCTGTTACTGGGAGGCGGCAATGACAGAGACGGCGAGCGGTCCGGCACGAGGTTCCCGCGCGAAGAGCGGAGCCAAGGCCAGCAAGGGCCTGCGCATCGAGCGCATTCACACCACCCCCGGCGTGCACCCGTACGACGAGGTGGAGTGGGAGCGCCGTGACGTCGTCATGACCAACTGGCGCGACGGCTCGATCAACTTCGAGCAGCGTGGCGTCGAGTTCCCCGGCTTCTGGTCGGTGAACGCGGTCAACATCGTCACCAGCAAGTACTTCCGCGGTGCTGTGGGTACCCCGCAGCGCGAGGTGAGCCTCAAGCAGCTCATCGACCGCATCGTGAAGACGTACCGGCAGGCCGGCGAGGACTACAAGTACTTCGCCTCGCCCGCCGACGCCGAGATCTTCGAGCACGAGCTGGCGTACGCCCTCCTGCACCAGATCTTCAGCTTCAACAGCCCCGTCTGGTTCAACGTCGGGACGCCCCAGCCGCAGCAGGTCTCCGCCTGCTTCATCCTGTCCGTCGACGACTCCATGGAGTCGATCCTCGACTGGTACAAGGAAGAGGGCATGATCTTCAAGGGCGGCTCCGGCGCCGGCCTGAACCTCTCCCGTATCCGCTCCTCCAAGGAGCTCCTCTCCTCCGGCGGCAACGCCTCGGGTCCCGTCTCCTTCATGCGCGGTGCCGACGCCTCCGCAGGAACGATCAAGTCGGGCGGCGCCACCCGCCGCGCGGCCAAGATGGTCATCCTCGACGTCGACCACCCCGACATCGAGAACTTCATCGAGACCAAGGTGAAGGAAGAGGAGAAGATCCGCGCCCTCCGTGACGCGGGCTTCGACATGGACCTGGGCGGCGACGACATCACGTCCGTCCAGTACCAGAACGCCAACAACTCGGTCCGCGTGAACGACACGTTCATGAAGGCCGTCGAGACGGGCGGGAAGTTCGGTCTCACCTCGCGCATGACCGGCGAGGTCATCGAGGAGGTCGACGCCAAGGCGCTCTTCCGCAAGATGGCCGAGGCCGCCTGGGCCTGCGCCGACCCGGGCATCCAGTACGACGACACGATCAACCAGTGGCACACGTGCCCGGAGTCCGGCCGTATCAACGGCTCGAACCCGTGCAGCGAGTACATGCACCTGGACAACACGTCCTGCAACCTCGCCTCGCTGAACCTGATGAAGTTCCTCAAGGACGACGGCAAGGGCCGCCAGTCCTTCGAGATCGAGCGCTTCGCCAAGGTCGTCGAGCTGGTCATCACCGCGATGGACATCTCCATCTGCTTCGCGGACTTCCCGACGGAGAAGATCGGCGAGAACACCCGCGCCTTCCGTCAGCTGGGCATCGGCTACGCCAACCTCGGCGCCCTCCTGATGGCGACCGGCCACGCGTACGACTCCGACGGCGGCCGCGCTCTCGCCGGCGCCATCACCTCCCTGATGACGGGTACGTCGTACAAGCGTTCCGCCGAGCTCGCCGCCGTCGTCGGCCCGTACGACGGCTACGCCCGCAACGCGCAGCCCCACCAGCGCGTCATGCGCCAGCACGCCGACGCCAACACCACGGCCGTCCGCGTGGACGACCTGGACACCCCGATCTGGGCCGCCGCCACGGAGGCCTGGCAGGACGTCGTCCGCCTCGGCGAGAAGAACGGCTTCCGCAACGCGCAGGCCTCCGTCATCGCCCCGACCGGCACCATCGGTCTCGCGATGTCCTGCGACACCACCGGTCTCGAGCCCGACCTCGCGCTGGTCAAGTTCAAGAAGCTGGTCGGCGGCGGCTCGATGCAGATCGTCAACGGCACCGTGCCGCAGGCCCTGCGCCGCCTGGGTTACCAGGAGGAGCAGATCGAGGCAGTCGTCGCCCACATCGCCGAGAACGGCAATGTCGTCGACGCCCCGGGCCTCAAGCCCGAGCACTACGAGGTCTTCGACTGCGCCATGGGCGAGCGTTCCATCTCCGCGATGGGCCACGTCCGCATGATGGCCGCGATCCAGCCGTGGATCTCCGGAGCGCTCTCCAAGACGGTCAACCTGCCGGAGACGGCGACCGTCGAGGACGTCGAAGAGGTCTACTTCGAGGCGTGGAAGATGGGCGTCAAGGCGCTCGCGATCTACCGCGACAACTGCAAGGTCGGCCAGCCCCTCTCCGCGAAGACCAAGGAGAAGGAAAAGGTCGAGGTCACGGCGAAGGCCGAGGACACGATCCGTACCGCGGTCGAGAAGGTCGTCGAGTACCGCCCGGTGCGCAAGCGTCTGCCCAAGGGCCGTCCCGGCATCACCACCTCCTTCACGGTGGGCGGCGCCGAGGGCTACATGACCGCCAACTCTTACCCGGACGACGGTCTCGGCGAGGTCTTCCTGAAGATGTCGAAGCAGGGCTCCACCCTCGCGGGAATGATGGACGCCTTCTCGATCGCCGTCTCGGTCGGTCTGCAGTACGGCGTGCCGCTGGAGACGTACGTCTCGAAGTTCACCAACATGCGCTTCGAGCCGGCCGGCATGACGGACGACCCGGACGTGCGGATGGCGCAGTCGATCGTCGACTACATCTTCCGCCGCCTGGCGCTGGACTTCCTGCCCTTCGAGACGCGCTCCGCACTCGGCATCCACTCCGCCGAGGAGCGCCAGCGTCACCTCGAGACGGGCTCCTACGAGCCCTCCGACGACGAGCTCGACGTCGAGGGTCTGGCCCAGTCCGCGCCCCGCGCGCAGGAGTTGAAGGCCGTCGCCGCCCCCAAGGTCGAGGCCGTCGCGGCCGAGCCCGCCCCGAGGCAGGTCCACACCAGCGCCGAGCTGGTGGAGATGCAGCTGGGCATTCAGGCCGACGCCCCGCTGTGCTTCTCCTGCGGCACGAAGATGCAGCGGGCCGGGTCCTGCTACATCTGCGAGGGTTGCGGTTCGACCAGCGGTTGCAGCTGACACCAAGCGCCTTGAGGGCGTGAAGTAGCTGGTCAGGGCGGTGGAGTCGGTCTCGCGGCTCCACCGCCTTCGACGAGCGTGACGCCTGGCTGTTGTGTTTGATGCAACGCGCCGCCGCATCGAGGGCTTGTCGCGGCGATTACTCTCGTGGCATGCTCCGGGCCATGATCAAGAGAATCGAGTCCTCCGTCCGCCGATGAGCGAGACGACCGGGACAGAACTGCCCGGATCACCGACAACGCTGTTCGACCACGCGCTGCGGCTACATCAACTGGTTCCGGATGAGCCGCTTCCGCGCGACGGGTACCCTTTTCCCGACGACGCGTTGCACCGTCGCCGAGGCCCGAAGGCACCCAAAGACCGGCACTTGACCGGCAAGGATATTGCGCTCATTCTGGACACGCATTTCGCCAGGGCCTCTGCCCTGCCCAGCGAACTGGCCGATGTCTTCCACGACGTTTCCGATTCACCACAACGAGCACATCGCCGCCGCGGCTGAGCGGGTGGACACAGAACGCGCTCGTCAAACGGGCCGCTGGCTCGTCCGCTATGGCATTGATCGCTGCTCAGTAACCGTCGGGCTTGCCCTGCTCGCCGTTGTGGGAACCGTCGACGACATCCCACTGATTCAGACGATCGGGCTGCTCTCCGACCGCTTCGGGCCGCTGGCGGCGCACGCCTTCGAGCGGCAGACAGGAGGAGTTGAAGCCCTGCTCTGGCTCGCCGAGCGAGTCACCGGCTGGGGACGCGTTTATGTCGTTGCAGCACTCTGCAGACTCGACGATCCAACTGCCCGGCCGTGGCTGCTTCGCAGGGCCTGTGACGGCGACTTCCTCAACGGATACTTCGCCGGCAAGGTCGCCACAGTCGCCAAGCTCCATGAGGCGCTTGAAGACCTCGATTCTGACAGCGAGATGGTCGACCATATCGGTCGGCTACTCCATCTGATGAGCGACTGCGGGGGGATGGGGCTCACCCTCGCTCACTACCCCCATTCGGGAGTGGTCCTGGAAGCTCATGCTCGACACGTGGGTTCGCTCAGCCCGACCGTCGAGCGCTACTTCACGATCGCGCTGCTCACTCAGCACCTGACTACGGAGCCTCCCAAGGCTGCGGGGTGCACTGCGGCGCAGCAGGAAGAGCTCCGGTCGACGTACCTCAATGTCCTCGACCGAGAGGAGTGGACCCACACCGCACGCGCCGGCTTCGCGGCGGATGATAGCCGGATGCGGTGGCTCGCCGACCACAGGGCGCCAAAGTTGAGGCTGCGTGCGTTCCCCGATCGGGAGCCGGATGTCGAGGAATAGCGCACGCCAGGAATAAGTACTCTCCGCCAGTACATCGAGCGCCTTGAGGGCGTGAAGTAGCTGGTCAGGGCGGTGGAGTCGACAGTCGGCTCCACCGCCCTTGGCGTTGGCCGACCGGGATTCCCCGCGCCCGGCGGCGGCCCCTGTCGCGCGGGTGGGGCCGGGCGTCGGGGCGTGCCGCGGTGCGATGGTCGGGGCATCGGTGGAATTCGGGTTTCCCGCGAAACGATCAACGGCTAGTCTCCCTCCGCGCGCATGGAGCGCGATGGGGAGGGCGGGGGACATGGCCGACGAGGTGGCCGGATCGAAGAAGGGCCTGGGCGCGGGGGCCCAGGCCGTTGCGGCGGTGGTGCTGGTGGCGGGAGTCACCGGAGGCATATGGGGAGTGTCGCGGGTCTTTCCGCAGAACGACGCCGATGAACCGGCCGTCTGCTCCAAGGAGCACAGCACCCGGCCGGCGAAGCACGTCTCCGGAACGCAGCTGTGCCAGGCGCTGAACCGCGCGGACCTGCCGGCCCTCCTCGGGACGCCCGACGAGCACGCGCAGACGGCCATCGGCAACGACAGCGTGATCACCCTCGACGGTGGCACCAAGATCGCCACCCCTGAAGCGAACATCACCCTGAAGACCTACTCCGTGAAGCTGTCGGCTTCCAACGACCGGATTTCCGTTGCTCAGAGTGTCCATCTGCTGCCGTCGGCAGAGCCGAGGCAGATCCTGGGCCATCCCGCGGTCCTCTACTCGGACCGGACGATCGCCCTCACCTTCGGCTCCGGCAAAGCCGAGTCCGGCCCCGGCGGCATCGCCCGCGGCCTACTGGTCGCCAGGGACGCGAAGGACGGCGGCGGTTCGTTCGAGGTCGACATCTGGCGTCAGGACGATGTCACGCCCGATGACGCGGCACTGTTCCGTGTCGCCGAGATGGTGCTGCCGACACTCCCGGGCTGGAAGAACGGCTGAGCAGACGACGAGGTCCGTGGCCGGATGCCCGCGCGGCTCCGGAGGGGAGGGCGCTCCGCTGTGCCTCACGCCCCCTGCGGGCTGCCCATGACCTGGGCGAAGGTCGCCGGGTCGGTGTCGTAGCCGTGGATGCCCGCGTGGAACGTCCACTCACCGGAGTGGTCGCGTACGAACTCCCCGATGGTCGCGGCCGTCGCGCCCAGCACGTCGCCGAAGTCGCCCTCCGTCAGGACGGTGTAGCCCTCACGCAGGCGGAAGCCGGGGTTGAGGACACCGACGAAGGTCCTCGCTTCGGTGCGCTGCTGGATGAGGACACCGACGACCACGCGCGCGTACCGGCTGTCCAGGCGGTCGAGCTCCAGGGTCATGACCTCGTCCCAGCCGAAGCCCTTGCCGTCCTTGCTGTCGCGGTTCAGATAGATGGTGCCGTCCGGCGAACGGCTGCCGAAGTACACCACATAGGCCGGATTTCCCTGCGGCGCGGACGCCAGATAGGTCGCCGCGATGATGTCGAGATCGGTCGCGGGCTCACCTACGGGACTGGGATCCCACTTGATCGCCAACTCGACTTTCCGGATGCCCTTGTTGAGACCGTTCACCGGATGTCCCCTCCCCGTTCTCCGACAGCCACCGAACCAACTCCCCTGAGAGTAGGGCCGGTTGTCCATCGTGCCACGCGCGCCGGAGCGCTCGACCGGATCCGCCGGGCCGGAGCGTGACCGGCGCCACGTTCCAGGGCCGTACGATGGCGCGGTGCTGGTCAAGTGGATTCGCTGCACCGTGGTCGATCGCCGCGGTTTCGAACGGGGGCAGCGAAAGTGGGCGGGGCTTCTGGGGGAGCCGGGATTCCGGGGACAGGGCGGAGGATGGAGTGTGGGGCGGTCCGGCGTCGCGCACATCTTCTCGTTCTGGGAGAGCCGCGCCTTCTACGACTCCTTCATGGCCCGGTCCCATGACCGGCTCGCCGCCGCGCAGTCGGGCACCTTCAAGGACTCCCAGGCCAAACTGTTCGACTACCGCTTCGACGTGAAGACCGGCTTCGAGCCGCGCTTCACGGACTCCGACGTGGTCCGGGTCGCGCACTGCCGTGTCCACGAGGACCGTGCCGAGCACTTCGCGCTCATGCAGGAGAAGGTCTGGAACCCCGCGATGGCCGGTTCGCCCGGCATGATTCGGGGCATGTTCGGCGAGGCGCCCGGCAGCGAGTTCCTGGTCCTGTCCATGTGGCAGTCGGCCGCCGAGCACGGCAAGTACCGCGCCGAGCGGGTGGAGAGGCTGGCGCTGCGCGCCCAGATCGAGGCCGACATAGCCGCCCTCGCGGGCGACATCGTGCAGCTGGAACCCGGCTGGATCGTCTGACGACACCCTCCCACGAGGGGTCCTGATGCGCGGGAACGGTGTGACCTGCGCCGTATGCGGCCCGTACGACTGCTCGAACAGTGCCCGCACGATCTAGGGTCTTGGCATGGCACGACCACGGCGCATCGTCCTTGTCCGGCACGGCGAGTCGGTGGGCAATGCCGATGACACCGTGTACGAACGCGAGCCCGACCACGCTCTGGCGCTCACCGAGACGGGGTGGCAGCAGGCGGAGGACACCGGCAAACGGCTGCGCGAAATCTTCGGCCGGGAGCGCGTAAGCGTTTACGTCTCCCCGTACCGGCGTACGCACGAGACCTTCCGCGCCTTCCACCTCGACCCCGGGCTCGTCCGGGTGCGCGAGGAGCCGCGACTGCGGGAGCAGGACTGGGGCAACTGGCAGGACCGTGACGACGTACGTCTCCAGAAGGCCTATCGCGATGCGTACGGGCACTTCTTCTACCGGTTCGCGCAAGGAGAGTCCGGTGCCGATGTGTACGACCGGGTCGGCGGCTTCCTGGAGAGCCTGTACCGGAGCTTCGAGGCTCCCGACCACCCGCCGAACGTGCTCCTGGTGACCCATGGCCTGGCCATGCGGCTGTTCTGCATGCGCTGGTTCCACTGGACGGTCGCCGAGTTCGAGTCGCTCTCCAACCCGGGGAACGGAGAGATGCGGATGCTCGTTCTGGGGGAGGACGGCAGATACACCATCGACCGTCCCTTCGAGCAGTGGCGTGATCCGGAATCGTACGGAGCCACCGGATAGAGTGGCAGGGCGATGATCGCTGACTCCTCTCCCGACGGGCGCTTCGAGCGCGCCCTGGCCAGCCTGCGCGGACTCGCGGTGGGGGACGCGCTGGGCTCGCAGTTCTTCGTCCCCGCGAACTACCCGCTGCTGAAGCGCCGAGAGCTGCCGCCCCATCCCTGGCAGTGGACCGACGACACCGAAATGGCCTGCTCCGTAGTCGCGGTCCTGGCCACGCATCACCGCGTCGACCAGGACGAACTGGCCCGCTCCTTCGCCGACCACCACGACTTCGACAGGGGCTACGGCCCGGCGGTCAACCGGCTGCTGCGGCTGATCCGGGAGGGCGGCGACTGGCGCGAGCTGGCGTCGGCCCTCTTCAAGGGGCAGGGCTCCTGGGGTAACGGCGCCGCGATGCGGATCGCCCCCCTGGGCGCCTGGTACGCCGACGACCCTGAGCAGGCGACCCACCAGGCGGAGATCTCCGCCTATCCCACGCACCAGCACCGTGAGGCCGTGGTCGGTGCCATGGCCGTCGCCGCGGCCGCCGCGCTGGCCGCCGACCCGGCCGGCCCGCCGAGCGCCGAGGCCCTGCTCGACGGCGTCATCGCGCTCGTGCCGCGCAGCGCCGTGGGCGCCGGGCTGCGGCGCGCCCGGGACATGCTCGACTACGGGGACGCGGCGACCGTGGCCGCGGTCCTGGGCTGCGGACGGCGTACGTCGGCTCACGACACCGTTCCCTTCGCCCTCTGGTCGGCCGCCCGCGCCCTGGGTGACTACGAAGAGGGCTTCTGGGTCACCGCGCAGGTCGGTGGCGACGTGGACACGACCTGCTCCATCGTGGGCGGTGTGGTCGCCTCCGGGAAGGCGGGAGCACCCCCCGGGGCGTGGCTGGAAGCCACGGAGGCGCTGCCGGAATGGCTGCCGGGGCTCGCGTCCGGGCGCACGGCCGGCGACGCGTAGGCCGTACGGCAGAGGGGTTCCCGGGCCGCTGAGCCGTGGGCGGTGCGTGGGCGCGGCGTCGGGCGGGCTTGAGAGAGGCCTGGGCAGGCCTCGGGAGGCCGTCAGGGCGGTCGCGGAGGCCGTCAGGGCGGTCGGCCCGGGCGAGGGGCTCTGGGCTCTGTCACAGGCTTGCTACAGCCCCGCAGCCCCATCGTGAGCGGCTGTGCCCGTGGATACCCTGTGCGCCACGCCCGCCCGTTGATCATGGCGGGCGTGTGCCGACGAGACGCCGGTCGGCAGCCTCCCCGCCGCAGTGGCGCGTTGTGGGCTGCCCGGCGACCGGCTGGGAGGGGATCCCTTGTCCGACATACCGTCCACGCCCGAGCCCGGAGACGAGGCATCGGCGCAGCGGAAGAGCCCGGAGGCGAGCAAGGAGATTCCGGAAGCCGAGAAGCGGCTTCCGGGGGCACGGGAGCCGGAGGATTCCGCGGATCCGGCAGCACCGGGATCCCGGGGGCGGCCGGGCCCCGACCCCGACGCCACCGCGAAGGCCGCCGCGCCGGGGGGCGAGGATGAGCCCGGGGGCGAGACAGGGCCCGAGGACCGGCCCTTCGAGAAGACCGACGAAGACGTCGACGAGGAACTCGCGGGACAGACCGCCCGAGAGGCCGACCGGGACGAAGAGTCCGCGGAGCGGGGCGCCCGAGCGGCTGGCGGAGGTGTGAAGCCCCGGGCCGGGGCAGCGGCAAGGGCCGGAGGAGGCGTGAAGCCCCAGGTGCAGGCCGCCCGGTCGCTGCACGCAGGCACCGGCGGGGCGCACCCGTCGCCCGCCCCGCGTCCATGGTCGGCGGATCTTCAGTTCACGTCACCCGCCCCGGTGCGCACCCCCACACTGTGGGCCGTGCTCGCGACCGGAGTGCTGAGCATGCTGCTCCTCGACGGCGGTCTGGCGATCAACCTCCTGCTCGTCGCGCTCCCCGCCTCGCTCGCAGCGTACCTCTCGGGGCGGGCCGCGGGACGCTCCACGCGCGCGTGGAGCGTGGTCTGGGGCATCGGCGGCATCGGCCTGCTGACCGTGCCCGCCCTGCGGGACGCGGACTGGCCGTCGTTCCTCGCCGTCGTCACGGCGATCGCGCTCGGATCGCTCGCGCTGAACGGCGGACGCACCTGGCCCGCGGTTCTGCTGGGCCCCATCGGCGTGTTCAACTCCTTGGTCACTGGCCCCGTCTGGGGCTGGCGCGGGCTGCGGGAACGATTCGGCGGTGCCCGTCGCAGCGTGGGTGTCGGCCTGCGCGCGCTCGTGGTGAGCGCGGTCCTGCTGCTGGTCTTCGGCGCGCTGTTCGCCGGAGCCGACGCCGCCTTCGCCGATCTGCTCGGCGACCTGGTGCCGGACACCTCCGTCTCAGGCGGACCCTGGCGTGTCGTGCTTCTGGTGTTCGGCCTGGTCGGAGCGCTGACCGTGGCCCACACAGCCGCCGCGCCGGTGCGGTGGGACCGGGTCGTGGTGCCCGCCGGGCGTCCACGTAACCGCGTCGAGTGGGCCCTGCCGTTGATCGTGCTCACCTTGCTCTTCGCGGCCTTCAACGCCGTCCAGCTCGCCGTTCTCTTCGGCGGCTACCGCGCCGTGCTGAAGAACACCGGCCAGTCGTACGCCCAGTACGCGCGTCAGGGCTTCTGGCAGTTGCTGGTCGTCACGCTGCTGACCCTGCTCGTCGTGGTGTTCGCGTTGCGCTGGGCGCCCCGGGACGACGCGAGCGACCGCAAACTGGTGCGTGGTGTGCTGGGAACTCTGTGCGGCCTGGCGCTCGTTGTCGTGGCATCCGCGGTGCGACGCATGGACATGTATGTGGAGGCTTTCGGGCTGACGCGGCTGAGAGTGTCGGTGCTGGCCGTGGAGCTGTGGCTGGGCGTGGTCATCGTGCTCATCATGGCGGCCGGTGTGTGGGGCGCCCGCTGGCTGCCCCGTGCCGTCGCGGCCAGTGCGGCGGCGGGTGTGCTCGCGTTCGGGTTGATGTCGCCCGACAGCCTGATCGCCGAACGCAACGTCCAGCGGTACGAGGACACGGGCGACTTCGACCTCCTGTACGCGCGCGACCTGTCGGCCGACGCCGTACCGGCCCTCGACAAGCTCAAGGAGCCGATGCGTTCCTGCGTGCTGAAATCGATCGCCGACGACCTGGGCAAGGACGACACGCCCTGGTACGCGACCAGTTGGGGCGAGGCTCGCGCCCGGGACATCCTCCGCGACCGCCCGCCGGCCGCGTCCACCGACTGGAGTGTCTGCAGCCAGTTGGTGCACGCCCCCACGCACCGCTGAGCGGCTTCCCGGCGGCATGTTCCTCGAGCGAGGGTCGGGCTCCCGCGGCCTGTTCCTTCAGCGGCGGGTCGGGGCTGCGGCCGGTTCCTTGAGCGGTGGGGCTGGGTTCGCGGCGTGTTCCGTGAGCGGCGGGTCGGGGCTCACGGCCTGATCCCTGGGCGGCGGGCCGGGCTCGCGTCCGTCGCCGCATGCCGGTGCGCGGTGCGCGGTGCGCGGTGAGCTGGTGAGCCGTGAGCCGTGAGCCGTGAGCCGTGAGCCGCATGCCGGTGTGCCGCATGTCGGTGTGCCGTGTGCCTGTGCGCCTTGCGTTCCGTTGCTTCGGCAGAGGCACCCGCCCTCGGTTCGTATCGCGGACGGCCGGGCCGTGGTCGCCGTGGCCCTCCCGGACCACGGCCCGGCCGTCCGCGTCCCGTTCTCAGCCCGCGGCCGGCCCCGCCGTGCCGGCGAGAGCGTCCAGGTCGCTCTTGCGGACCCTGATCACTAGTGCCGCGGTGATCAGGGCGAGCAGGGCCATCGCCGCCGCCGGCACGAAGGCGGTCGAGATGCCGTGGGCGAGCACTTCATGGCCCCAAGTAGCAGGCAGCTGATGGGTCTTGGCGAACTCCGCCTTCTGCCCGGCCGAGCCGTCCGCCAGGAACTTCGGCATCTGTGTCTTCGCCTCGTCGCGGCTGGCCGAACCGAAGACCGTGGTGAGGATGGACAGACCGATCGAACCGCCCACCTGCTGCGTGACGTTGAGCAGACCCGAGGCCGCGCCCGCCTCGTGCTGGGCGACACCGGAGACCGCGGTCACCGTCAGCGTCACGAAGTTCAGGCCCATGCCGATGCCGAACAGCAGCATCGGGCCGAGGACTCCGCCCGCGTACGAGTCGTCGGGGCTGATGAAGGTCAGCCAGCCGAGGCCGAGTGCGACGAGCGCCGAGCCGGTGATCATGAACGGCTTGGGGCCGAGCACCGGCAGGAACCGCTGCGAAAGCCCCGCGCCGACCGCGATCGCGACCGTCACCGGAAGGAAGGCCACACCGGCCGAGATCGGGCTGTACCCCAGCACGTTCTGTACGAAGAGCACGATGTAGAAGAACATGCCGAACATCGCCGCGGCCAGGCTCAGCATGATCACATACGTGCCCGAACGGTTGCGGTCGGCGAACATCTTCAGCGGGGTGATGGGTTCCTTCGCCCGCGTCTCGATGATCCCGAAGGCCAGCAGCAGGGCCACGGCCGCGCCGAACGACCCGATCGTGAGGCTGTCCCGCCAGCCGTCCTCCGCCGAGCGGATGAAGCCGTACACCAGGGACGCCATGCCGGCCGTCGAGGTGAGCGCGCCGGCGACGTCGAAACGTCCTGGGTGGCGCCGGGACTCGTTGATGTACATCGGTGCGAGGACGGCGATCAGGATGCCGATGGGTACGTTGACGAAGAGGACCCACCGCCAGTCGAGCCACTCCGTGAGCATGCCTCCGGCCAGCAGGCCGATGGCGCCACCACCGGCCGAGACTGTCGCGAAGACGGCGAACGCCCGGTTCCGCTCGGGGCCTTCGGGGAACGTGGTGGTGATCAGGGCCAGTGACGTCGGCGAAGCGATCGCGCCACCGACCCCCTGCAGGGCGCGCGCTGCCAGCAACTGCCACGGTTCCTGGGCGAGTCCGCCGAGCAGCGAGGCGAAGGTGAACAGCAGGATGCCGGTCATGAAGACCCGGCGTCGGCCGAGGATGTCACCGGCTCGTGCGCCGAGAAGCAGCAGGCCGCCGAAGGTGAGGGTGTACGAACTGACCACCCATGTGAGGTCGGTGGTACTGAAGTCGAGGGCGTCTTGAATGTGCGGGAGCGCGATGTTCACAATCGTCGCGTCGAGTACCACCATGAGTTGGCAGGCCGCGATGACGGCGAGCGCGATGCCGGGATGCCCTTCCCGGCGGGCCGCACCTGGTTCGGTGTCCTGAATCAACTGAGAGGTTGTCACTGTGCTTCCCCCACAAGTGCGTTAGTGAACGCTCGCGTTCACTGTCGCGTCAACGGTAGTGAGTCCCCGTCAGTGAACGCAAGCGTTCACTGAAGTCGCTGCCCGGCGACATCGGTCCGATCGCCCGCTCCTCCCCACGAAAGCCCGAACTCCCCGAATTCCGCTCCCCTGTACGACGGAGACACACTGATGGTTACTTCGCGCTGGACGGCCGCCCCCGCTCAGGCGCCCTCCTCGCGCCGGCGTGGTGCCGTGCTCGAGCGCGCCATCCTGGAAGCCGCGCTGGAACAGCTCGGCGCGGTCGGCTGGAACGGCCTCACCATGGAGGGCGTGGCCGCGCGCGCCCAGACCGGCAAGGCCGCGGTCTACCGTCGCTGGCCGTCCAAGGAGGACCTGGTCGCGGACGCGCTCCAGGCAGGGCTGCCGGACCTGACGAAGGTCCCCGACCTCGGCGGTGTCCGGGAGGACCTGCTGGAAGTGTGCCGACGTGTGCGCGAGGCGATGTTCTCGCCGCCGGGAATCGCGCTTCGCTCAGTGCTTCACGAATGCGATGTGACGCAAGCTGAGCGCTTCAGCCAGGTGATCGTCGGCGGGGTCGTCGAACCCACCCTGCACCTGCTCCGCGAGGTCGTTCATCGCGGTATCGAGCGGGGCGAGGTGCGTTCCGACGCCGCGAACTCGTATGTCTTCGACGCCGTCCCGGCGATGATGATGTATCGCTCCAAGGTGTGCGCGAGCGAATGGAGCGATCTGGATCTCCAGGAGATGATTGATCAGATGATGGTCCCGCTGCTGGGTGTGCGGGTCGGCTGACCGGCTTCTTTGGGTCGGCCGGGCGGCGTGTGCGGGCCGGCTGGGTGGCTTGCCCGGACCGGCTGACCGGGTCCGGGCCGGGCTCCCCGGCGGCTCGGGGAACCTGGGTGTCGCAAGGGGCTCAGGGCGGCGTAGTCTGATGACGCCATGCCGTACGAACCCCCCACCCACACCGTCGAGCGCTCCCTCCGCGCCACGACCGGAGCGAAGGTCATCGCCGGCGTCGACGAGGTGGGGCGCGGTGCCTGGGCCGGCCCCGTCACCGTCTGCGCCGCCGTCACCGGACTGCGCCGCCCGCCCGAAGGTCTCACCGACTCCAAGCTCCTGACCGTCAAGCGCCGGACCGCGCTCGCCGTGGAGTTGGAGAAATGGGTGACGGCGTACGCCCTCGGGCACGCCTCCCCGGAGGAGATCGACCGGATGGGAATGACCGCCGCTCTGCGCCTCGCGGCCGGACGCGCCCTGGAGGCCTTGCCGGTCCGCCCCGACGCGGTCATTCTCGACGGGAAGCACGACTATCTCGGCGCTCCCTGGCATGTTCGTACGGTGATCAAGGGCGACCAGTCCTGCGTCTCCGTCGCGGCGGCCTCGGTGATCGCCAAGGTTCAGCGCGACAAAATGATGGCCGAACTGGGTATCGGCCATGCAGACTTCGGCTTTGCGGCCAACGTCGGGTACCCGTCGCCGGTCCACAAAGCCGCGCTGGAGGAGCGGGGACCCACCCCGTACCACCGGTTGTCGTGGGCGTATCTTGATGCGCTGCCCCAGTGGCGGCACCTCAAGAAAGCCCGCAGCTGGGCGGATGGAAACGTTCCGGAGATCGAGGGTCAGCTCGGCTTCGATTTCTGACGATTCCGTTCGCACTCATGTGCCACCCGCCGAGGCGGGTCGCACCGGCGTTTGATAGATATCAGCTCATGCCTCTCATTCCCGAGGAGCCTCAGATTCACGAGAGTGCCCAGGGTCCCCGCGTCACTCCGGCCAGTGGCCGAACCGCGCCGACCCCTCGCCCCGTACCCGGTCCCCGTCCCGTGGCTCCGCCGCGTCCCGGCCGTCCGGGTCCTGTCCGGCCCATGCCGGCCCAACGCACCCCGCGCGAGCCGCTCGTGGCCGCGCCGGGGCCGTCCGTCAAGGCAGCCGCACCCGCTGCCGCCGCCCCGCAGATCCAGCTCGTCCCGGCCTCGGCCGAGGGTGCGCTGGACGCCGCCGAAGAAGCCGTCGACCTGCTGCTGGAGTCGGGCCGCGCCCCGGGTGAGGTGCTGGTGATCACCACCGGCGACCCCCACCCGTGGGCCGCGCACGAACTCTCCTTCGGCGAGGCCGCGTACTGGGCGCAGCACGACGCCGGCGACGACGTCTTCTACGCCGACGCCACTGCCGCGCGCCGGGCCGCTTCCCGTCCCGTGGTCGTGGTCGCGGTCAACGGTGGTTCCGGCGAGACTGCCGCCACCGCACTGCCCCTGGCCCTCGGCCTGGCCGGTGCCCTGCTGATCGTCTGCGGCGACCCGCAGCAGATCAACTCGGTCCTGGCTGCAGGCGTCTGAGCGCGTTCCGGACCCGGTCCGGAACGCGCCCGGCGCGACACTGAGGGTGCCGCCACGGCGGCACCTGTACGGCGGTCGCTTCGGCGTACCCGTAATGCGTCCACGCCCGCAGGTTCTGCCGGCCACTCGTTCGTGTGGTGCTAGGGCGTGTGTGGAGTTGTGATCTCGTGGGCCCCCGGCGCAGGAGGGTCGGGGGCCTTGGAGTAAAACGGTGGGGTGTCTCGACCTCAACTTTCTGATGCCGAGTGGGAGTTCATCTCCCCGTTCCTGCCGGTCGGTGAGTACGGGCCGTACCCGGAGAATCTGCGGGCGCACTTCGAGGGCGTCGTGTGGCGGTTCAGGAACGGTGCGAAATGGCGGGAGTTGCCCGAACGGTTCGGGCATTGGTCCACCGTTTACGGCCGGTTTCGGCAGTGGCGGGATGCCGGGGTGTTCACCGCGGTGTTCCAGGGTGCGATCGCCGAGGCGGCGAAGCGGGGCCTGGTGGACTTGTCGCTGGTCAGCGTGGACTCGACCACGGTCCGGGCCCATCATGATGCTGCCGGGATGATCGTGGAGCCGGAGATCCTGGACGCGTTGGAGAAGGCCGCCGCGGAAAAGGGGGCGCCGGCCAGGAACAAGACGGGCAACTGGACCCGGAGCGGGAAGAACGGCGGCGCGTGAGGCGTCGCCGCAGGGCCCGACTCGCCACTGCCGGCCTGGGGCGTTCCCGTGGCGGACTGACCACCAAGACGCATCTGTCCTGTGTGCCGCAGTGCCTGCCCCTCTCGCTCAAGATCACTGCGGGGCAAGCCGGAGACAGTCCGCAGTTCATCCCCGTCCTGGACAAGATCCGCGTCCCCGGCCCGGTCGGCCGGCCCCGCACCCGGCCCGACGCAGTCGCGGGCGATAAGGCGTACTCGTCCCGCCAGAACCGTTCCCACCTGCGCAAACGTGGGATCAAAGCGGTCATCCCCGAGAAGAAGGATCAGGCCGCCCACCGCAAGAACCGCGGCTCACGCGGCGGACGGCCCGTCACCTGGGACAAGCAGCTGTACAAGCTCCGCAACAGCGTCGAACGCACCATCAACAAGATCAAGGACTGGCGCGGTCTCGCTGTCCGTTACGACAAAAAGCCTGAAAGCTACCAGGCCGGACTCGAATTATGCGCCGGCCTCCTCTGGATCCGACACCTCGGATCACAGCCTTGATCACAACTCCACACAGGCCCTAGGTGCCGTGATGGGCGTTCGCCCCTTGCCTGCGGATTTTCCTGCTCAAGGTCGGCGTCAGGGTGGGAGACCGACCTCTTTCCGTGTCCGCCTTCGGCATCCGCCGCCTGGTGCGGCATGGGCGCATTGCCCGGCATGCGTGTAACCACCCGGCCGCCGTGCCTTGCTCAATGGCGCCTTCTGGCGACCGAGGGCCTGGGTGCGCCCCACGCCCGAGCCGTGCGTCCGTGGCACACCTGTGCATGAGGCGTACGGCCCTGGAGCGGGCCCGGTCGAACGTTCGCGGCCCGCCTCCCCCGGGGCGGGCCGATGCCTCGCGACTCGTCCGCTTCTCAGCGGGCGGCCGCCCGGCGCATGACCTCCGACGCGACGCCTCCCGTGCGGGGCAGGGGCGGCAGCACCTCGCCCGCGAAGAACTCCGGCGGTGAGTCGGAGTTGGGGCGGCGTCCGCCGCGGCCCTCGCCGAGAACCTGCCAGCCGTCACGCGTCAGGGTGATGTATGCCCCGCACCGCAGTCCGTGGAGCGTGCAGGCATCCCGCAGTCCCCACATCCAGGCCCCGTCCTCCTCCGTCCAGCGCGCGTCGCCGTCCCGGCAGTACAGCAGTACGGCCGTGCGTGCGGGAGAGCGGCGCCGCAGGTCGTGCGGGATGACCCGGCGCAGCTGTGCGAGCAGCGCGTTGCGGAACATCCAGCCGTCGGCCGGTGCCGAACGCCGCGTGAAGGAGGCGCTTGCCATCAGCCGCTCGTCCTGGTCGAGCACCGCGACCACCGCCGTCGACGGTCTGGGTCGGTGCCGAGCGTGGAGGCCGCTCACGACCTCACGGGGATCGCGCAGAAGCGGAATTCCGGCCGAGGCCCATTCGGCGGGTTCCAGCATGCGGGTCAGTGGATTGGTGGAAGCGGCGGACAGGTCGGGAGACGTCGACATGGATGCCGCCGAGGACGGAGCGAATCCGAAGGTCACGGTCCTCCCTTCGGCTACGTGCCCATACAGCGGGCGGGGTCGGACTTGGGGGAATGGCACGCCGCAGCAGAGCCCTACCGGACCACGGGCAAACCGTGCGGGGAGCGGACCTCAATTCTTCCTGGCGAAATGGGTTGCGGCAACGAGCAATTGGGGCCACAGACCGTTTTCAGGCGATTAGCGTCCTATATACCTGCCCGGTGTTTCGAATCGCGACACACGAGTCACGCTTGTACGGCGAGGACCAGCGGCAACACTGCCTGGGCACCCGCTTTGCGAAGCATCCGCGATGCGACCGCCAGCGTCCAGCCCGTCTCCGTGGCATCGTCCACCAGCAGCACCGGACCACTCGCTTCCTTCAAGGCTTCGGCCAGCCGCGGCGGCACGGTCAGGGCCCCGTCGAGTGCCTTCAGCCGCTGAGCGCTGTTGCTCCGGGCGATCTGCGCCACCTCGCCGACGTACTCCACGGAACCCAGCAGCGGCAGCCGGCCGATCTCCGCGATCCGCGCACCGAGCGACTGGATCAACTGCGGCCGCGAGCGCGAGGCGATGGTCACCACGCCGACCGGGCGTGGCTGCGCGTCGGGCTGCCCGGAGGCCCAGCCGCCGGGGCCTTTCGCCCAGTCGGTCAGGACGCCTACCACGGCCTTGGCGACATCGTCCGGAACAGGTCCGTCCGGGGCCTGCGGGGCGAGTATCGGCCGCAGTCTGTTGCCCCAGCCGATGTCCGAGAGTCGTCCCAGTGCGCGCCCCGTAGCGGCCTGTTCGCCGGCCGGGATACGTCCCTTCAGCTCGACGCCGACGGACGCCAGTCCGGTCGGCCACATCTTGCGGGGCTCGACGTCGACGCCCGCGCGGCCGAGTTCGCCGTTCGCCGCGTCCAGCGCGGCGGGGGACACGGCCGTCTGGAACCGGCCGCCGGCGCAGTTGTCGCAGCGCCCGCACGGCGTGGCTCCCTCGTCGTCCAACTGTCGACGGAGGAACTCCATTCGGCAGCCGGTCGTCGATACGTAGTCCCGCATCGCCTGCTGCTCCGCCGCCCGCTGCTTGGCGACCCAGGCGTAGCGCTCGGTGTCGTACGTCCAGGGCGCGCCCGTGGAGATCCAGCCGCCCTTGACCCGGTGCACGGCTCCGTCCACGTCGAGCACCTTGAGCATGGTCTCCAGGCGGGACCTGCGCAGGTCCACCAGCGGTTCCAGCGCGGGCAGGGAGAGCGGGCGCTCGGCGCGGGCCAGCACGTCCAGGGTGCGCCGCACCTGCTCCTCCGGGGGGAAGGCGATCGAGGCGAAGTACTCCCAGATCGCCTGGTCCTCCTTGCCCGGCAGCAGCAGCACCTCGGCATGCTCCACACCGCGGCCCGCGCGTCCCACCTGCTGGTAGTAGGCGATCGGGGAGGAGGGGGAGCCCAGGTGCACCACGAATCCCAGGTCCGGCTTGTCGAAGCCCATGCCCAGCGCCGACGTGGCGATCAGGGCCTTGACGCGATTGGCGAGCAGGTCCTCCTCGGCCTGCTGGCGGTCCGCGTTCTCCGTCTTCCCGGTGTACGACGACACGGTGTACCCGCTCTGGCGCAGGAACGCGGTGACCTCCTCGGCCGCGGCCACGGTGAGCGTGTAGATGATGCCGGAGCCCGGCAGGTCGTTCAGATGCTCGGCCAGCCAGGCCATCCGGTGCGCGGCGTCCGCCAGTCGCAGCACGCCGAGGCTCAGGCTCTCCCGGTCCAGCGGGCCGCGCAGGACCAGCGCATCGGTACTCACTCCGGTGCCCAGCTGCTCGGCGACATCGGCCGTCACGCGCGCGTTGGCCGTCGCGGTGGTGGCCAGCACCGGGGTGTCGGGCGGGAGGTCGGCGAGCATGGTGCGCAGGCGGCGGTAGTCCGGCCGGAAATCGTGGCCCCAGTCGGAGATGCAGTGCGCCTCGTCCACCACCAGGAGGCCGGTGGCCGCGGCCAGTTTGGGCAGCACCTGGTCGCGGAAGTCGGGATTGTTCAGCCGCTCCGGACTCACCAGGAGGACATCGACCTCGCTCGCCGCCACCTCGGCCTGGATGGTCTCCCAATCCTCCGTGTTGGAAGAGTTGATCGTTCGTGCTCGGATTCCGGCTCGGGCCGCCGCCTCCACCTGGTTGCGCATCAGCGCGAGCAGCGGCGAGACGATCACCGTGGGTCCGGCGCCCAGCTCGCGCAGCAGCGCGGTCGCGACGAAGTACACCGCGGACTTGCCCCAGCCGGTGCGCTGCACGACCAGTGCTCTGCGCTTGTCGGCCACCAGCGCCTCGATGGCGCGCCACTGGTCCTCGCGCAGCCGCGCCTCGCCCGTCCGGGCGCCGACCAGGCGGGCCAGGACGGCATCGGCAGCGGTCCGGAGGTCTCCGCGGGCGGCATCGGGTGCGTTGTCAGTGACTGTGGGTCGCGGGTATTCGTTGGTCATGACTCCATGCAACCCGATGGGTCTGACATAGCGCGAACGATCCGTCGAGCTGTGGACAACTTCTGTCGTGATCATGGTGATGGTTATCCACAGGCCCAACCGGAATCTCGCGATCCGCGGGATGGTCACCGCATGACGAATCACGACGAAGCGACCGGCACGTCCGGCGACGAGAACATCAGCGCGGTCGGTGGATGCGGCTGGAACCCCGGGCGCGATCGATCCGGCGGCGAAGGCAATCACAGCGGCCGGAGCGGGACCGGCGGCCGTGCCGGAGACGGGTGGGAGGGCCCGGGCGGCGGGTCCGGCGAGGGATGGGACGGTCCGGGCGGCCGGTCCGGACGCGAGGGCCGGGACCGGACGGACCGGCAGGCCGACCCGGAGGTTCCCGGCGGTACGGCCATTCCCGGCGGGCTGCACCACGGGGGCGGCGTGGCCCGTGCAGGTGACGAACACCATGCGGGCGTCGCGGGCCTCCCGGGCGGGGAGCATCAGGTGACCCTCCGTACCCCGGCAGAACTGGCAGACGCGCTGCCCTATCTCCTCGGGTACCGCCCCGAGGACAGCATCGTGCTGGTCGCCCTGCACGACCGGGAGCGGAGGGGCCGGTTCGGCGGCCGGGCCCGCCTCGGCATCCCCGCCGGCGCGGAGGACTGGCCGTCCGTCTCCGACCAGCTGGCACAAGGGCTGGTGAAAGGGAGCGAGCGTCGAGGCGCCCGCCCCGAGAGCATGGTCGCGTACCTCTGTCAGGAACCGGGGAAGGGCGAATCGGGGCTGGAGGTCATGGAACGCCTGCGCCCGCTCGCGCAACTGCTGCGAACCGCCTGCGGACGCCTCGACGTTCCGGTGATCGAGGCTCTCTGCATCTCCGACGGCCGTTTCTGGTCGTACACCTGCCCGGGACAGGGGTGCTGCCCGGCCGAAGGCACGTCGATGGGGCTGCCGGGGACGTCCGTCCTCGCCGCCGCCGCGACGTACGCGGGCCTTCAGGTGCGCGGGTCCCTGAAGGACCTGACAGCCAGGCTGCTTCCCTGGGAGTCCACCGCCGCGCTCGGCCAGGAGGTGGCGCTCGACACGGCCTGCATGGCCCTCGTACCGAGGATCCTGGAGGACGACAGCCGCGCCGAGGTGGCCGAGGAGGCCCTCGCGCTGGCCCGGCGGATCAGGGACCGACTCGCGGTCGCTTCCGCCGTGTCCGGCACGCGTCCGTCGGACCTGCGCGACGACGGACTCCTGGAGAACGACGAGGCCGCCACACTGATCCTCGGCCTCCAGGACCGTACGACCCGTGACCGTGCCGCCCAGTGGATGGAGGGCGACGAGGCCGCCCCGGCGCTGCGCCTGTGGCGAGCCCTGGCCCGTCGCTGTGTCGGTCCCTACCGAGAGCATGCCGCGGCACCCCTCACCCTCGCGGGGTGGGTCGCCTGGTCCATGGGCGACGAACTGGAAGCACGAGAAGCGCTCGCCATGGCTCTCGGCGCCGATCCCGACTATCTGTTCGCCCGCCTTCTCCACCAGGCATGCAATGAGGGCTTGGATCCGGAATCCGTCCGACGCTGCCTGCGCGCGGAGCGTACGGGCCCTGGCTCGACGGACGCGGAGCAGCCGACCGATTCCGCCGCGCCCCTTCCGGCGGCCGACCCGACTCGCTCTGCCCACGTACCGGACACCCCACCCTCGACGCCTGCCACTCGCCGCCGCCGCAAGCCCCGCCCGACCGCGAACGGCGGAAACCGACCGGGCCGACGCGGCCCCGGGACCGCGAGTGCCCAACGGCGTCGCCCGGCCGGCGATGCCTCGACGGCCGGTGACCGACCGGGGCGAGCAGCGGACAGGGCGGACGATCGGCTGAGCGCGCGCGGCGACAGTAGTCGGCGGGATGCTGGGGAGGACAGGTGATCGGCTGGGACACAGCACGGCGGGACGGGTTGGGGACGAAGACCGGCCACCCCACTCGGCCGAGGCCGGGCGGGATTCCCGACGCCCCGAAGGCGGACCTCGTCCCGGTCCTCCCGCTGACTGGTGGGATTCCCGGCGGCCACGACACCTTCTGTGCGGTCGACCTCCGCTCGGCGGGTGCTCGTGCGACCGGCGGGCCGGCCCACCGCCATTCGGACGGCTTCCCGGGGCAAAGGCGTGACCCCGGACAGGGCTGCCCCGTTCACCTGAGTGGCGGAATCCGTGGCCGGATTGCGCCGCCGCAACGCCCGCGACCCTGCGGAGCCCCCACCAGGAGCCGAGCGCGCTCCAGGCGCACCGAGCGCGGAGGAAGCCACCCCATGCCCTTGCCCCATCCGTCCTGGGCCCCCGACGGCGGCCCTCCGCCCGGGCGCGAGTCCGCCCAGCCCGTCAGACGTGGGGGAGCCCCGGCGGCCCCACGAGCCGGCCGCGACGCCGGTGCGTCCTCCGTCCCGGGCGGGCGAGGCCCCAGCGTTCCCCGGATGTCCCTTCCCGTGCCGGGCCGACCGGCGGACCTGCCGCCCGCCCACACCACCCTGATCTGTGTCGCTCTTCCAGGACTGGTGATCTCCACGGAGGAGGGACAGCTTTCCGGCCGTGGGCTGGAGGGGTTCTACATGGCGGGTCGGCGGATACTGTCCCGCTGCCAGGTCCGGGTCGCGGGCCGGGAACCGCTCGCGGTGCAGGCCCGGATGCTCGCGGCCGACCGAGCCCGCTTCGTGGGTACGCTGCGCGCCTCGCCCGACGCAGGTCCGGACCCGGACGTGGTCGTCGAAAGGACACGCCATGCGGACGGCACCGAGCTGATCACCCTGCGCAGCTCGGCCTCTCGGGCACTGCGCCTGCCCGTCGAGGTCGCCCTCGGGACGGATCTCGCGGAACTGGGCGACGTCGCCTCGGGCCGGGCCGGCACCGAACGGCCGGCCAGCGTCCACGCCGCCGGCCTGCGCTGGTCCTGCCCCACGGGGTTCGTGACCGTCACCGCCGACCCGCCACCAACAGACGCCCTGGCCTCGGCGGGACTGCTGCGCTGGGAACTCGAACTGCCGCCGGGCGGAACCCTCACCTTGGAACTGCACGTCCGGCCGGACGGTCAGGGGCCGGTCAGAGCGGTGGGCCGCGGCTCGGCGAGCCCGTTCGCCGAGGCCCGGGTGCTGAGCGACGAGCCCGGGGTCGAAGCGCTCCTGCGTACCTGCGTCGATGACCTTCGGGCCCTGCTGCTGCGCGACCCCGGGCATCCGGCCGACACACACCTCGCGGCGGGAGCACCTTGGCGTTGCGGCCTGGCGCCGGCCGAGGCGCTGGCCGCGGCCCGGATGACCCTGCCGCTCGGCACGCGTCTCGCCGCGGGCACGCTGCGCACCCTCGCCCGCACCCAATTCGCCGGTCCGGGACCACGCTCCGGACTGATTCCGGGACCGCTCCGGGACAGCGGGCCGCACCTGCCGCCGGGATGCACGGCGACCGAGGCAACACTGCTCTTTCCCGTGCTTCTCGCGGAGGCCCGGCGCTGGGGACTGGCCGAGCGGGAGGTCGAGGAGCTGCTGCCCGCGGCCGAGCGGTGTCTGGACTGGCTGCGGACCACGGTCGGCGACAGCACGTATCTGCCCGACCCGCAGCCGGGCGGACCGCTCCGCTGCGAGACACAGGCGCACGCGCACCGTGCGGCGCTGCTCGGCGCCGATCTGCTCGACGCGCACGGTCGGACGGGTGGCGCGGGGCTGCGCCAGTGGGCCCAGGCGCTGCGGACGGCGTTCCGTGACGACTTCTGGGTCGAGGACCGGGCCGGTGGCCGCCCGGCCGGCGCCCGCACCCCGGACGGGCGCCTCGTGCCCCAGCTCGGTTCGAGCACCGCCCATCTCCTCGACACCGGTCTGCTGGGCTCCGGAGAGCTGGCCCCCGGTCTGCTCGACAAGGCGCGGACCGAACAGCTCGCGCGACTGCTCGGCGGCCCGGCCATGGACTCGGGCTGGGGGTTGCGCAGCCTCGGGGCGAAGGAAGCGGCGTACAACCCGTTCGGCCATCGCAGCGGGGCCGTGCGCGTCCAGGAGACGGCCGTCGCCGTCACCGGGCTCGCCGCCGCGGGCTACGAGACGGAGGCCGCCGCACTGCTGCGCGGCGTTCTGGCGGCGGCCGAGTCCTTCGGCAACCGGCTGCCCGAGATGTACGCGGGGGAGCAGCGCACGCGGGGCGGCGCCCCGCTTCCCCATCCGGCCGCCTCCCGGCCCGCGGCCACCTCCGCCGCCGCCGGGGTGCTGCTGCTCACCTCCCTGGCCGGGATCCGCCCCGATGCGCCCGCGGGAACCGTGACGCTGAGCCCGTTCCGGGCCGCGCCCCTGGGAGAGATCGCGCTGACGGGCCTGCGGATCTCGGGCGCCCCCTTCTCCGTACGCGTCAGCGGACTCGGTCTCGCCATGGTGGAGGAGGCCGGCGACGGACTGCAGCTGGGGATGTGACGTCGCGGGAAGCGTCTCGGGTCGATGGCCCTCGGCCGCGGGGTGCCGTACCGGACGGAAGTCGATCAGCCATGGACAGGGCTCCCGAAGGAGGTGTTTATCGTCAGGCAGACGACTATGATCGCGGCATGCCCTACGACCCGTCAGCCTTTCCGCCCTTCGCCGTGACCGTGGACCTGGTCGTGCTGACCGTGCGCCGCCATGCCCTGTGCGCGCTGGCGGTACGACGGGGCGAGCAGCCGTTCCAGGGGCGATGGGCACTGCCTGGCGGCTTCGTAAGGACCGACGAGGACCTCGCCCAGGCCGCGGCACGCGAGCTCGCCGAGGAGACGGGCCTGTGCGCCCACGACCCCTCCGTGCCCGCGCAGGACAACGGTGCGCACCTCGAGCAGCTCGCGACCTACGGTGACCCCAAGCGTGACCCCCGGATGAGAGTGGTGAGCGTCGCGCATCTGGCCCTCGCCCCCGACCTGCCCGCGCCCCGGGCGGGCGGCGACGCGAACAGCGCACGCTGGGCCCCGGTCGAGGAACTGCTGCAACAGGGAGGGTACGGACGCGACGGGGAACAGGCGGCGCCGCTCGCCTTCGACCACGCGCAGATCCTTTCGGACGGCGTGGAGCGCGCCCGGTCCAAGATCGAGTACTCGTCGCTGGCGACCGCCTTCTGCCCGACCGAGTTCACGGTGGGCGAGCTGCGCCGCGTCTACGAGGCCGTGTGGGGTGTGGTGCTCGACCCGCGCAACTTCCACCGCAAGGTGACCGGCACGCCGGGCTTCCTGGTGCCCACCGGGGGCACGACCACACGCCAGGGCGGGCGCCCCGCCCAGTTGTTCCGCGCGGGCGGCGCCACGCTGCTCAACCCGCCGATGCTGCGCCCCGAGGTCTGAGGAGGGCGGCGAACACGGTTTTGGGCCCCTGAGCCTTGGCGTGTTCGCGAGAGCCGCGAGGCCAGTCGGAGATGAGCCGCATGGTGCCCGAAAAATCGGAAATGTAGCGCTATCTTGCTTTGGGTGATCCAGGCCATCGGACTGACCAGCAACACCCGCAAGGCACGTCCGCCCGCCGTTGACGACGTGTCCTTCGAGGCGCCCGCGGGCCACGTCACAGCGCTCCTCGGAGCCCCGGGCGCGGGCAAGACGACGGCGCTGAAGCTCATGCTCGAACTTCGACAGGGCCGTGGAATCACCTACTTCCGAGGCAGGCCGCTGCATCGGATCGCCCATCCCTCGCGCGAAGTCGGCGTGCTCATGGGCGAGGTACCGGGACATCCCGCGCGCACGGTTCGCGGCCAGCTCCGCATGCTGTGCGCCGCCGCCGGCGTACCCGTGCGCCGTGCGGACGAAGTCCTCGAAGTGGTCGGGCTCGTCAGCCTCCGCGACGAGCGGCTGGGCAAGCTTTCCCGCGGTATGGACCGCCGGCTCGGCCTGGCCTGCGCGCTCCTGTCCGACCCGCACACCCTCGTGCTCGACGACCCCGCGGACGGACTGTCCGTCAGAGAGGGCCGCTGGCTGCACGGGATTCTGCGCGCACACGCGACACAGGGCGGCACGGTGCTGTTCACCACGGACGACCCCAAGGAGGCCGCGCGAACCGCCGACCGGGTCGTCACCCTGGACCAGGGCCGCCTCGTCGCCGACCAGGAGGCCGCGGAGTTCGCCCGCACCCGGCTCCGGCCACGGGTCGCCGTCCGCAGCCCGCACGCCGCCCGGCTCGGTTCCCTCCTGACCAAGGAGGCCCGCACGGCGCAGCGCTCCGTCGAAGTCGTGCGCGAGGAGGGCAACCGGCTCTCGGTGTACGGCAGCACCTGCGCCGACATCGGCGAGACGGCCTTCCGGCACGGCATCCTCGTACACCAAATCGCCGACGAGACAGGTGACATGGGGCCGGCGACAACCCCCGCCGACGAGGAGGGTGAGCACCCTGCCGACGAGTCGTGCCCCGCCGAGGCACCGGCCGCGAACGACCTCTCCGCCCTCCCGCCGCCCATCGCCCTACGCCACGCCCGGAGCCCGCTGCGCCCCCTGCGCTACGAACTGCGCAGAGCCACCGGCGTCGGCACCGGTTATCTCACCGCGGCCGCTGTTCTCATCGCCTCGGTCCTCCTGTCCGTCCTGCTGGCCAGAATCGGTCACACGCCTCAACCGCGCCTGCTGGCCGCGTGGCCGCGGGAACTTCCGCTGCCGCCCGCCGCGCTCGGCGCCGGGCTGCTGGGCGCCGTCGCCTTCGGCGAGGAGTTCCGTCACCCCGCCCTGGCCGCGGACCGGGGCACCGTCCCGCGCCGGCTGGGGCTGCTGAGCGCCAAGCTCCTCGTCGCGTCGGCCACCGCGCTGACGCTGGCGTTCCTCACGGTGGGATGCGACCTCGAAATGCTCTACCTCGTCTACGGACGGGAGCTCACCGGAGTTCCGTCGGACTGGCTTTCGCTGAGCGCGAGTTGGTTCGGGCTCGTGGTGGGCTGCGCGTGGGCCGGCGTGCTGGCGGCAGGCATCTTCCGGTCCACCGCCGCCGGGCTCGCGGCGGTGCTCGCCGTGCCGGTCGTCGTCGTACCGCTCGTACAAAAGGTCTCGCAGGGGCCGTCTGTGCGGTCGGCGGCCGGGTTCCCCGAGCGGCTTCGGGAACTGGTTCTCATGCAGTGGCCGTTCGGTGGGGAGCGCTACCTGGCGGCGGGCGTGCGGGTACTCGCCCAACCTGTGGGCGGAGCGCTGATGTTGTCGCTGACCGCCCTGCTCTGCGCATATCTGCTCACGACCCTGCGGAGCCGGGTCCGATGACGACCGTCCGCACCCTTCCGTTCCCCCTGTGCGCACAACTCCCCGAAGAACGCTCATTTCTTTCCGATAAGGCGTCAATTGCGACGGGGTGAGCGATCACCCTTTCGTGTGCTTTTCACCAAAGACCTCAAGGGAGTTGGAGTCGGCGCCGACAAAAGACCCGTGAGTACCCTTGCGCAGACCATGATGACCGCCGCCCGTTCCTCAGACTCCGGCCTGGCCGGACCGGGCGAACTCGACCGTTACCCCTATACCGACGCTTCCGGTGTCGACCGCGTGGGCCCCCCTGTGTGGGAGAGCGCCGAGCCGGAGCTCGGCCGTGTCGGCCGACGCGCCGCCGGCAGCCGTGGACGCGGACTGCACGGCCAACTCGTCCAGCAACTGGGCCAGATGATCGTCTCCGGAGACCTCGGCGCGGACCGTCCGCTCGTGCCCGAGGAGATCGGCCAGCGGTTCGAGGTCTCCCGGACCGTCGTCCGTGAGTCGCTCCGCGTCCTGGAGGCCAAGGGGCTGGTCAGCGCCCGCCCGAATGTCGGCACGCGCGTGCGTCCCGTCAGCGACTGGAACCTCCTCGACCCGGACATCATCGAATGGCGGGCCTTCGGACCGCAGCGGGACGACCAGCGGCGCGAGCTGAGTGAGCTCCGCTGGACCATCGAGCCGCTCGCCGCGCGCCTCGCGGCCGGACACGGACGCGAGGAGATCCAGCAGCGGCTCGGCGACATGGTCGAGATCATGGGCCACGCCATGTCCCAGGGTGACTCCCTCACCTTCTCGCGGGCCGACGCCGAGTTCCATTCGCTGCTCATCCAGCTCGCGGGCAACCGGATGCTGGAGCACCTCTCCGGGATCGTGTCGGCGGCGCTCCAGGTCTCCGGAGGTCCGATCACCGGCTGTGACCGGCCGAACGACGCCTCGCTCGGACACCACGCCCGCATCGCCGACGCCCTCGCGGCCGCCGACGGCGCGGCGGCCGAGACGGCCATGCGGCAGCTCCTCGCCGTCCACCCCGAGGTGGAGCGTGTCGTGCCCGCGCCGCGCGAGCACTGATCGCGCACCGAGGGTGACGCGGTCCGGAGTGCGTACGCGCCCGTGGCGTTGCCAGGCCGACGAACCATCGCTCGGCGGGACCCCATCGAATCCTTCGGGGATTCGATGGGGTCCCGACGGCGCGACCGGGCGGCGGATCATGATCTGACCTGGTCTGACAGGATCTGCCATCTTTTGGGTTCTTACGGGGTGTGACTCGGGCCACGTAGATTGGGCGTAACGCTCTTCGGGGCAGCGCGATGACCTAAGAGGTGATAGCCGAGGAGGGAATACAGACGCCGTGTGTGGCGCTGTGTATCTTCCCGGCCCCCGCCCGCGCCGTCGGCCCATCCCCAGTCGGCGGTCGTCGGTTCCTGTCCACAATGGACGGGGCCGGAAGCCGTTTTCCAACGTTCCGAGAGGTTGTTCGTGTCGGCCAGCACATCCCGTACGCTCCCGCCGGAGATCGCCGAGTCCGTCTCTGTCATGGCGCTCATCGAGCGGGGAAAGGCTGAGGGGCAGATCGCCGGCGATGACGTGCGTCGGGCCTTCGAAGCTGACCAGATTCCGGCCACTCAGTGGAAGAACGTACTGCGCAGCCTCAACCAGATCCTCGAGGAAGAGGGTGTGACGCTGATGGTCAGTGCCGCGGAGCCCAAGCGCACCCGAAAGAGCGTCGCAGCGAAGAGTCCGGCCAAGCGCACCGCCACCAAGACGGTGGCGGCCAAGACGGTGACTGCCAAGAAGGCCACTGCCACCGCGGCTCCGGCTGCCCTCGCCGACGATTCGGCCGAGGACGCGTCCGCAGGCAAGGCCGCTGTAGCCAAGAAGACGACGGCGAAGAAGGCCGTCGCCAAGAAGACGGTCGCCAAGAAGACGGCGGCCAAGAAGACGAGCGCCAAGAAGGACGACGCCGAGCTCGTCGACGACGAGGCGGTCGAGGAGACCCCGGGCAAGTCCGGAGCCGAGGAGCCCGCCGAGGACGGCGCCCAGGGCTTCGTCCTGTCCGACGAGGACGAGGACGACGCGCCCGCGCAGCAGGTCGCCGCCGCCGGTGCCACCGCCGACCCGGTCAAGGACTACCTCAAGCAGATCGGCAAGGTCCCGCTGCTCAACGCCGAGCAGGAGGTCGAGCTCGCCAAGCGCATCGAGGCCGGTCTGTTCGCCGAGGACAAGCTGGCCAACGCCGACAAGCTCGCTCCCAAGCTCAAGCGCGAGCTGGAGATCATCGCCGAGGACGGCCGCCGCGCCAAGAACCACCTCCTGGAGGCCAACCTCCGTCTGGTGGTCTCCCTGGCCAAGCGCTACACCGGTCGCGGCATGCTCTTCCTGGACCTCATCCAGGAGGGCAACCTCGGTTTGATCCGCGCCGTCGAGAAGTTCGACTACACCAAGGGCTACAAGTTCTCGACGTACGCCACCTGGTGGATTCGTCAGGCGATCACCCGCGCCATGGCCGACCAGGCCCGCACCATCCGTATCCCGGTGCACATGGTCGAGGTCATCAACAAGCTCGCGCGCGTGCAGCGCCAGATGCTCCAGGACCTGGGCCGTGAGCCCACCCCGGAGGAGCTGGCCAAGGAGCTCGACATGACCCCTGAGAAGGTCATCGAGGTCCAGAAGTACGGCCGCGAGCCCATCTCGCTGCACACCCCGCTGGGCGAGGACGGCGACAGCGAGTTCGGTGACCTCATCGAGGACTCCGAGGCCGTCGTCCCGGCCGACGCGGTCAGCTTCACGCTCCTCCAGGAGCAGCTGCACTCTGTTCTCGACACCCTGTCCGAGCGCGAGGCGGGCGTCGTCTCGATGCGCTTCGGTCTCACCGACGGTCAGCCGAAGACCCTCGACGAGATCGGCAAGGTGTACGGGGTGACCCGTGAGCGGATCCGCCAGATCGAGTCCAAGACCATGTCGAAGCTGCGTCACCCGTCGCGCTCCCAGGTGCTGCGCGACTACCTCGACTAGGCCTCGGCCGCACCTCGACGAGGGCCCGACTCCCCATGGGGGTCGGGCCCTCGTCGTATGCGCGGACGGAGTGCGTGCCTCCGCTCACTGGATCACTCTGGGTGTTCCACGACCATCCCAGTGTGAGGAGCACACATGCGCCGTGCCTATGTCCCGATGCTGGCCCTTGTGGCCGCCGCAGCGGTGATACCACTGACGTCCCCCGCCCTGGCGTCCTCCGACAGCGTTGTCATCGGAAGTCGTCCGGTCCAGATCTCGAAGAGTCCGTGGACGGTCGCGCTGTCCAGTCGTGACCGGTTCGGGGGTACGCGCGCGGGGCAGTTCTGCGGAGGAGTCGTCATCGGTCCTACGACGGTCGTGACCGCGGCCCACTGCCTCGGAGACGACGTGCTGGGGGCGCCGCCGCGCCAGGCGGGCGATCTGAAGGTCATCGCGGGGCGCGAGGACCTGACGACCGGCGACGGCAAGGAGATCCCCGTACGCGACATCTGGGTCAACCCGCACTACGACAGTGATACGAACGCCGGGGACTTCGGCGTGCTGACCCTCGCCGAGCCGCTGCCGGCCGCCTCCGCGATCCGTATGGCCCCCTCGGGCGATCCGGCGTACGAGCCGGGTACGGCCGCCGTGGTCTACGGCTGGGGCGACCTGACGGGCGGCGGCGACTACGCGAGCAGCCTGCGGGCCGCGGATGTGCACGTGCTGTCCGACAGCTCGTGCGAGCGGGCCTATCCCGGCAGTGAGGCCGGGACCTACGACGCGGTGTCCATGGTGTGCGCCGGGGAGCCCGCGGGCGGCCATGACGCCTGTCAGGGGGACAGTGGCGGGCCGCTGGTCGCCCAGGGTCGTCTCATCGGACTGGTGTCGTGGGGGAGCGGCTGCGGGCGAGCAGGGAGCCCGGGTGTCTACACACGGGTCTCGGAGGTGGTCCAAGCGCTCGACGCGCGCCGCTGAGAGTTCTTGGTGATGCGGTACGAGTGTGGGCGGTCACTCCCTGTGTCCAGGGGGTGACCGCCCACTCACCGGCCTGTCGCCGGCACCCGCTCGTCGTTGATGTGAAGGGTCAGCGATCTTCGTCGTTGACGCTCTCGGGAACGGACGTGAGCCGCTCCGTCTCGTCCTGTATCTCAGCGGCGATCTTCTTGAGTTCCGGCTCGAACTTGCGACCGTGGTGGGCGCAGAAGAGCAGTTCTCCGCCGCTCAGGAGGACGACGCGCAGATATGCCTGGGCGCCGCAACGGTCGCAGCGGTCAGCGGCCGTCAGCGGGCTCGCGGGGGTCAGAACAGTAGTCACGTCGCCTCTTCTCTAGCTCGACGAGCTGTCGTACCAGGGTCAACATCCAACCAGGCCGAAAACGTTCCCGCTCGCGGCTTTTCCTCGAAATTTTCTTTCGAGCCGGCTGTCTGCTGCCGGTTGGCGGCGAATGAGCCGTATTGCGTGTCTTCGTGTCTGTACGGGTTCGCGCTGTCTGTCAGGTGTCGGTCCTCCCGGCTGGATTGCCGGTTGTTCATGAGGACGTGCCCGGAGCCTAAATGGTTCATGCCTCGAAGGGAACGTGATATGTACTTCACTCCATCGAGGGATCGAACACCCATGCGACCCTGGACTAGTGTGAGTTCATGCGAGGGTGGTGCTACAACGGCTCTACCAGGCCTCGGTACCCTCTGAGCGGCGACCGAAGCCGGCCCTTACCCAAAAGGGTCTCCCATGAAATTCAGCGAGGAGCGAACCGCGTGACCGCCGAGACGTCCGTGCCGTCCACAGCGCTGCTGACCGGAGCAGACCGGGACGGTTCCAACTACACCGCGCGGCACCTGCTCGTCCTTGAGGGGCTCGAGGCAGTGCGGAAGCGCCCGGGCATGTATATCGGGTCGACCGACAGCCGCGGCCTGATGCACTGCCTCTGGGAGATCATCGACAACTCCGTGGACGAGGCCCTGGGGGGCTACTGCGACCACATCGACGTCATCCTGCACGACGACGCCTCCGTCGAGGTGCGGGACAACGGCCGTGGCATCCCCGTCGACGTGGAGCCCAAGACCGGCCTCTCCGGCATCGAGGTCGTCATGACCAAGCTGCACGCCGGCGGCAAGTTCGGTGGCGGCTCGTACGCTGCCTCGGGCGGTCTGCACGGCGTGGGCGCCTCCGTGGTGAACGCGCTCTCCGCCCGGCTGGACGTCGAGGTGGACCGCAATGGCCAGACCCACGCCGTGAGCTTCCGCCGCGGCACGCCGGGAGCCTTCCGGGCCGACGGCCCCGACGCCGCCTTCGACGCGACGAGCGGGCTGCGCAAGCTCAAGCGGATCCCGAAGACCCGCACCGGCACACGCGTGCGCTACTGGGCCGACCGCCAGATCTTCCTCAAGGATGCCAAGCTCTCCCTGGAGCACCTCCACCAGCGTGCCCGCCAGACCGCCTTCCTGGTGCCGGGCCTGACCATCGTCGTCCGTGACGAATACGGGCTCGGCGACGGCGGCAGCAAGGGCGAGGAGTCGTTCCGCTTCGACGGCGGGATCAGCGAGTTCTGCGAGTACCTGGCCGCCGACAAGCCGGTCTGCGACGTTCTCCGCTTCTTCGGGCAGGGCACCTTCAAGGAGACCGTCCCGGTCCTCGACGACCACGGGCAGATGACTCCGACCGAGGTCACCCGTGAGCTGGGCGTCGACGTCGCGATGCGCTGGGGCACCGGTTACGACACGAACCTGAAGTCGTTCGTGAACATCATCGCCACGCCCAAGGGCGGCACCCATGTCGCCGGCTTCGAGCAGGCCGTCGCCAAGACGATGAACGAGGTCCTGCGGGCCAAGAAGATGCTGCGGGTCGCCGAGGACGACATCGTCAAGGACGACGCGCTGGAGGGCCTCACGGCCGTCGTCACCGTGCGTCTCGCCGAGCCGCAGTTCGAGGGGCAGACCAAGGAGGTCCTCGGTACCTCGGCCGCCCGTCGCATCGTGACGAACGTGGTGACCAAGGAGCTGAAGGCGTTCCTGACCTCCGCGAAGCGGGACGAGGCCGCGCAGGCGCGGGTCGTCATGGAGAAGGCCGTCGCCGCCGCTCGTACGAGGATCGCCGCCCGTCAGCACAAGGACGCGCAGCGCCGGAAGACGGCTCTGGAGTCGTCCTCGCTGCCCGCCAAGCTCGCCGACTGCCGCAGTGACGACGTCGAGCGCAGCGAGCTGTTCATCGTCGAGGGCGACTCCGCGCTGGGTACGGCGAAGCTGGCCCGGAACTCCGAGTTCCAGGCGCTGCTGCCGATCCGGGGCAAGATCCTCAACGTTCAGAAGGCGTCCGTGACGGACATGCTGAAGAACGCCGAGTGCGGTGCGATCATCCAGGTCATAGGGGCGGGCTCCGGGCGGACCTTCGACATCGACGCGGCGCGTTACGGGAAGATCATTCTTCTCGTCGACGCCGATGTCGACGGCGCGCACATCCGGATTCTGCTGCTCACGCTGTTCCAGCGTTACATGCGGCCCATGGTCGAGGCCGGGCGCGTGTTCGCGGCGGTGCCGCCGCTGCACCGGATCGAGCTCAGCCAGCCCAAGAAGGGGCAGGACAAGTACGTGTACACGTACTCGGACCGTGAGCTGCGGGAGACGGTGTTGGAACTGCAGCGCAAGGGTGTGCGCTACAAGGACTCGATCCAGCGGTACAAGGGTCTCGGTGAGATGGACGCCGATCAGCTGGCCGAGACGACGATGGATCCGCGGTTCCGGACGCTGCGCCGGATCAACATCTCCGACCTCGAAGCATCCGAGCAGGTGTTCGATCTCCTGATGGGGAACGACGTGGCTCCGCGCAAGGAGTTCATTTCGAGCTCGGCTGCGACGTTGGATCGGTCGCGTATCGACGCGTAGCCCTCCGGGCGGTCTCCGGGCCGGGTTCGTTGTGGGGGGGGGGCGGGGCCCGCCCCCCCCCCCCCCCCCCCCCAAAACACCCCCCCCCCCCCCCCCCCCCGGGCGGGGGGGGGGGGGGCCCCCCCCGCGCGGGGC
>NZ_JBIAIQ010000032.1:0-103262 GCF_042871525.1 Streptomyces sp. NPDC005784
ACCAGGACCTCGTAGAAGACGGCGCGTTTGAACCACTCGGGATCGCGGTCCTTGGCCGGGGTGTCCTCGAACGTGTCCGGGACGGGCTCATTGACGATCATGTGGTGGGTGACCCTCCGATCTGCGGTGAGGACGGTCGCAGGACGGTGAGGATGTGCGCGGGCCGGGTTCCCGGCTCCAGGCGCACATAGTTGGTCCTGCCCCAGGTGTAGGTCTCGCCGGTGAGCTCATCGCGCACCGGCACGGACTCGTGCCATTCCAGGCCGAGTTGCGGCATGTCCAACGAGATCGTGGCCTCCTGGGTGTGGTGGGGGTCGAGGTTGACCACCACCACAACCGTGTTCGAACCTCGCGCGTCCGTGACGGACTTGGAGTAGGCGATCACCGCCTCCTGGTCGGCGTGGTGGAAGTGCAGATCACGCAGCCGGCGCAGCGCGGGACTGCGCCGCCTGATCGCGTTGAGCTCGCTCACCAGCGGCGCGATGCTCCGGCCGTCCCGCTCCGCCGACTCCCAGTCCCGTGGGCGAAGTTGGTACTTCTCGGAGTGCAGGTACTCCTCGCCGCCCGCGCGCAGCGGGGCGTTCTCGCAGAGTTCGAAGCCGCTGTAGATGCCCCAGGTGGGGGACAGGGTGGCGGCGAGGACGGCGCGGAGCTCGAAGGCGGGCCGGCCGCCGTGCTGGAGGAACTCGTGGAGGATGTCGGGGGTGTTGACGAAGAAGTTGGGCCGCATGCAGGCGGCCGAGTCACCGGACAGCTCGGTGAGGTACTCCGTCAGCTCCTGCTTGGTGTTGCGCCAGGTGAAGTAGGTGTACGACTGCTGGAAGCCGACCGCCGCCAGCGTCCGCATCATCGCCGGGCGGGTGAAGGCCTCGGCGAGGAAGATGACGTCGGGGTCGGTTCCGTTGATGTCCGCGATCACCTGCTCCCAGAAGACCACCGGTTTGGTGTGCGGGTTGTCGACGCGGAAGATCCGTACGCCGTGGTCCATCCAGAAGCGCAGTACCCGTACGGTCTCGCGGACCAGGCCCGGCATGTCCTGGTCGAAGGCGATCGGGTAGATGTCCTGGTACTTCTTCGGAGGGTTCTCCGCGTAGGCGATCGTGCCGTCCGGGCGGTGGTGGAACCACTCCGGATGCTTCTCCACCCACGGGTGGTCCGGGGAGCACTGGAGCGCGAAGTCGAGCGCGATCTCCAGGTCGAGGGACGCGGCCCGGCGCACGAAGGCGTCGAAGTCGTCGATGGTGCCCAGGTCCGGGTGGATCGCGTCGTGGCCCCCCTCGGGGGAACCGATGGCCCAGGGCACGCCGACGTCCTGCGGTGTCGCCGACAGACTGTTGTCGGGGCCCTTGCGGAAGGTCGTACCGATCGGATGGATGGGCGGGAGGTAGACGACGTCGAAGCCCATCTCCGCGATCGCGGGCAGGCGTTCGGCGGCCGTACGGAACGTGCCGTGCACCGGCGGATCCAGCGGTCCGCCCCGACCGCTCCGACCGCTCTCCGAGCGCGGGAAGAACTCGTACCAGGAACCGAACAGCGCCCGCTCCCGCTCCACGAGGAGCGGCAACGGCTCGGAGGAGGTCACCAGGTCGCGCAGCGGATGGCGGGCCAGCACCTCGTCCACCTCGGGGGTGAGGGCGGCGGCGAGGCGGGAGGCGACGGGACGGCCGGTGTCGCGCAGCGCGTCGACGGCCCCGAGCAGCGTGTCCCTGCGGCTCTTGCCCTTGGGCCCCTTCGGCAGGGCGGCGACCGCCCGCTCGTACAGCAGGGCGCCCTCCTCCAGCACCAGTTCCGTGTCCATCCCGGCCGGGATCTTGATCCCCGCGTGATGCCGCCAGGTGGTGACCGGATCCCCCCACGCCTCCACCGTGTACGTCCAGCGGCCCTCCGCGTCGGCGCTCACCCCGGCACCCCAGCGGTCGGTGCCGGGGGCCAGCTCTCGCATGGGCGTCCAGGGGCCGGGGCGGCCGTCCGGATCGCGCAGGACGACATTCGCGGCGACCGCGTCATGGCCTTCGCGGAAGACCGTGGCCGAGACCTCGAACTCCTCGTCCACCACCGCCTTCGCGGGACGGCGCCCGTGCTGCACGACCGGGTGGACGTCGAGGACGGGGATGCGCCCGACGGCCGTCGCCGGGGTGACGGCGGGAGCGAGGGGGGCATCGGGGGTGCGGGTGGCGGGGACGGCGGCCTTGCCCGCCCTGGCGGCGGCTTTGCCGGTGCTGGGCGCGGCCTTGCCCGCCTTAGGAACGGCCTTGCCCGTCTTGGCGGCGGACTTGGCCGTCCTGGACCCGGGCTTGGCCCCGCTGGGCCGGGACCCGGCCGGCTTCGACTTGGGCGCGGAGCCGCGGGGAGCGGACGCGTCCGTGGCGGAGGTGACGGGAGCGGAGGTGCCCGGAGCGGAGGTGTCCGGGGCGGACGTGACGGCGACGGAGGCACCGGCGGCACCGGCGGCAGGCTCACCGGCGACGGAGGAACCGGCGGCAGGCGTACCGGCGGCGGACGTATCAGCGGCAGGCGTACCGGTGGCGGACGTACCGGCGACGGGGGTGTCGGTGCCCGGGGCGGCGGAGCCGGCGGTCGTGGAGCGTGCCGTGGAGTCGGCCGGGCCGGGGGTGGCCGGGCTGCTGCCGCCGGGGGCGGCCGACGGTTTCTCAGGTGTACGGGGACGGGCTTCGGCCTTGCGTGTTCGGGGTGTCTCGGGGGTGGTCGTCGGGGGTGGCGACGTGTGGTGCGTGGCGGGCATGACCGCTCCTGTCCGCGTCAACGTGGGTGGGCGGATGAGGGTGTGGGGAGGTGGGGCCTGCGGGTGTACCGGAGGAGCCTTCCCACCCTATGCGGGTGAGCATTCCGGCACTTTGTTAACTACTCACGCGTATGTCTACACACAAGACCGGCCTCGTCCCTGGCAGGCGAGGCCGGTGCGGTGTGGCCGAATCACCCTGGTTGTACCAGCGTCCCACCAGGGTCAGCCGACTTGCAGGAGCCTGTTCGGTGAACCCGGGCCGACACCCGACACCTTTCCCGGGACCGCCCGCTTCACCAGCGCCTTCACCACCTGGGCCGGTGCGGCCCTCTGATGGTCCGCCAGATACAGCGCGGCCGCGCCAGCGGCGTGCGGGCTCGCCATCGACGTACCCGAGTACGTCGCCCTGCCCGAATCGCTGGTGTACGAATCCGACGTGATGTCCACCCCCGGCGCGAACAGGTCGAGGGACGATCCGGTGTTCGAGAAGCTCGCCCGCGCGTCGCTCCGGTCGCTCGCGCCCACCGTGAGCGCCTGCGCGACCCGGGCCGGGGAGTAGAGCGAGGCCGGCAGCCCGGAGTTGCCCGCCGCGACCGTGTAGGTCACGCCGGAGGCGATGGAGTTGCGGACGGCCGCGTCCAATTGGGCGTTGGCGTACCCGCCGAGACTGAGATTGGCCACGGCCGGCTTCCTCGCGTGCCGGGTGACCCAGTCGATGCCCGCGATGACCTGGGCGGTGGAGCCGGCCCCCTTGTCGTCGAGGACGCGCACGGCGACGACCCTGGCCTTCTTGGCGACGCCGTACCCGGTTCCGGCGACGGTTCCGGCGACATGGGTGCCGTGGCCGTTGCCGTCCTGCGCCGTCCCGTCGTTGTCGACGAAGTCCCAGCCGTAGCTCGCCCGGCCCCCGAAGTCTTTGTGCGTGATGCGGATGCCGGTGTCGATGACGTATACGGTCACCCCCGAACCCGCCGATCCGGGTGCCGCGTACCGCTTGTCCAGCGGCCGGCTCGGCTGGTCGATCCGGTCCAGGCCCCACGAGGGCGGGTTCCCCTGGACGCGGTCGAGCGTCACCCGGGTGTCCTGGACGACCGAGGCCACGCGCGGGTCCGCTGCGAGCCGCCGGGCCCGTCTCTCGTCGACCCGCACGGCGAAGCCGTTGAGAGCCGTGCCGTAGGTGTGGCTGATTCTCGCTCCGTACCGCTCGGCGATGCCCGCGCCGGCCGACGACGGAGCCCGCGTACCCCCTTTGAGCGTCACGATGTAGCTCCCGCTGACGGAGCCGGGTTCCCCCGCTCCGAGTATCTGCCCCTCCGGGGCCGCCTGCGCGGGCGGGGCGATGGCCGAAAGCACCGCGGCCGTCGTGACCGCGGTGAGACCCACCGCCCAGCGCAGACGCCACTTGCTCGTCCGTGCCATGACTTGAGTTCCCCTCCTCAACTCGACGTACCGAGGCCGGAGCCGACCGTTCTGGGCAGGGCCCGGCCGTACGTCACCCGGTGAGCCTCTCGTGCGGTGCGAAGCACCACAAGGCCGCCCATGAGGGCGGAATCGGCCATGCCGTCCACGGGGTGTCCGTGAAGGTTGCGTCGATTTCTCGCCGACGTCACACGCTTGGCCCCATCCGGGGTCGTGCCGCGATGCGCCGTGTCGCGAAGGCACCCTCGCCGCTAACGTCGTGGGTGACGAAGGCCGCACAACGCCGTGCGTCCCTCTGCCGCGTACGTCCTGTGTGAAGGTGGAACTCGTGAAGGCGATCCGCAGATTCACCGTCCGACCCGTTCTCCCCGAAGCCCTTCACCCGCTCAGTGACCTGGCCCGCAACCTCCGCTGGTCCTGGCATGCCGAGACCCGCGACCTCTTCCAGTCCGTCGACCCCGAGCGCTGGGCCGCGTGCGGCGGCGACCCCGTACGACTGCTCGGCAGCGTGTCGGCCGGCCGGCTCGCGGAGCTCACGGACGACAGCCGCTTCCTGCGCCGTCTCGCCGCGGTCTCCGACGACCTGCGCGAGTACGTGACCGGCGACCGCTGGTACCAGACGCAGACCTCCGACCTGCCCGCCGCCATCGCCTACTTCTCGCCCGAGTTCGGCATCACCGCCGCGCTGCCGCAGTACTCCGGGGGCCTCGGCATCCTCGCGGGCGACCATCTCAAGGCCGCCAGCGACCTCGGCGCCCCGCTGATCGGCGTTGGCCTGCTCTACCGGCACGGCTACTTCCGCCAGTCCCTGTCCCGCGAGGGCTGGCAGCAGGAGCACTATCCGGTCCTCGACCCCAACGAACTGCCCGTCGTGCCCCTGAGCGAGGACGACGGCACGCCCGCCCAGGTCTCCCTCGCCCTGCCCGGCGGCCGCGCGCTGCGCGCCCGGATCTGGCTCGCCCAGGTCGGCCGCGTCCCGCTGCTCATGCTCGACTCCGACGTCGAGGAGAACGACCTCGGCGAACGCGGGGTCACCGACCGGCTGTACGGCGGCGGCAGCGAACACCGTCTGCTGCAGGAGATGCTGCTCGGTATAGGAGGGGTGCGGGCGGTCCGGACGTACTGCCGGCTGACCGGGCACCCGCAGCCCGAGGTGTTCCACACGAACGAGGGGCACGCGGGGTTCCTCGGTCTGGAGCGGATCGCCGAACTCGCCGACGAGGGGCTGGACTTCGCGTCCGCCCTGGAGGCGGTCAGGGCCGGCACGGTCTTCACCACCCACACCCCGGTGCCCGCCGGCATCGACCGCTTCGACCGTGAGGTGGTCGCCCGCCACTTCGGCGCCGACGCCGAGCTCCCGCGCATCGATGTGGAGCGCATCCTCGCCCTCGGCATGGAGACCTATCCCGGAGGTGAGCCGAACCTCTTCAACATGGCCGTGATGGGCCTGCGCCTCGGCCAGCGGGCGAACGGGGTCTCGCTGCTGCACGGCCAGGTCAGCCGGGAGATGTTCTCCGGGCTCTGGCCGGGCTTCGACCCCGAGGAGGTGCCGATCACCTCGGTCACCAACGGCGTCCACGCGCCGACCTGGGTGGCGCCCGAGGTCTTCCGCCTGGGCGCCCGGCAGATCGGCGCGCAGCGCACCGAGGACGCGCTGACCGTCGGCGGCTCGGACCGGTGGGACGCGGTGGCCGAGATCGCCGACCAGGAGATCTGGGACCTGCGCAGGGTGCTGCGGGAACAACTGGTGCTGGAGGTACGGGACCGGCTCCGGGCGTCCTGGCGTCAGCGCGGCGCCGGCACGGCCGAACTCGGCTGGATCGACGGAGTGCTGGACCCCGACGTCCTCACCATCGGCTTCGCGCGCCGGGTCCCCTCGTACAAACGGCTGACTCTCATGCTGCGCGACCGCGACCGGCTCATGGACCTGCTGCTGCACGCCGAGCGGCCGGTCCAGATCGTCGTGGCGGGCAAGGCGCACCCCGCGGACGACGGCGGGAAGCGGCTGATCCAGGAGCTGGTCAAGTTCGCGGACGACCCCCGGGTGCGCCACCGGATCGTCTTCCTGCCCGACTACGGCATGGCGATGGCGCAGAAGCTCTACCCGGGCTGCGACATCTGGCTCAACAACCCGCTGCGCCCGCTGGAGGCGTGCGGCACGAGCGGGATGAAGGCGGCGCTCAACGGCTGCCTCAACCTCTCCGTCCTGGACGGCTGGTGGGACGAGTGGTTCCAGCCCGACTTCGGCTGGGCGATCCCGACCGCGGACGGCACCGCGACCGACGACGACCGCCGGGACGAGCTGGAGGCCGGGGCCCTGTACGACCTCCTGGAACAGCGGGTGGCCCCGCGCTTCTACGAGCGCGGCCAGGCGGGTCTGCCGGACCGCTGGATCGAGATGGTCCGCCGGACGCTGACCCACCTCGGTCCGAAGGTCCTGGCGGGCCGGATGGTGCGCGAGTACGTGGAGCGCCTGTACGCCCCGGCGGCCCAGGCCCACCGTTCCCTCACCGCCGGGACGGCCCGCGAACTGGCCGCCTGGAAGGCCCGGGTCCGCGCCGCCTGGCCGCGGATCACCGTCGACCATGTCGAGGCGTCCTCGGCCACCACGACCCCCGAACTCGGCACCACCCTGTCGCTGCGCGTCCGCGTCGGCCTCGGCGACCTCGCCCCCGACGACGTGGAGGTCCAGGCGGTCGCGGGCCGCGTCGACACGGACGACCGCATCGCGGACGCGGTCTGCGTCCCGCTGAAACCGACCGGCGGCCCCGACCTGGAGGGCCGCTGGGTGTACGAGGGCCCGCTGTCCCTCGACCGCACGGGCTCCTTCGGCTACACGGTCCGCATTCTGCCGGCCCACCGCCTGCTGGCCTCCGGCGCGGAGCTGGGACTGGTGGCGGTGCCTTCGGAGGAGATGGGGGAGGGGGCGGGCGTGCTGATGCGGTGAGGCGCGGGGGCGCGACCGCCGGAGGGCGAGCCACGCGTCGTGGCTCGCCCTCAGCGTTGGCGCCGTCGGCCTCCGCAATGTCTCTCCGGCCCGGCGTTCGCGGGCGGGTTCAGCTGTCGAGCCCCGCGCACAGCCGCCGCATCACCTTCCCGCACCGCTGGGCGTAGGCGTGCTGGAGGCCTCGGACCGCGGCGCCGCCCGCACGGGCGTACCACTTGGCCGCGCGGCTGAAGGCCGTGATCGTCAGCCAGACGGTGCCGTCGCCGGTACGGGAGACGATGAAGGCTTCCTCGCCGCACTCGGGATGGCCGGAAAGCGTTCCGTAGGCCCAGGCGGTGCGCCGGTATTCCTCGGCGGTCCAGACGACGCGGCAGGGGGCCTTGATCGGGCCGAGACCGACCGTGACGGCGACGCCCGGCGCCGCCTTGTCGGCGTCGGAGACCATGGCGAATCCCATGGCGCGGTGGAGCTCCCAGGTCATCAGGGCCTCGGAGGCCCGTCGGAAGACGGCCTCGCCCTCGCCGATCCGGAAGCGGACATGCAGTCGGTGGAAGCCCGGGGGGCAGCGGTCCTCGCGGGTCGCGCCCACGTCCTCGTACGTGTAGGGCATGGGGGCAAGAGTAAGGCGGCACCCGGCACGGTTCTGTGCCGGGTGCCGCCTCAGTTCGATTACGTTCGTACTAGCTGACGTTGACCGCGGTCCAGGCCGCCGCCACCGCGTTGTACTGGGTGCTGCCGGAGCCGTACAGCGCGGCCGCCGCCGAGAGGGTGCCCGTGCGGGCGGACTTGTAGTTGGTGGTGGACGTGAAGTACGTAGTCAGCGCCTTGTACCAGATCTGCAGCGCCGCGGCCCGGCCGATGCCGGTGACCGTCGAGCCGCTGTAGGTCGGGGAGTTGTAGCTGACTCCGTTGATCGTCTTCGCGCCGCTGCCCTCCGAGAGGAGGTAGAAGAAGTGGTTCGCGACGCCGGACGAGTAGTGCACGTCCAGGTTGCCGACGCTGGAGGACCAGTAGTTGGCGGAGCCGCCGTCCTTGCTGGGCTGGTCCATGTAGCGCAGCGGGGTGCCGTCACCGTTGATGTTGATCTTCTCGCCGATGAGGTAGTCGCCCACGTCGGAGGAGTTCGCCGCGTAGAACTCGACACCGGTGCCGAAGATGTCGGAGGTCGCCTCGTTGAGACCGCCGGACTCGCCCGAGTAGTTCAGGCCCGCGGTGTTGGCGGTGACGCCGTGGCTCATCTCGTGGCCGGCCACGTCCAGCGAGGTCAGCGGGTGCGTGTTGCTGGTGCCGTCGCCGTACGTCATGCAGAAGCAGCTGTCGTCCCAGAACGCGTTGACGTACGCGCTGCCGTAGTGGACGCGCGAGTACGCTCCGACGCCGTTGTTCTTGATGCCGCTGCGGCCGAAGGTGTTCTTGTAGAAGTCCCACGTCTCCTGCGCGCCGTACGCGGCGTCGGCGGCCGCGGTCTGGTCGGTGGTGGAGCTGGAGGCCGTGCCGGTGCCCCAGACGTCGTCCGCGTCGGTGAACAGCGTGCCCGCGGAGGAGCTCGTGGTGTGCGACTTGTTGTACGTCTTGTGGCTGCCGCGGGTGCTGTCGGTGAGGCTGTACGTCGAGCCCGACAGGGTCGTGTTGAGGGTGACCGTGCCCGAGTACAGGGTCTTGCCGGTGCCGGTCTCGATGCCCTGGTAGTCGTAGAGCTTCTTGCCGGTGGCCGCGTCGGTGATGACGTGAAGTTCGTTGGGGGTGCCGTCGTCCTGGAGGCCGCCGATGACGGTCTCGTAGGCGAGGGTCGGCTTGCCGGTGGCGGCCCAGATCACCTTGCGGGGGGCCTGGTCGGCGGCGGTCTTGGCCGAGCCCGCGGCCTGGGCGGCGGTGAGCGCCTGCTTCTCGGCCTTGGCGGTCGTGACCAGCGGCTTGAGCGAGGCGACCTTGATGGACGTCTTGGTCGCCTTCGTCACGCCTTCGGTCTTGCCGGCCTTGGACTCGTGGACGACGAGGTCGCCACCGAGGACCGGAAGTCCGTTGTACGTGCGCTCGTAGCGGGTGTGGACGGTGCCGTCGGCGTCCTTGACGACATCTCTGACGACCAGCTTCTCCTTGGCGCCGAGGCCTATCTGCCGGGCCGTCTCCGCCGTGGCGGCGTCGGCCTTCTTGATGAGCGCGGTGCGCGCGGAGTTGGACAGCAGGACCTGCGAACCGGCGAGGGGGGTGGTTTTGCCGGCGGGGAGTGCCGCGGTCTGGGCGGCGGCACCGGTGGTCAGACCGGTGGCGAGCAGGGTTCCGGCCGCGACAGCGGTGGCGATGGCCAGAGTGGTGCGCTTGTGACGCGCGTAGAGGGGGGTCACGCAAGCTCCTTCTTGTGGGGGCGTCCGAACGGCGTGGGGTGGCCGGACGGACGGTTGTGAAGTTGCGGTGCGGGTGAGCCGTGCCGGGTGAAGCGTGCCACCCCGGGCGCGTACATGTCAGGAGCCCATAAGGACCTTGGCTGAAAATCGTCGATCAGGTGAACAATTGGATTCCCGGATGCCGGGCCGGTCGCCGCCAAGAGCGGGTCAACGCAAACCCCGTCCAGGGCAAAAGAGGGCGCCGTCCCGGGGAGTTGAACCTCCGGGACGGCGCCCTGGCATCCTGTCCGTGTACCGACTTCCGCCGCGGTCCACGCGGAGGTCGGCCGCGGTCTACGGGAAGGTCAGCTTCCAGCTGTTGATGTAGCCGGTGTCCTGGGCCGCCTGGTCCTGGACCTTGAGTTTCCAGGTGCCGTTGGCGACTTCGGAGGACGCGTTGACCGTGTAGGTCGCATTGACGTTGTCCGCCGAGTCGGACGAGCTGAAGTTCTTCAGGCGGTACGTCGACCCGTCGGGGGCGACCAGATCGATCACCAGGTCACCGCGCCAGGTGTGCACGATGTCCACGGCGACCGCGAGGTTCGACGGGGCGTTGCCGGTGCGGCCGGTGACCGTGATCGACGAGGTGACCGCGGCACCGTTGTCCGGAATCGATACGTCGGCCGTGTTCTCGAACGACGTGCCGCCACCGCCGCCACCGCCCGGACGTGAACCGACGTTCACGGCCGCCCAGGCGTTCTGCACGGCCGTGTACTCGGCGCTCGTCGTGCCGTACAGCTCACCCGCCGCCGCGAGCGAGCCGGTGCGGGCCGACGCGTAGTTGGTGGTCGAGGTGAACTTGGTGGTGAGCGCGCGGTACCAGATCTGCAGCGCCTTGTCGCGGCCGATGCCGGTGACCGGAAGCCCGTCCGAGGTGGGCGAGTTGTAGCTGACGCCGTTGATGACCTTGGCGCCGCTGCCCTCGCTCAGCAGGTAGAAGAAGTGGTTGGCGACGCCCGACGAGTAGTGCACGTCGAGGTTGCCGACGCCGGAGTACCAACTGTCCGCGGAGCCGCCGTCCTTGCTCGGCTTGTCCATGTAACGCAGCGGTGTGCCGTCGCCGTTGATGTCGATCTTCTCGCCGATGAGGTAGTCGCCCACGTCGGTCGAGTTGTTGGCGTAGAACTCCACGCCGGTGCCGAAGATGTCGGAGGTCGCCTCGTTCAGACCGCCGGACTCGCCCGAGTAGTTCAGACCCGCGGTGTTGGAGGTGACACCGTGGCTCATCTCGTGGCCGGCCACGTCCAGCGCCGTCAGCGGGTCGTTGTTCCCGGACCCGTCGCCGTACGTCATGCAGAAGCAGCTGTCGTCCCAGAACGCGTTGACGTACGCGTTGCCGTAGTGGACGCGCGAGTACGCTCCGACGCCGTTGTTCTTGATGCCGCTGCGGCCGAAGGTGTTCTTGTAGAAGTCCCACGTCTCCGCGGCGCCGTAGTGCGCGTCGGCACCGGCCGTCGCGGCGTTGGACGTGGTGCCGTTGCCCCAGGTGTCGCTGGTCTGAGAGAACAGCGTGCCGGTGCCCGACGTCCCGTGGTTCAGGTTGTACGTCTTGTGGGCACCGCGCGCACCGTCGTTCAGCGTGAAGTTGGAGCCCGACTGCGTGGTCGTCAGGGTCACCTGGCCGCTGTACTGGGTGTTGCCGATGCCGGTCTCGATGCCCTGGTACTCGTAGAGCTTCTTCCCGGTGGCGGCGTCGGTGATGACGTGCAGCTCGTTGGGCGTGCCGTCGTCCTGGAGGCCGCCGACGACCGTCTCGTAGGCGAGGGTCGGCCTGCCGCTTCCCGCCCAGATCACCTTGCGGGGCGCGCGGTCGGCTGCGGTGCTCTTCGAACCGGCGGCCTTGGCGGCGGACAGGGCCTGCTTCTCCGCCGTGCCGGCGGCGACCGTGGGCTTGAGGGTGGCGACCTTGAGGGACGCCTTGGTCGCCTTGTAGACGTGCCCGGTCTTCCCGGACTTGGAGGTGTCGACGACCAGATCGCCGCCGAGGACCGGCAGCCCCTGGTACGTCCGCTCGTAGCGGGTGTGGACGGTGCCGTCGTGGTCCTTGATGACGTCACGGGCGACGAGGCTCTCGCCGGCGCCGAGACCCAGGTCCTTGGCGGTCGTGGCCTTGGCGGCGTCGGCGTCGCGTATCAGCTCGGCGCGCTGTGAGGCGGTGAGCTTCATGGCGACGGCGCCCGGGTTGATCCTGCCCGCCCGGGGAGCCTGCTCCGGGGCGGCGCTCGCGGCGCCCGACTGGACGGCCGCTGCCAGCAGGGCGGAGACGCCGACGAGGGCGACTCCGGCGACACGGCGCTTGGTGATGTGGGAGGTGCGTCTGTGGGGAGAACTGCTGCTCAACACTGACTCCTTCTGCATGGCCGCGGGTCGCGCGGCCAGGGGAGACCGGACGATGGATGACCCGTCCGGGCAGAACTGGGCGTTACGCGGAACCAGGTGCATGGGGTCGTACGGCACAACACAGCGGACTTAGCTGTGAGGTTGCTGTGAAGTAGCCGAGGGAAGAGTGGCAGGAGATAACCCTTTCTGTCAGGACCGCGTCACCAAAATGGCCTGAAACGGTTCGTTGTCCGGTTAGTCATGTTCGATATACGGACTGTCCTTCGGGTGTTCGCCTGGGCGTGAACCAGACAGAAGGACGGGGAGACGGGCCGCTTCGACGCACCCGGCGCGAGGCGCCGCCCGCTGGCGGGTACCGCCAGATGACCGGCCCGCCGGCCGCAACGGAATGAAGCCCAGACCCTTTCGGGCGCGTTCCGGCACGTCCGCTCGCCCGCGTCCGTCGCCTGCGGTTTGAGTGATCCCGACATTCCGGCCGGTTCCCCGCGCCTCCAGCTGCGCGAGGCCGTGCGATCCGGACACGTATCCCGCAGGAGGTTTGGTGAGAAGGTCACATTGGTGTGCGAGCCTCGCGGCTCTGGGAGGTCTGACCGGCTCCCTGGCGCTCGGCGCTTCCGTCCCGTCCGCGGCGTCCGCGCCTCCGGACGACAGCCGTACGAGCGGCGTCGTGCATGCCCTGTCCGCCACCCCGGTCCCGAAGCCGGCCGCCGGGCACGTGAAGCCGGCGGACCAGCACGTGAAGCCGGCGGAGGAGCACGGCGGGTACGACCGGCCGCGGGTGTGCAACGGGCTCGTGCCGGATCCCATCCCGCCGAGGCTGGAGCGCCTCTACTTCTGCGGAGACTGGCGGCTGGGCCCGCGGCGCCTGCCGACCAGGGGCACGCTGGGGCGCATCCTCGACGGGTACGACCGGCTCGGCGGCCTCAGCGCCGTGACGTTCCTCCACAAGTGGTGGGACACCACCGCCGACTCGGGCCAGGGCGACTGGCGTTACCCACCGGACGACGGCTTCACCCACCGGAACCAGACGGTGCTCGCCACTCCCCTGGTGCTCCACGCCGGCCTGAAGCTCGACCGCATCGGCGGCGAGGCGGGCCGCTTCCTCGCCCCGGCGGGCACCAAGTACGGGAAGCGTGTCATCCCGCCGTCGAGCCTCGACACCATGGACCCGCGCTACCCGTACAACTACCACGCCTACCGGCTGGCCAAGGACGTGACGGTCTGCGCGGGCCGGACCGCCCCCGGGTTCGAGCAGCCCGGCCTCGGCACCCAGTACGTGACGTCGAGCAAGTTCTGCCCGGACATCCCCCGCACCACGGTGGGGGACCTCGTGAGCAATGGCACGCTGGTGCGGATCGGCAACTGACCGCCCCCTCCCACGGTGGCGCGCAACCCCGCGCGGAAGCCGGCCCCGGCTGTGACCGGGCCCGGCTTCCCGCCCCGGCGGAAGGCTGACGGCATGGACCGGTTCGCGTTGTGCCGGGCCCTCGAAGCGGCCGGGGTTCCCGCCGCGTCCTACGAGATCGCGGACTGCCCCGGCGGCCATCGCGCGGCCGACCGCTACTTCCTCGAAGGACACGACGGGGAGTGGACCGTGGGAGTCCACGAGCGGGGGACGCACCAGGTCTTCGAGCGGTTCGCCGACGAGGACGAGGCCTGTCGGTGGATCCACGACCGGCTCACCGCCGAGTCGTCCGCGCCGGAACCCGCCCCCGAAGCGCCGGCCGATCCGGGGCGCGACCCCGAGGCCCTGCAACGGCAGGCCGACGAGGAACTCGAACAGGCCCTCACCGAGCTGCGCGGCCGAGCGCGCGAGGAGCCCGGCGAGGGGCCCTGAGCGGAGCCCAGGGAGGGGCCCGCGTGCCTCTCACACCGTGACGACGACCTTCGCCCGGGCGTGCTCCACTTCCAGATAGCGGATGGCCTCCGGGACCTCGCCCAGGGATGCGTACGTCCGGTCGATGACCGGGGTGATCTTCCCGGAATCGACGAGTTCCCGCAGGGTCGCGAGGTTCTCCCCGCGCTGCTTCGCGGTCAAGGTGAGGATCCGCTGGCCGACGAAGCGCGACAGTGCCGGTCCCCGCAGGATGAGCCCCATCGGCCCGAAGAGACTGCCGCCCTCGGACACCCCGCCGCCGGACAGCACGAGTGTTCCCTCGGGTGTCAGCGCGCGCCGGAACGCGGTCAGGGAGCGATTGCCCACCAGGTCGAACACGACGTCGTAGCGCTGCCCCTCGCGGGTGAAGTCCACCGTGGCGTAGTCGATGACGCGGTCCGCGCCGAGCGACCGCACCAGGTCCGCGTTCCGCGCGCTGCACACGCCGGTCACCTCCGCGCCGTACGCCTTGGCGATCTGCACGGCGAAGGTGCCGACACCGCCCGAAGCGCCGTTGACGAGCACCCGCAGCCCCGGCCGCAGCGGTGCCACGTCGCGCAGCCCCATGAGGGCGGTGTTCCCGGCCAGCGGCAGCGCGGCGGCCTGCTCGAAGGTCAGACCCGCCGGCTTCTTCTCCACCACGTCGTCCGGGGCGCACACGTACTCGGCGAACGCCCCGTCGGCCTCACCGAACACCTCGTCCCCGGGACGCAGCCGCTTCACGTCGGCGCCCACCGCCTCCACCAGCCCCGCGAAGTCCCGCCCCCGGATCCGCTGCCTGGGCCGGCGCGCGCCGAAGGTCAGCCGGGCCAGATAGGGATCGCCGCGCATGAGGTGCCAGTCGTAGGCGTTGAGGGAGACCGCCTTCACCCGCACGAGCACCTGGTTTCCCGTCGGCACCGGTTTGTCGAACTCCCTCAGTTCCAGTTCGTCGGGAGAGCCGTACCGGTCCTGGGCGATCGCTTTCATCGGAACTCCGTAAAGCACTCATGGGGTGCGGAAACTGATCGGTCGGCCGAGGGATCGCCGCTGCTTGCGAGGCTAGCCGGGCACCGGCTTCACGGGAATCGGGGAGAGGCCCTAGGGGACAACCGGAGGGACGCCGGCGACGGTGGCCCGCCGTGCCCGCCGCGGCCCGTTCAGCCGTCGGCGGGACCTCGCTCCCCGTGCCATGAGTGCCACAGCGCCGCGTAGGGGCCCTCGGCCGCCACCAGTTCGTCGTGCGTGCCGAGTTCGGTCAGCCGGCCGTCCTCCATCACCGCCACCCGGTCGGCGTCGTGGGCGGTGTGCAGCCGGTGGGCGATGGCGATGACGGTCCGGCCCTCGAGGACGGCGGCCAGCGCGCGCTCCGTGTGCCGCGCGGTCGTCGGGTCGAGGAGCGCCGTGGCCTCGTCGAGGATCAGGGTGTGCGGGTCGGCGAGCACCACCCGGGCCAGCGCCAGCTGCTGGGCCCGTGAGCCGTCGACGCGCAGGGCCTCGGGACCCAGCTCGGTGTCCAGCCCGTCCGGGAGCTCCCCGGCCCAGTCGTCGGCGCCGACCGCCGCGAGCGCCGCCCACAACTCGGCGTCGCCGGCGGCCGGTTCGGCGATGAGCAGGTTGTCGCGGACCGTGCCGAGGAACACATGGTGCTCCTGGGTGACGAGGACGACGTGCCGGCGCAGCTGCTCGGGGTCGAGGGCGACGACCGGCACCCGCCCGACCGTCACCGTCCCGCTCCCCGGCGCGTCGACGCCCGCCAGCAGTCTGCTCAGCGTGGTCTTCCCGGCGCCGGAGGGGCCCACGACGGCCAGTCGCTCCCCGGGCCGCACGGTCAGGTCGACCCCGCGCAGCACCTCGCCGCCGCGGTCGTACGCGTACCGCACACCGGTGACGTCGATCCGGTCGTCCACCGGTACGGGCGAGTCGGCCGGGACGGCGCGCGGCGCCCCGGCGAGACCCTCCACGCGGGCGAACGAGGCGCCGCTGCTCTGCAGTTGCTCGACCTGGTTCAGGATCTGGTCGAGCGGGTCGGCCAGCCGGTGCAGATACAGCGTCGCGGCGACCACGGTGCCGAGGCTCAGCGTGCCCCGGGCGTGCAGCGCGCCGCCCACCAGGAGGACGGCGACGACCGGCACGACGTACGAGATGTCCACCGCCGGGAAGAACACGCTGCGCAGGAACAGCGTCCGCATCCGCGTCACCCGGGAGACCTCCAGCGCGTCCCGGCTCGCCCGGATCCGGCGTCCACGCAGCCCGAACGCCTCCACCGTGCGGGCGCCGGACGCGGTGGCTGCGAGGATTTCGGCGACGTCCGAGGTGGCGGCGCCCTGCGCGAGATAGGCGGCGCGCGCCCGGCGCAGATACCAGCGCAGCGCGAACGCGATGCCGGCCAGGCCGAGCACCCCGCAGGCGCCGAGCAGCGGGTCGATGACGAAGACGGCGACCAGGACGAACAGCGCCTGCGCGCCGGAGATCAGGAGTTGGGGTACCGCGTCGCGCAGTGTGTTGCCGACCACGGTGACGTCGGCGGTGCCGCGCGCCGTCAGATCGCCGGTGCCCGCCCGCTCCACGACCGACGCGGGCAACGTCAGCGTCCGCTCCACGAACTCCTCCCGCACCCGCGCGAGGGTCCGCTCCCCGAACCGGTACCCCACGTACCGGGCCCAGCGTGCCAGCAGCAGCTGGGCCAGCGCGGACACGAGGATGACGAGCGCCGGCCCGTCCACCACCTCCACACCGCCGCCGCTCCGTACGTCGTCGATCATCCGCCCGAGCAGCCAGGGGCCGACCAGACCGGCCGCTGCGGCCAGCGCGTTGAGAGCGAGCACGGCGGCGAACATCCGCCCGTCCGCCCGGATCAGCCGTACCGCCGCCCGCCGCACGTCGGCGCGCCCCGCGACCGGCAGATGGACACTCACAGCACGACCTCCTCGTCCACGCCCGGCTTCGGGCCACCCGCGTCTCTTTCCGCGCCCGTCTCCGTATCCCCGTCCGGCTCCATGTCGCGGGCCACCAGGGTCCGGTATCCCGGCTCCGTCCTGAGGAGTTCGCGGTGGGTGCCGGTGGCCGCGGTCTTGCCGTCGACCAGGAAGCAGACGGTGTCCGCGCGGTCCAGCACGAGCGGCGACGTGCTGGTCACGACAGTCGTACGGCCCGAACGCGCGGCGCGCAGCCGGATCGCGAGAGCCGCCTCGGTGTGGGCGTCGAGCGCCGAGGTCGGTTCGAGGGCGAGCAGCACCTCCGGGTCGGCGAGGAGCGCGCGCACGAGCCGCACCCGCTGACGCTGCCCGCCGGACAGGCTCCGGCCCTGAGCGTCGACGGCGGAGTCGAGACCGCCCGGCAGGCCGAGCACGATGTCGTCGGCGACGGCCGTGTGCACGGCCGTGGCGATGGTCTCCTCGGCGGGGTCCCGGCGTCCCCGGACCAGTTCGCGCAGGGTGCCCGCGAACAGGTCGGCCTCGTGGTCGGCGACCAGGATCCGTTCGCGTACCTGGGGCAGCGCGACCTCGTCGAGCCGTACGTCGCCCCAGGTCACGTCCGACGCCGCGTACCGGCCGAGCCGGTCGACCACGGCCTCGGACTCCGCGGGGCGGGCCCCGGCCAGCGCGGTCAGCTTCCCCGGGACCACCCGCACCCCGGACTCCGGATCGTGCAGCACGGCCGGGGACCCCGGGGCGTCCAGCGCGCCCGGGGGAGAGGCGACGGGCTCCAGGGACAGGAACCGTACGACGCGCCGGGCCGCGACCACGGCCCGGGAGAGTTCGTAGGCGCAGTCGATGAAGAAGTACACCGGCAGGACGAGCACCGCGACATAGCCGTACACGGAGACCAACTCGCCGATGCTGATGGCGCCTTGAGCTGCCAGCCGGGCCGCCATCCAGGTCACCGCGGCCAGGAAGACGGACGGCAGCCCCATGCCCAGCGCCTGGATCCAGCTCGTCACCGAGCCGACCCGGTAACCCTGTTCCCGCAGCTTCTGCGAGTCACGGCGGAACGCGTCAGCGAACAGCCCTTTGCCGCCGAGCCCGTTCAGGACGCGCAGCCCGCCCGCGAGATCGCCGATGCGTGCCGTCAGTACGGACTGCCGTTCGCGGTACCCCGTCTCGGTCCCCTGGAGCCGGCTCATCAACGGCCCGACGAGGACGGCCATCAGCGGCACCCCGAGCAGGATCACCGCGGACAGTTGCACCGAGACCGGCAGCAGCAGGGCGGCCACCACGGCGTAGGTGACGACCGCGGCGAGACCGGGCCCGACGACGGTCAGCGACGTGCTGATCGTGTCCACGTCGCGGACGCCGACCGTGACGATCTCCCCCGTGCCGATCTGCCGCGAGAGTGCGGCGCCGAGCCGGGCCGCGTGCTCGACCACGAGCTTGATCGTACGGAAGTTGGCGTCCATCCGGACCTGGGTCATCGTGCGGTGCCGTACGACGCCCAGACCGGCGTTGATCACCCCGGCACCCAGTACGGCGGCCGTCCAGCCGGCCAGCGCCACCCCGTCGCCCGGCTCCAGACCGTCGTCGATCGCCCGGGACAGCAGATACGGCGTCAGCGCCATGAGCCCCATCCACACGCTCGCGATCACCGCGCCGGTGACCGACCGGCCCGCCTGCCGGGTGACCAGCCACCACAGGAAACGCCAGCCGCCCCGCCGGTCCGGTGTCCCCGGATCCGCGTACGTGTCGATCATCGGCCTTCTTCGCCCCTCTGTCCGTCGGTTCGCCCGTCCACGGCGCCCGTCCACCGCGCCTGTCCACCACTAAACGAGGCTGTCGCGCCATGCCCGGTGCAGATCTGCGAACCGGCCGGTGCCCGCGACCAGTTCGGCGGGTGTGCCGTCCTCGACGACTCGCCCTTGCTCCATCACCAGCACCCGGTCGGCGATCGCCACCGTCGACAGCCGGTGCGCGATCACCACCGCCGTACGGCCCCGCAGGACCGTCGACATGGCGCGCTGCACGGCCCGTTCACCCGGCACGTCCAGGGAGCTGGTCGCCTCGTCGAGGATCAGGACGGCCGGGTCGGCGAGCAAGGCCCGTGCGAAGGCGACGAGTTGGCGCTGGCCCGCGGAGATACGGCCGCCGCGCTTGCGTACGTCGGTGTCGTAGCCGTCGGGCAGGGCGCTGATGAAGCCGTGCGCGCCGATCGCCTTCGCGGCCTGCTCGATGTCCTCGCGGGACGCCTCGGGGCGGCCGATCGCGATGTTCTCGGCGACCGTGCCGGAGAACAGAAACGCCTCCTGGGTCACCATCACCACCCCGCGCCGCAGTTCGGGCACCGACAGCTCGCGCAGATCGACGCCGTCGAGCAGGACCCGTCCGTCGGAGGGGTCGTAGAACCGGGCCAGGAGCTTGGCCAGCGTCGACTTGCCGGCGCCGGTCGAGCCGACCACGGCCACCGTCTGTCCGGCGGGCAGCGTGAGCGAGAAGGAGGGCAGAACCTCCCCACCCGTGCGGTAGGCGAAGCGGACCTCGTCGAACACGACCTCGCGGCCCGGGTGTTCGGAGGCGAGCGCAGGCAACTGCCGCGGTACGGAAGGCTCCGGCACGGACGGCGTCTGGGCCAGCAGACCGGCGATCTTCTCCAGCGAGGCCGCCGCGGACTGGTAGGAGTTCAGGAACATGCCGAGGCGGTCGATCGGGTCGTACAGCCGGCGCAGATAGAGGACCGCCGCGGCGAGCACACCGAGTGCCAGCGAACCCGACGCCACCCGGTGGGCGCCCCACAGCACGATGCCCGCGACCGCCGTGTTGGCGACGAGCCGGGAGCCGACGACATAGCGGGCCATCTCCAGCAGGGCGTCGCCGTTCGTCTTCTCGTGCCGCCGGTTGAGCACCCCGAACTCGGCCTCGTTGGCGGCCTCCCGGCGGAACGCGCGCACCGGCCGGATGCCGTTCATCGTCTCCGCGAACTTCACGATCACCGCGGCGATCGTCGTCGAGCGGACGGCGAAGATCCGGCCCGCCCGGCGCTGGTAGCGCCGGATGAGCAGATACAGCGGCACGAAGGAGACCACCGCGACCGCGCCCAGCCCGACGTCCAGCCAGAGCAGCATCGCCGAGATGTAGACGAAGGACAGGACGACCGTGACGAGTTCCTGGAGACCCTCGCTGAGCAGTTCGCGCAGCGACTCGACATCCGTGGTGGAGCGGGAGATCAGCCGGCCCGAGGTGTAGCGCTCGTGGAAGTCGACGCTGAGCGCCTGGGCGTGCCGGAAGATCCGGCCGCGCAGATCGAGCAGCACGTCCTGGTTGACCCGGGCCGAGGCGATGATGAAGGCGTACTGGAGCAGGCCGGAGGCCGCCGAGCACAGCAGGTAGGCGGCACCGACGGCGATCAGCGGCCCGTGGTCGTCCTGCCGGAACGCCGGAACGGCGCGGTCGATGGCGTACGCCACCAGCAGCGGGCCCGCCTGCACCGCGGCCTGCTGGAGCAGCAGCAGGACGGTGGTCACGGCCACCCGGGCCCTGAGCGGGGCGAGCAGCGAGCGCAGCAGTGTCGCGGTCGCGTCCGGGGGAGTGGGAAGGGTGTCGCGGTCGAAGGGGTCCTGGTACGGCTCGGGTTCCGGGGCTGCCCGGCCCTTCCGCCGCCCGCTGTTCCGTTCGGCGTTCCGTCCGCCGTCCTGTCCCGGGTTCCGTCCGTCGTCCCGCTCGTTGTGTCCGGTGTTCCGTCCGCCGTCCCGTCCAGCGTTGCGGTCCTCGCCCGGTCCGTCGGTCGGTCCCTTGTCCGGTTCCTCGTTGGGTTCCTTGTCCGGCGCGGTGGTCCTGGGCGCCGCCGTCATCGGCCGTCCTCCTCTGCACCCGACATCAGGTGGGCGTATTCGGCATGCGTGCGCAGCAGTTCGTGGTGGGTGCCGACCGCCGTGACCCGGCCGCCGGAGAGCAGGGCGACCCGGTCGGCCAGCAGGACCGTGGACGGGCGGTGCGCCACGATCAGCGCGGTCGTCTCCGCCAGCACCCGGCGCAGGGCGGCCTCGACCGCCGCCTCCGTGTGCACGTCCAGCGCCGACAGCGGGTCGTCGAGCACCAGGAAGCGGGGCCGTCCGACCACCGCGCGGGCCAGCGCGAGCCGCTGGCGCTGGCCGCCGGAAAGGCTGAGACCCTGCTCGCCGACCTGCGTCGCCGTGCCCTGGGGCAGCGCGTGCGCGAAGTCGGCCTGTGCGACGGCGAGGGCACGGTCCAGCTCCGCCCGGCCCGCGCTCTCCGCGGCGCCCATCAGGACGTTCTCCCCGACGGTGGCCGAGAAGAGGGTGGGTTCCTCGAAGGCGACGGCGACGAGTTCGCGCAGCTCCTCGCGGGGCATCTCGGTGATGTCCCGGCCGTCCAGGGTGATCCGGCCGGACGTCACCTCGTGGAGGCGGGGGACGAGCGCGGTGAGGGTGGTCTTGCCGGTGCCGGTGGCGCCGACGAGGGCCATGCTCTCGCCGGGGCGGACATGCAGGTCGATGTCGGCCAGCACGGGTGGCGCGTCCGCGGGCGCGTCGGGATACCGGAACTCGACACCGTGGAACCGCAGTCCACCGTCGACCCTGGCTCCGGCCCCGGTTGCGGTGTTGGTCCCGGCCCTGGCTCCAGTCCCGGTTCCGGTGCTGGTCCCGGTCCTGGCTCCGGCCCCGGTCCCGGTCCCGGCTTCGACCCCCGCTCCGGTCTCGGTTCCGGTCTCGGCTCCGGTGTCGGCTCCGACCCCCGCTCCGGTCTCGGTTCCGGTCCCGGCTCCGGTCTCGGCCCCGGTCCTGGCTTCGACTTCGGCCCCCGCCCCCGCCGCGCGAGAACCCCGCCCGGCCGTCCCGCCGTCACCCTGTCCGGCGGTTCTGCCGTCATCGCGGGCGGCGGTGGCGTGGGCTTCCCGCGCCTCGGCCGATCCGGCACCCCGCGCGGCTGCCGCGTCGGCGGTGGGCACCGCGCCCGCGGCCGTCGCCCGCGCCGGGCCCGTCGTACGGACGGCCGCGGCGGCCGGTACCCGCGCCGAACCCGGAGCGGGCCCGGTCACGGTCGCCGGAGCGGGTAGGCCCGCCTTGGCCGGCGCGGACGTGACGTCCGACTCCGGCGTCGCGTGCATGACCTCGAAGTACCGCTCCGTGGCCGTCCCGGCCTCCTGGCTCATCGCGAGGAGGAAGCCGATGGAGTCGACGGGCCAGCGCAGGGCGAGCGCGGTCGACAGGAACGCGACCAGCGTGCCCGCGGAGAGACGGCCGTCGGCGACCTGGACCGTGCCGAGCACGAGCGCGGCGCCGATGGCGAATTCGGGCAGCGTGACGATGACGCCCCAGATGGCGGCGAGCAGCCGGGCCTTGACCAGCTCCGTGCCGCGCAGCGTCCGGGACAGCTCACGGAACGCGCGTGCCTGGCTGCGATGGCGTCCGAACCCCTTGATGATCCGGATGCCGAGCACACTCTCCTCGACCACCGTCGTGAGGTCGCCGACCTGGTCCTGCGCCCGCCGCGCCACCTCCGCGTAGCGCCGCTCGAAGAGCCAGCAGACGATCATGACCGGGACGGCCGGGGCGAGGAGCACCAGCCCGAGGGTCCATTCCTGGGCCAGCATGATGGCGATGCCCGCGGTGATCGTCACGGTGTTCACCAGCAGGAAGGTCAGCGGGAACGCCAGGAACATGCGGACCAGCATCAGATCGGTGGTCGCCCGGGACAGCAGCTGACCCGAGGCCCAGCGGTCGTGGAAGGCGACCGGCAGACGCTGCAGATGCCGGTACAGATCGGCTCGCATCGCCGCCTCGACCCCGGCCAGCGGACGTGCCACCAGCCATCGGCGCAGCCCGAACAGAACGGCCTCGGCGATGCCGAGCAGCAGCAGATACAGCGCCCCGAGCCAGACACCCGCCGGATCGTGCCCGGTGATTGGACCGTCCACCATCCACTTCAGGATCAGCGGGAACACGAGCGCGAGACAGGACGCGACCACCGCGACGAACGCGGCGCAGAACAGCCGCGCCCGCACCGGGCGTACATACGGCCACAGGCGCAGCAGACTGCGAACGGTCGAACGGTCGGGGTTGCCGAGGGCGGCGGCATCTGGTGTGGGCATCACGTGCGAGCCTACGTTTCACCACTGACAGTGCCCACCGAGTTTTCGGCGCACCCGAACTCGTTCGAAGGGCCCGGCGGCCCGCGCGGGACCACCGCCGGGGCGGGCGTTCGAGGAGTCGTACCGCCGCGTCAACCGATCGGCTGATGCCGGTTCGAGCGCGATGGCCGATGTGCCGGCTCGGGCCCCGCTGGGACTCTCGGACCATGTCAGTCATCGAAGTGAGCGGACTGCGCAAGTCCTACGGCGGCCGGGCCGTCGTCGACGGTGTCTCCTTCACCGTCGAGGAGGGCGAGATCTTCGGGATCCTCGGCCCGAACGGCGCCGGCAAGACCACCACCGTCGAATGCGTCGAGGGGCTGCGGGTCCCCGACGCGGGCCGCGTCCGGGTCGCCGGGCTCGACCCCTTCACCGACCACCGGGCCACCAGCCGCGTCCTCGGCGCCCAGCTCCAGCAGAGCGAACTCCAGGCGAAACTCACTGTGCGCGAGGCACTGGAGCTGTACGCCGCCTTCTACCCGGCCCCGGCCGACTGGCGCCCGCTGGCCGAACGCCTCGGCCTGACCGACCGGCTCGGCACCGGCTTCGGGAAGCTCTCCGGCGGCCAGCGGCAGCGCCTGTTCATCGCACTCGCGCTCATCGGAGACCCGCGCGTGGTAGTGCTCGACGAGCTGACCACCGGGCTCGACCCGCGGGCCCGCCGGGACACCTGGGAGCTCATCGAGGACATCCGCGCCCAGGGCGTCACGGTCCTCCTGGTCACGCATTTCATGGAGGAGGCGCAGCGGCTGTGCGACCGGATCGCGGTCATCGACAAGGGTCGCGTGGCCGCCCTGGACACCCCGGCCGGTCTGATCCGCCGCTCCACGGGCTCGACCGTCATCAGCTTCACGCCCTCGGCGCCGCTGGACGAGGGTGACCTGGCCGGGCTCCCCGCGCTCGCGTCCGTCGAGCACAAGGACGGTCGTATCACGCTGTCCGGCACCGACGAGACCGTCAACGCCGTCGTCACCCTGCTCGCCCGGCACCTCGTCACCGCCCACCAGTTGCGCGTCACCGACGCCACGCTCGACGACGCGTTCCTCGACCTCACCAAGGAGGAAGCGGTATGAACGCCTCCGTTCTGCGCACCGAGTTCCGGCTGTTCCGACGCGAACCCGGTGCTGTCTTCTGGGTCTTCCTGTTCCCGACCCTGCTCCTGGTGATTCTCGGTTCGATCCCGTCGTTCCGGGACGCCGACGAGTCCCTGGGCGGGCTGCGTCCGGTCGATGCGTATGTGCCCGTCGCCGTGCTGATCGCCCTGATCATGTCCGGGGTGCAGACACTGCCCCAGGCGCTGACCGGATACCGGGAGCGCGGCATCCTGCGCCGGATGCGGCTCACCCCCGTGCGGCCCTCGGCTCTGCTGTCCGCGCAGATGGCAGTGCAGGGCACGGTCGCGCTGGGCTCGGCGCTGCTCGCGCTCGCCGTCGGCCGCCTCGCCTTCGACGTGCGACTGCCCGGACAACCGGCCGGGTATCTGCTGGCGTTGCTGCTCGCGGTCGCGGCGGCCCTGGCCCTCGGCTCGGTCGTCTCGGCGCTGTCCCGCACCACGAAGATCGCGAGCGCGATCGGTTCGGCGGTGTTCTTCCCGATGATGTTCTGCGCGGGCGTGTGGATCCCGGTGCGGGCGATGCCGCACGCGCTGGCCCGTGTGGTCCAGCTGACCCCGTTCGGTGCGGCGGCCCGCGCCCTGGACCAGGCCGCCGCCGGGCACTGGCTCGGCTGGGACCACCTGGGCGTGCTGGCGGCCTGGGCGATATTGCTGACGGTGGGCGCGGCACGCTGGTTCCGTTGGGAGTGAGTCGACGGTGCCGGACACTGATGGCATGACGCAGGCCGAACGACCGGAGCGCAGGGCCTTCTTCGACCTGTGGGGGCCCTACGCTCTGCTCGCGGTCGGCGTGGTGACGGCGGGCGGTTCGGCCCACGCGGTCGGGATGACGCCTGCCGCGATACGGGTCGCCGGCGCGCTGGTGGTCGTGTCCCTGCTGCTGCAGCTGTTCTGGGGGCGGGCGGCCCGCGAGTGGTCGGGGCCGAACCGCACGAGTACGACGCTGTACTTCGTCCGTTGGGCGCTCGGGTTCGGGCTCACCTGGCTCAACCCGTTCTTCGCCTTCTACGCCGTCACGGGCTACTACAGCGCCGCCCGCCAGCTGACCCGTCGGCTGATGCTGACGGGTCTCTTCCTGACCGCCCTCACCATGGCGGGCAGCGAGATCGGGGGCATGCCACCGCGCGGCCTGCTGTGGTGGCTGGGCTTCGGCGTGGTGTTCGGCGCCAACCTCGGGCTGGTCGCCCTCTTCAACCGGTTCAATGTGCAGGAGCAGGAGCAGGCCCGCACCCAGGCCGAGGTCATCGCCGAACTCGGCCGTACCAACGCGGCGTTGCAGCGGGCTCTCGATGAGAACGCCGCCCTTCACGCCCAACTTCTCGTCCAGGCACGGGAAGCCGGGGTCGCCGACGAGCGCCGTCGGCTGGCCGCCGAGATCCACGACACCATCGCCCAGGGCCTGACCGGCATCATCGCCCAGCTCCAGGTCGTCGCGAACGCCCCCGACCTGGCCGTCGCCCGCACCCACCTCGAACGGGCCTCGACGCTCGCCCGCCACAGCCTCGGCGAGGCCCGCCGCTCGGTGCACAACCTGGCCCCCGTGGCGCTGGCCGACGACGGTCTGCCCCAGGCGCTGAAGAAGACAGTCGCCGAATGGGGTGAACGCACCGGCATACGCGCAGAGTTCACCGTGACCGGTACCCACGAGCAACTCCACGACGAGGTCTCCGCCACCCTCCTGCGCATCGCCCAGGAGGCCCTCTCCAACGCCTCCCGGCACGCCCGCGCCGCCCGCGTCGGAGTGACACTGAGCTTCATGGGCGACGAGGTCACCCTCGACGTACGGGACGACGGCCGGGGCTTCGACCCGCTCGCCGTCCCCGCCCGCACCGGCACCGGCGGATTCGGTCTCGACGGCATGCGGGCCCGCGCCGAACGCATCGCCGGCTCCCTCGCCGTGGAGTCCGAACCGGGCCACGGCACGGCGCTTTCGGCTCGCGTACCGTTGGTACGCCATGCCCCATGACACAGACACCCGTATCTCGCTGCTGATCGTCGACGACCATCCCGTCGTACGCGACGGTCTGCGCGGCATGTTCGCGTCCGCGCCCGGGTTCACCGTCGTCGGCGAGGCGGTGAACGGGGTCGAGGCGGTCGAGCGGGCCGCCGCCCTCGATCCGGACGTGATCCTCATGGACCTGCGCATGCCGGGCGGCGGGGGAGTGGACGCCATCGCCGAACTGACCCGCCGACGCGCTCGCGCCAGGGTCCTCGTCCTCACCACCTACGACACCGACTCCGACACCCTGCCCGCGATCGAGGCGGGCGCGACGGGCTATCTGCTGAAGGACGCGCCCCGCGACGAGCTGTTCACGGCCGTGCGCGCCGCCGCCGAGGGCCGTACGGTCCTCTCCCCGGCCGTCGCCTCCCGCCTGGTCAGCGCAGTGCGCGCCCCCGGCAACGAGCCTCTCTCCGCCCGTGAGCGGGAGGTCCTGGCGCTGGTCGCCAAGGGCACCTCGAACCGTGAGATCGCCCGCGAACTGTTCATCAGCGAGGCGACCGTGAAAACCCATCTCACCCACCTGTACGGCAAGTTGGGCGTGAAGGACCGGGCGGCGGCGGTGGCGACGGCGTACCGGCGGGGGATCCTCGGCTGACCGGGCCGCGCCCCGGCCCGTCACGGCCCGCTCTCAGCGGACCTTCAGCAGCAGCACGGACCGCGCCGGCACCGTGATCGCCGTGCCCGCCCGGTGCACGACTCCGGGGGCCTCGGACTGGTCCTCGCGCGAGGTGTCCACGACCACCTCGTACCGCGCGGCCCAGGGCGGCCCCGGCAGGTCGAAGGGGGCCGGCCGGTCCCCGGCGTGCAGCACGGCGAGGAAGCTGTCGTCGACGACCGGGGTGCCCCGCGCGTCCCGGCCGGGGATGTCCCGGCCGGACAGATACATCCCGAGGGTCGCGGCGGGCGCGTACCAGTCCCGTTCCGTCATCTCGGTGCCCCGCGCCGTGAACCAGGCCAGGTCCCGCAGTCCGTCGACGGAATGGGCCCGCCCGGAGAAGAACGCCCGGCGGCGCAGCACGGGATGCTCGTGCCGCAGCGCGATCAGACGGGACGTCAGCTCGAACAACGCCCGCCAGCCGGGGTCTTCGAGCTGCGACCAGTCGACCCAGCTGATCTCGTTGTCCTGGCAGTAGGCGTTGTTGTTGCCCCGCTGGGTCCGCCCGAACTCGTCCCCGGCAACCAGCATCGGCACCCCGGTCGACAGCAGGAGCGTAGTCAGCAGGTTCCTCAACTGCCGCCGCCGCAGCGCCTGTACGCGCTCGTCGTCGCTCTCGCCCTCCGCCCCGCCGTTCCACGCCCGGTTGTCGTCGGAACCGTCCCGGTTGCCCTCGCCGTTCGCCTCGTTGTGCTTGCGCTCGTAGGACACGAGGTCCCGCAGGGTGAAACCGTCGTGCGCGGTCACGAAGTTGACGGAGGCGTACGGCCGCCGTCCGCCCCAGGCGTACAGGTCGCTCGACCCGGACAGCCGGTAGCCCAGGTCCCGTACGTCGGGCAGGGCGCCGCGCCAGAAGTCCCGGACGGCGTTGCGGTAGCGGTCGTTCCACTCGGTCCACAGGGGCGGGAAGGCGCCCACCTGGTAGCCGCCGGAGCCGACGTCCCACGGCTCGGCGATCAGCTTCACGCGGCGCAGCACGGGATCCTGCGCGATGACGGCGAGGAACGGCGACAGCATGTCGACGTCGTGCATGGACCGGGCCAGGGCGGCCGCCAGGTCGAAGCGGAAGCCGTCGACGCCCATCTCGGTCACCCAGTACCGCAGCGAGTCCGTGATCAGCCGCAGCACCTGCGGCTGCACGACGTGCAGGGTGTTGCCGCACCCCGTGTAGTCCGCGTAGCGGCGGGCGTCCGACTGGAGCCGGTAGTACCCCCGGTTGTCGATGCCGCGCAGCGACAGCGTCGGGCCGAGTTCGCCCGCCTCCGCGGTGTGGTTGTAGACCACGTCGAGGACGACCTCGATCCCGGCCGCGTGCAGCGCGCGCACCATCCGTTTGAACTCGCCGACCTGCTGTCCGGTCGTGCCGGAGGCGGCGTAGCCCGCGTGCGGGGCGAAGTAGCCGATCGAGTTGTAGCCCCAGTAGTTCTTCAGGCCCCGGCGCAGCAGATGGTCCTCGTGCGCGAACTGGTGCACCGGCAGCAGCTCCACCGCCGTCACCCCGAGGTTCACCAGGTGCTCGATCGCGGCCGGGTGCGCGAGGCCCGCGTACGTGCCGCGCAGGTCCTCGGGAATCCCCGGGTGCAGACGGGTGAATCCGCGCACGTGCAGTTCGTAGATCACCGAGTCCGCCCACGGGGTCTTCGGGCGGTGGTCGTCCGACCAGTCGTCGTCGTCCTGGACGACGACGCCCTTGGGGACGAAGGGCGCCGAGTCGCGGTCGTCGCGCACGGTGTCGGCGACCTGCTGCTGGGGCCAGTCACGGACATGCCCGTACGCCTCCGGCGGCAGGCTGAAGTCGCCGTCCACGGCACGGGCGTACGGGTCGAGGAGCAGTTTCGCCGGGTTCCAGCGGGCGCCGGTCCACGGGTCCCAGCGGCCGTGCACCCGGAAGCCGTAGGGGCGGCCGGGGTGCACACCGGGGACGAAGCCGTGCCAGATCTCGTGGGTGAGTTCGGTGAGCGGGACGCGTGTCTCGGCGCCCTCCTCGTCGAAGAGACACAGGTCGACGGCCTCCGCGCCGCCCGCCCACAGCGCGAAGTTGGTGCCCGTGGTGCCGTCCGGCCCGACCCGGAAGCGTGCTCCGAGCGGAGTCGGGGCACCCGGCCACACGGAGACGGAGGGCGCCGCGGGGCGCCGCCGCGCGCCGTTCACCGCGGGAGCGGCCGGCTCCACCGCCGGGTCCGCGGCCGCCGGTGCGGCGGCGGACGGCCCCGCCGGGTCCGTGGCGGTCTGCGCGGGCAGCCCGCCGCCCGCGGCACGTCCCTCCTGGACCGCCTCCTGCTCGGGTGCGCTCGACACCGGTCAGCCTCCCACGGCTCGTGGAACGGCACGAAAAAGGGTGCACGGCGTCCCGGCCGCAGCTCCTTGTCGCGTCGTCCTCCCCACTGTTCTGCCCAGAGCGTGGCTCGCACTCACGTTTCCCCGGACGGGCGGCGTCGTTGGGTCCCTTGTGAAGCACGTACAGACGCGCGCGCGGCGCGCAGGGGCCGCGCTGGCCGCCGTACTGACCTGGGCCGGCCTGCTGGCCGGAGCCTCCGGCTGCTCCTCCGACGGGATCTCGAAGGGGATCGGTGAGGCGTTCGGCAAACCACGGTCGCCCGAGGACGTCATCCATGTCTCGCCCGACGACAACACCAAGGGCGTACGCCCGCAGGAGCCGCTGCTGGTACGGGTGCCCAGCGGGCGCCTGGAGTCCGTGAAGGTCGTCAGGTCCCAGGACGCCGAGGAGTCCCCGGTGCCGGGGCACATCAGCGACGACGGCCTGTCCTGGAAACCGGACGGGCCGCGGCTCGCGCTGGCCGCCAAGTACACCGTCGACGCGGTGGCCCTGGACGGGAGCGGGCACCGCTCGGCACGGCACACCACGTTCACCACGGCCGTCCCCGACGAGCGGTTCATCGGATACGTCACTCCGGAGGACAGGTCCGTCGTCGGCACCGGAATGATCGTCTCCCTCGAATTCAACCGGGAGATCGCGAACCGGGCCGCCGTCGAGCGCGCCATCCAGGTGCGGGCGCGGCCGGCGGTCGATATCCGCGCGCACTGGTTCGGCGACGGCCGCGTCGACTTCCGTCCCGAGCGGTACTGGAAGCCGGGCACGAAGGTCACCGTGGCGCTGCGGCTGCGCGACGTCGAAGCGGCACCGGGGGTGTACGGACTCCAGTCCAGGACCTTCTCGTTCACCGTCGGCCGCAGCCAGACGTCCCTCGTCGACGCCGGCGCCCACACCATGGAGGTACGCCGCGACGGCAACCTCATCGCCACGGTGCCGATCACGGCGGGGGCGCCCAAGACGACGACGTACAACGGGAAGATGGTCGTCACGGAGATGCTCGAAGTGACCCGGATGAACAGCCGGACCGTCGGTTTCGGCGGCGAGTACAACATCCCCGACGTTCCGCACGCGATGCGCCTGACCGACTCCGGAACCTTCCTGCACGGCAACTACTGGGCGCCGGACGCCTTCGGCAACACCAACGTGAGCCACGGGTGCGTGGGCCTGCGGGACGTGAAGGGCGGCAGCTCGGACACCCCGGCGGGCTGGTTCTTCGACCGCAGCCTCATCGGGGACGTCATCGAGGTCGTCCACAGCAAGGACAAGTTGGTCGCCCCCGACAACGGACTCGGCGGCTGGAACATGGGCTGGAAGGAGTGGAAAAGGGGTGGGGCGGTGAAGTAACCCGATATACGGGTATCCGCACGGCGGGCTCCAGCCGCGCCCCGTACGGCCGAAGTTGGGACTGAACGGTGACCTTCCCGGGGAGCCATCACTCCAGGTCGTGTGATTAATTAGCGCGATACGCGCGTGGGACGCGCTGGAGTGCGGGCCTGATCAGGCCGTGCGAGGGGAGAAAACAATTTTGAACGGGCGACCGATATCGGGGGCGTCGGTTGGCGCGCGGACTCACAAGAGCAACGGAATCCTGGCGCTGCTGCTGGGAGTTCTGCTGCTCGCCGTGACCGCCTGCGGCGGGGGAGGGAGTTCGGACCAGGGGTCCGGCTCCGGCGAGGGCAAGGGCAAGGGCTCCAGCGGCACGGCGGACACCAAGGTCTCGCAGGCCGTGGTGACCATCGCGCCCAAGGACGGCGCCGCCGACGTGAAGACCAGCGGCGCCCTCAAGGTGACCGCGGCCAAGGGCAAGCTGACCGAGGTCGAGGTCGAGGACACCAAGGGCAAGGCTGTCGAGGGCACCATTACGGACGGGGGCGCCACCTGGACGCCGTCGACCCACCTCTCCGCGGCCACCAAGTACAAGGTCCACGCGGTGGCCAAGGACTCCAGTGGCCGTGAGGCGGCCGAGGAGGCCGCGTTCACCACGCTGACCCCGAAGAACACGTTCGTCGGCATCTACACGCCGGAGGACGGTTCCAAGGTGGGCGTCGGGATGCCCTTCTCGATCCGCTTCACCCGGGGCATCACGCACCCCGACGACGTCAAGAAGGCCATCACCTTCAAGACCGAGCCGGCGGTCGACGTCGAGGGCCACTGGTTCGGCAACGACCGTCTCGACTTCCGTCCCGAGCACTACTGGCAGGCCGGCACGAAGGTCACCGTCACCTTCGACCTCGACGGTGTCGAGGGCCGCCCCGGCGTCTACGGCAAGCAGGCCAGGACCGTGAAGTTCACGATCGGCCGCAGCCAGGTCAGCACCGTCGACGCCAAGACCCACAAGATGGTCGTCAGGCGCGACGGCAAGGTCCTCAAGAACATCCCGATCACCACGGGCAAGCCGGGCTACGAGACCTGGAACGGTCAGATGGTCATCAGCGAGCGCCTCAAGGTGACCCGTATGAACGGCGAGACGGTCGGCTACGGCGGCGAGTACGACATCAAGGACGTGCCGCACGCCCAGCGCCTGACCGATTCGGGAACCTTCATCCACGGCAACTACTGGGGTGGCGGCGCCTTCGGCAACTTCAACGCCAGCCACGGCTGCGTCGGCCTGCGCGATGTGCGCGGAGGGTACGACGGCAAGGTGCCGGCGGCCTGGTTCTTCGACAACTCGATGATCGGCGACGTGGTGGTCGTCAAGCACTCCCACGACAAGACGGTCGCCCCGGACAACGGCCTCAACGGCTGGAACATGTCCTGGTCGGACTGGACCAAGTAACCGCGCCGGACCGGATCGAGCAACCGCGCCGGACCGGATCGAGTGGCCGCTTTTCACCGGGCCGGGTGTGCTGTGACTCAGCACACCCGGCCCGGTGCCGTTAACGGCCACTAACCTGCTTCCATGACTGTGCATCTCGAAGTGGCCGAAGGCGTGGGCACCATCCGCCTGGACCGCCCTCCCATGAACGCCCTGGACGTCGCGACGCAGGACCGCCTCAAGGAACTGGCCGAGGAGGCCACGATCCGGCCGGACGTCCGCGCGGTGGTGCTGTACGGCGGGGAGAAGGTGTTCGCGGCGGGCGCGGACATCAAGGAGATGCAGGCCATGGACCACGCCGCGATGGTCGTACGGTCCCGGGCCCTGCAGGACTCCTTCACCGCCGTCGCCCGCATCCCGAAGCCCGTCGTCGCCGCCGTCACCGGATACGCGCTCGGCGGCGGCTGTGAACTGGCCCTCTGTGCCGACTACCGCATCGCCGGGGACAACGCCAAGCTGGGCCAGCCGGAGATCCTGCTCGGCCTGATCCCCGGTGCCGGCGGCACTCAGCGGCTGTCCCGGCTGATCGGCCCCTCCAAGGCCAAGGACCTCATCTTCACCGGCCGCATGGTCAAGGCCGACGAGGCCCTCGCGCTCGGCCTGGTCGACCGGGTCGTCCCCGCGGCCGAGGTGTACACCGCCGCGCACGCCTGGGCCGCCCGGCTCGCGCAGGGCCCGGCCATCGCGCTGCGCGCAGCGAAGGAGTCGATCGACGCGGGCCTGGAGACGGACATCGAGACCGGACTGACCATCGAGCGGAACTGGTTCGCCGGCCTGTTCGCGACGGAGGACCGCGAGCGGGGAATGCGGAGCTTCGTGGAAGAGGGCCCCGGCAAGGCGAAGTTCCTCTGAGCCGTCCGTCGCGCCGGCCCGGGACACGGCTTCCTCGCCTCCCGGGCCGGCCGGCCGACGGCCTCCGACGCGGCGGATGTCACCCTCGTCATTTCCGCTGATCAACTTGCAGTTGACGCGATGTCTTACCCGGCGTCCCCCGTTGGGGCGGTTTATCCCAGGCTTAAGGCAGCCTTAAGTGAACCTTGTCGTGAGAGGCCGGCGATTGCCCTCGACGGGCCCGTTCCGGCAGGTCGGACGGGTCCTCGCTGTCCCCGAACTGCCTACGGCATATGCCGATCGGATGGTGTGGAATGTCGCGTTCCGGGGGGCGTATTCCTCCGGAACGGCCCCGAAGGGGGCTCTCGGCGGCCATGATGGGGGCATGGCGGGGCTGGAGGGTATCGAACAGCCGCGGCGGCACGGAAGTGCGACCGCGGCGCGCTGGACGCCTGCGGTCGAGGACGAACGGGCGCTCAAGGCACTGGAGTTGTTCGGCAATCCCACCGAGGGGGAGGTGCCGTTGCCGTCCCGCCCGGAGTCCGCGGCCACCGCGCGTCGGCTCACCCAGGTCGTGGTGCTGCGGCACTGGGGCCTGTCTCCGAAGATGACCGAGGACGCGGTCTTACTCGTCTCCGAACTCGTGGGCAACGCCGTACGACACACCGGCGCCCGCGTCTTCGGACTCCGTATGCGCCGCCGCCGCGGCTGGATCCGTATCGAGGTCCGTGACCCCTCCCGCGGCCTTCCCTGTCTCATGCCGGTCCAGGAGATGGACCTGAGCGGCCGTGGTCTCTTCCTCGTCGACAAGCTCTCCGACCGCTGGGGTGTCGACCTGCTGCCCCGGGGCAAGACCACCTGGTTCGAGATGCGCGTCGTGGACCGCTGACTCGCTCCGACCGCCGAACCGTCCCCGCCGCCGACCTGTCCCGGCTCGTACGCGAAGGCCCCGTAGGTGAAAGCCCCGTACGCACAGCCTCGTACGCGAAATCCCCGTACCTGGCGGCCCTGAACGCAAAAGCCCCGGCCGTGTGGCAGCCGGGGCTTGTGGGGTGTCGCGGAACGAATTGGGGTGTGAACCGCGCCACCGGCGACAACCGTGGCCCGGGTCAATGGGTGGAGGTCGCATCGCCGACTATCGCAGACGCGGCCGACTGATCCAAAAGCAGGGGATCCCGCTCCACTTACGGGCTCCGCCGCCCCCGTGCGACCCCGTGACCGGGAGCCGCAAAGCGACCCGCACCACCACCCAGTCGGACCAATCGCCGGTTTTTCGGCCGATTCACCCTTAAATGGTCCGGTGACCACGCCCGCCGAAGACCACGCAGCCCCCGCCCCGCCCCGGCGCGCGGCCCTGCTCACGGGACTCGCGCTCACCGCAGGAACCCTCGCCGCCGGAGTGACCGCAGGCTGTTCCACCCCGCGCGCCACCCATCCCCAAAACCTCACGACACCCCCGGCCGCACCCAGCGCACCCCCCGCCACCGCGACCCGCGCAGCCCCCGTACTCGCCCCCGCCCCCCGCCGCTACCCCGCGCAGCCCTCCGAAATCACCCACGGGCCCCGCACCCACCCGTCCAAGGTCGCCCTCACCTTCCACGGCCAGGGCGACCCCGCCGTCGCGAACTCGCTTCTCGGCGAGGCCGAGAAGGCCGGCGCCCGGGTCACCGTCCTCGCCGTCGGCACCTGGCTGGACGAGCACCCGGACGTCGCCCGCCGCATCCTCGACGGCGGCCACGACCTCGGCAATCACACCCTTCGCCACGTCGACATCAACGCGATGTCACCGACGGAGGCCGCCGCGGAGATCCGGGGCTGCGCGGACCGCCTCAAGCGGCTCACCGGCTCGATCGGCACCTGGTTCCGGCCGTCCCGCAGCCCCCGGGCCTCCCCCCTGGTCCAGCGCCTCGCCCGCGACGCGGGCTACCCGCACACGCTCTCCTACGAGGTCGACTCCCTCGACTACACCTCGCCGGGAGCCACCGCGGTCACCCGCAAGGTCCTGGCCGAAGTCCGCCCCGGCTCCGTCGTGAGCATGCATTTCGGATACGCCGACACGGTCGCCGCCCTCCCCGCCCTCCTGCACGAACTCGACCGCCGCGGCCTGCGCGCGGTCACCACCACGGAGCTGCTGAGCTGATGCTGACGCCACCCTCCTTCCTGTGCCGCGTCCTGATCGCCGGCGCCGCCCTCACCACGCTCGCCGCCCTCGCGGGCTGCGGCGGCCCTTCCCGGGACCACGCCGACGAAGCCCTCGGCACCAAGGCCGCCGCCGTCCGGCCCGCCCAGCCGAAGCAGCGGACGGTCCAGGGCCTGCCCGGCATGCCCCCTTTGCTGGATCCCACGGACGTCTACGCCGCCGACCGCCCGAACCGGCTCTCCCCGGTGGTCAAGGACTTCCCGTCCCGCGTCTACGTGCCCAACACCAACTCCAACACGGTCTCGGTCATCGACCCGAAGACGTACAAGGTCATCGAGACGATCCCGGTCGGTGTCCAGCCCCAGCACGTCGTCCCCTCCTGGGACATGAAGACCCTGTGGGTCAACAACGACCGGGGCAACACCCTCACCCCCATCGACCCGAAGACCGGCGAGGCGGGCAGGCCGGTCGACGTGCACGACCCGTACAACCTCTACTTCACGCCCAACGGCAAGTACGCGATCGTGATGGCCTCCCTCGACCGCGAACTGGTCTTCCGCGACGCGCACACCATGAAGACCGTCAGGACGGAGCCGGTCAGCTGCTACGGCGTCAACCACGCCGACTTCTCCCCGGACGGCCGCTACTTCATCGTGTCCTGCGAGTTCAGCGGCGAACTCCTGAAGGTCGACACCGAGCGGATGAAGGTGATCGGCCAGGAGAAGCTGCCGTTCCACGGGGCGATGCCGCAGGACGTGAAGATCTCCCCGGACGGCAAGAGGTTCTACATCGCCGACATGATGGCCGACGGCGTGTGGATTCTGGACGGCGACAAGTTCACCGAGCCGACCCTGCTGCACACCGGCAAGGGCACGCACGGCCTCTACGTCAGCCGGGACTCGCGCGAGATGTACATCTCCAACCGCGGCGAAGGCACCATCTCCATCTTCGACTTCACCCAGAACCGGCTCACCAAGAAGTGGCGCCTGCCCGACGGCGGCAGCCCCGACATGGGCGGCGTCTCGGCGGACGGCAAGGTCCTGTGGCTCTCCGGCCGCTACAACTCGGAGGTGTACGCCATCGACACCCGCACCGGGGTCCAGCTCGCCCGCATCAAAGTCGGCAGCGGTCCGCACGGCCTCGCCGTCTACCCCCAGCCGGGCCGGTACTCGCTCGGCCACACCGGCATCTTCCGCTAGAGCGGGGCCCGTTGACCGGCCATGGCTGACACGCCGTCGTACGGGCGACGGTCCCGGGCCCGTCGCCGCAGCACCGTGATCGTGCTCCGCGCGATCACAACTCGCCTGCGGTGGCGGGCCGTTGCCGTCGTCCGATCCCTGGCGGCCGTCGGCGCGAAGACCGCCGCGCCGGTTCGATACGGGCCGGTCCGACAAGGCCGGTTCGGTACGCGCCGGTTCGGTACGCATCGGTTCGGTACGGCCCGTTCGGTACGCGCCGGTTCGGTACGGCCGGTTCGGTACGGCCCGTTCGGTACGCGCCGGTTCGGTACGCATCGGTTCGGTACGGCCCGTTCGGTACGCGCTGGTTCGGTACGCAACCGGTTCAGCGAGCGCTGAGCAGGGCCTCCGCTCCGACGGGACCGTAACCGGCCGCCTGGAACGCCCGCAGACTGCGGGCGTTGCCCGTCGCCACCTGCGCCCAGACCGGCTCGCCCGCGAGGTGCCGCGCCGCCGACGCGAGCGCCCGGCCCAGCCCGCGGTGCCGTACGTCCTCGTCCACCTCGACCGCGACCTCCAGGCGCCCGCCGACCCCGCGCCCGAGGACGAGGACCCCGCCGTCCGCGGCCCACGCCCGTACGTCGTCGCGCCGCCTTCGGGACCCGGCGACCCGCGGGTGACCGAGGTCGTCGATCTCCGTGAGCGCGAGAGCCGCGGGGCCGGGGAGCGGGGCGGCGACGGACAGCAGATCGATCGTGTCGTTCGACCGCCCCGTCCGCTCCATGAACGCGGTGAGGAACCGGGGATTCATGGTCGCGGCGAGCGCGTCGCAGTCGAGAGCGCCCAGTGCGGCGCGCACCCAGCCCTCGTCCTCGTCGGTGAAGACGACGGAGTGCGCGGTGAAGGCGAGGACGCCGGCGTCGCGGGGTGAGTGCTGGCGTACGACCGTGGTGGCGCCGTCGGGCGGCGGGAGGACTCCACGGGCCGCGGCGTCCAGAATGTCGCGCAGAGTACCGGGCATGACTGTCCCCCGCCGCTTGAGTCTCCACCCACTGGAAGGCCCAGACTCGCAGACATGATCGACGACGGCACCGGCCTTTTCACCATCGGCGAACTGTCCCGGAGCACCGGCCTGACCGTCCGCACCATCCGTTACTGGTCGGACGTGGGCGCGCTGCCCCCGGTGGCCCGGTCCTCGGGCGGCTACCGCCTGTACGACGCCGGGTCCGTGGCCCGCCTGGAGCTCATCCGCACCCTGCGCGAACTCGGACTGGGTCTCGTCGATGTGCGCGGGGTGCTGGCCGGCGAGACGACGGTGGCGGAGGTGGCGGCCGCGCACGTGGCCGCGCTGGACACGCAGATCAGGTCGCTGAAGGTGACCCGGGCGGTGCTGTCGACCGTCGCACGACGTGGTTCGAGCGCACAGGAGATGACACTCATGAACAAGCTGGCGCGGCTCTCGGCCGCCGAACGCGGGCGCATCATCGACGACTTCATGGAGGAGACCTTCGGGGGCCTGGACACCGCGGACCCCGACATCCGTACCCGGATGCGGTTCAGCATCGGCGACCTGCCGGACGACCCGACACCCGGGCAGGTGGACGCCTGGGTGGAGCTGGCCGAACTGATCCAGGACCCGGGTTTCCGGGCGCGGATGCGCGAGATGATCGAGTTCAACGCGGCGGGCCGGGGGCCGGACGTGCCGCCGGGCACGTCCGTGTGGTTCATGAGCCGGCTGGTGCAGCTGGCGGGCGAGGCGCTGGGGCGGGGTGTCGACCCCGGGTCGCCGGAGGCGGACGCGGTGCTCGGCGGCCTGCTCGGTGACGCCGACCGGGGCGCCGTCCTCGCGCGCATGGAATCCGCGGCGCATGCCGAGGTGGCCCGCTTCAGGGAGCTGACCGCACTGGTCCGCGGCCTGGACCCGCTGTCGGCGCACCGTGACGAGTTCGCCTGGGTGGTCGCCGCACTGCGCGCTCACGCGGACCGTTAATGTGACCTCCGTACACAAGGCAGTAACGCATGCAGTGATGCACGACGAAGGGGCGGATCGGTGGCCGACATCGAGGAAGCACGCAAGCAGTTCGAGCGGATCGATACGGACGGTGACGGCTTCATCACCGCAGCCGAGTTCAAGACCGCTCTCGCCCAGGGCGGTGACTGGAACGTCACCGAGTCGGTGGCGGAGGCCGTCATCGCCAGCCGCGACCTCAACGGCGACAAGGTCCTCTCGTTCGACGAGTTCTGGACCCACCTGAGCAAGTGACGCCCGTCGAAGGGGCGCCCACCGGGTTTCCGGCGGGCGCCCCTTCGACGTGCCGGAACCCATGGGCAGAGCGGGCAGTGCGGGCAGTGCGGAGAGGTCCGGCAGCCCGTCGGTTTGGAGCCCGGGCTCCGCGGGGCCCGGGCCCCGCGGAGCCCGGTGTTCTCGGTACCGGTCACTCTGATGCCGTACGTCCCGGAATAGCGCATCCGCCCCCGGAGTTGGTGTGGCCATCAGGAGCATCCACCCCGGAAGGGTCTGTCTCTCATGAAGATCGGCATCATCGGCGCGGGCAACATCGGCGGCAACCTCACCCGGCGGCTCACCGCTGTCGGTCACGACGTCTCCGTCGCCAACTCCCGCGGTCCCCAGACGCTCGGCGCGCTCGCCGAGGAGACCGGGGCGACCCCCGTCACGGTCGAGCAGGCGGCACAGGACGCGGACGTCGTGATCGTCACGATCCCGCTCAAGGCCGTACCGAACCTGCCGGACGGCATCCTGGACGGAGCCGCCGAGGGCGTCGCCGTCATCGACACCGGCAACTACTACCCCCAGCAGCGCGACGGCAGGATCGCCGGGATCGAGGACGACGGCCTCACCGAGAGCCGCTGGACCGCCCAGCAGATCGGCCACACCGTCATCAAGGCCTTCAACGGCACGTACGCGCAGGACATCCTGGACCGCGCCCGTCCGGCCGGCGCCCCCGACCGCATGGCCCTCCCGGTGGCCGGTGACGACGCGGCGGCGAAGCGCCGCGTGCGCGACCTCATCGACGAGATCGGCTTCGACACCGTCGACGCCGGCGGCCTGGACGACTCCTGGCGCCAGCAGCCCGGCACCCCCGTCTACGGTCTCCAGGAAGGCCTCGACGCGGTGACGAAGGCCCTGGCGGAGGCGCCCCCCGAGCGCCAGGCGGACTTCCGCGGGTAAGTGGCGCGGGTGAGCGGCCGGCCCGCTGTGAACGATGTCTAGACCGCCGGGCTCAGCCTGGACTCCGGGACCTCGGGAGCGTGGGGGTAGGCGGCGGACCGGTGCTGGAAGGAAAGGATCTTCGGGTTCTGGACGACGCCGTCGCGGATCTCGATGGCCTTTCTGACCGTGACGTCGGCGTCCCATGCAGTGGGACCGCTCATGACCTTGCGCAGGTAGGGAAGGAGCGCCTCACTGATTTCCCAGGTGGCGGAGTTCCACAGGTGGGACGGGCTGTGATCCACCGCGTAGTAGTGGCAGCCCGGTCCCACGGTGTGCATGGGCTCGCCGAAGCTGGTCGGTCGGGCCCATGCGAAGCCCATGCCCTCGTCGCAGGCGACGTCGATGAAGAAGGTCCCCGGCCGGAACCCGGCGAGTTCCTCGTCGGTGACGAACATGAGCGGCGCGTCGGTGTCCTGCAGGATGCAGTTGACGATGATGTCGAACCCGGCCAGGTACTCCGCCAGCGGCACGGGCCCGGCCGGAGTGGAGGCCTGCAGGCGCGACGGGTCGTCCTCCTGCTCCTCGAAGTGGCCCATCACGACCGAGGGCATCGGCGAGGCGACCGCCGCGGCGGCGCGCTGGGTGAGCACCGTGACGTCGGAAACCCCCATGGCGCCCAGGCCCGTGACCGCTCCGCGCGCCGTGGCGCCGAAACTGATGACCACCGCGCGCAGGCGGCGCCCGTAGCTGCCGGTCAGGCCGCCGAGCTGGAGCGCCTGCAGCACCGAGCAGTAGCCCGCGAGCTCGTTGTTCTTGTGGAACACGTGGACGCTGAAGGCGCCCGACGAGGTCCAGTGGTTCATGGCTTCCCAGGCGATCAGCGTCAGCCGCCGGTCGATGCCGATCTGGGTCATCTTCTCGTCCTGCACGCAGTGCGGCCATCCCCACAGCACCTGGCCCTCGCGCAGTTCGGCGACGTCCTCGTGCATCGGCTTGGGCAGCAGCATGATGTCGCACTCGGCGACGAGTTCCTCGCGGGAGCGCAGTCCCGCCACAAGGGGCCGCAGCGCGTCGTCGGCGACGCCGAACCGCTCGCCGTAGCCCTGTTCGAGGAAGATCCTCTCGCGCATGTCCGGGGCGATCCGGTGGAGGTGGCTGGGGTGCAGCGGCAGGCGGAACTCGTTCTCCTTGCGGGAGGAGGCGAGTACTCCGAGAGTCATCAGACTCATGTGGGGCGGCTCATTTCCGGCCGGACGCGATGCGCTCCGGCGTTGCCGTTCCCCGAGGGCGACGCCGCGATGGATGGCGGCGTGCGAGGTGCGCTCGGTACTCCCACCGTACTCCGGTCCCGGCCGGGGACCCCTCGCCGCTCGTTTGAGCCGAGGAGGATGGGTCGGCGTACGGGGTGAAGCGGATCTAGGCGCTGCCGGCCCACGCGCGCAGGGCGGCCTCGCTCTCGAAGTCCGCGACGTCCCTGTCCGCCGGCTCGTCGGTGTACTGGTGGAAGCGCCACTTCGCCTTGATGCGGGGCTTGCCGGCGGTCACGTAGTCGGCGATCCACAGGCCGTCGCCCGCGTACGAGGTGGTGTCGACGTTCAGCCAGAAGTCGCGGTCGGTGTAGAGCACGACGCGGTTGTCCGGGCGGAGTTCCTTCACCTTGCGGATGAAGCGGTCCTTCTCCGCGTTGCTCGCGTGGGTGCCGTCGCCGGTGGTCTCCCAGTCGACGGCGAGCAGGTCGCCCGCCCTCTCGGGGGCCTTGCTCACGAAGTACGCGGCCTGGGCGGTGATGTCGCCTGGCCACAGGAAGTGGTAGAAGCCGACGACGCAGTCGGCGTCGCGGGCGGTCTTCACCTGCGCGGTGAGTTTCGGATTGACGTACGAGCGGCCTTCCGTCGCCTTGACGAAGACGAAGGAGAGGCCGGCGGTGCTGTATGCGGTCGGCTGGTAGGAGCTGACGTCGATACCTCGCAGCATGGGTGGAGCCTCCGTGCATGGGGGGACGGGCCACGCGGGGCGATGCCCGGTGTCCGTGGGGATCAACTGCCGCTGTCCGTGGGGGACAGTTCGTAAGGGACAACTGCCTTTGGAGTTCCCCCACTTCGCCCCCTCCACGCTCGCACGCATGACCGGTACCCCCGCACCGGTACCCCCGCACCGGCCCGCCCGCACGGCCCGCCCGCACCGGCCCGCCCGCATCGGCCCGCCCGAGCCGTCACGGCCTCGTGGGGAGTACGCCGAGCCGCGCCGTGCGGCCGGGCCGGCCGGCAGTCGTCTTCTTGCTCCCGGCGCGGAGAAGTCCACGACATCGCCCGCGTCCGCCCCGGCGGTCACCCGGGGTCCGTCGTGGCCGACGCCCGGAAAAGGGGGCCGAAGCAAAGCCTTCTTCTCGGTCGGTCGTTGTGGGTGTGCCGGGTCGTTGCGTGTGCATGCCCGAGGCGCGCGGACCTGGGTCCGGCGGGCGTACCTGGGTCCGGCGGGGCCGGTCAGCCGGACGGCGTCGGCGTGTCGGCGGGGGACGGTGTGCCGGCCGGGGCGGACTCGGGGGTCCTGCGCCGTTCCACCGCCCCGGCGAGCGAGCGGCGCACCTCTCGGGTGCCCGCCCCGTACCCGATGCCCACGAGGGCCAGCACCAGCCAGAACAGCGGCAGTGCGCCGTGGCCGGCGGCCAGGTCGAAGCCGCCGCCGACGAAGCCGCCCAGCATGCCGCCGACACCCCAGGCCATCGTGGAGTAGCCCAGATACAGGCCGGTACGGCCCTCGGTCGCGAGGCCCGCGACGACCGCGTCGACCACGCCGCAGAACAGTGACTCGCCGATCGAGGTGACGACGACGGCGGCGACGATCGGGCTGATCCCGTCGACCGAGCACAGCAGCCAGCCGCCGCCGAGCAGCACTCCGGACGCGATGAACATGTCGAGGCGCCCGATCGTGGACCGCTTCTCGATCCGCGAGCCGAGCAGCCACACGGTCAGCATCACCACGACCGCGTTGCCCGCGGTGAGCGGGCCGACCAGGTCGGAGGACAGCTTCTGGTGGACGACGGTCAGCGGCAGCGCGACCCGGTACTGGGTGATGAGGAACCAGCCGCCGACCGCGAGCGAGCAGAAGATCATCAGCGGGCGGTCGTGCAGCGCCTCGGCCATGGCGGCGGCCTTGATGGGCGCCGCGTTCGTGGCGTGCAGGCCGCGCAGCAGCACCGCGGAGGTCACGGCGAACGCCAGGTGCAGCGCGGCCGCGATCAGGAACCCGGCCTTCATCGCGCCGCCCGCCATCAGCGCGGTGCCGATCAGCGGGCCGATCAGGGCGGCCCCGTTGATGGACACGTAGTAGCGGCTGAGGTCGGCCGCGACCCCGCCGGACTTGCTGGAGGCGAGGACGCTGCGGGCGCCGTTGTTGTTGAGGGAGCCGCCGACGCCGAGCAGCGCGACCGCCGCGCCCCAGGCGATGAAGCTGCCGCCCGCGACGGTGAACACGACGTACGCGCCCGCCTCGACGGCGAGACCCAGGGTCAGGATCCGGGCGGCGCCGAAGCGGTCGCTGACCCAGCCGGACGGGATACCGAGGCCGCGCCGGGTGAATTCCATGACGGCGAAGAGCAGACCGGTCTGGAAACTGCTCAGCCCCTCGCCCTTGGTCAGGTGCACCGCGAGGAACGGTACGACCATGAAGAAGCCGATGTTGGTGGTGAAGCGGCCGAGGATGACGACGTACGCCGGACCCCGGCCCGTGACGAAACGGCCGGTCCGTGCCTTCGGGGTGCGCTCCGCCTCCGTTCCGGAGTTCCCGGCGAGTGTCACCCCGTCCCCCTTCTCGGGTGTCACCGCGCCACCTCTTCGTCGGTGTGGATGACGATCCGGGCGGCCGCCGCGTCGGCCGCGTCGGCGGCGGCCTTGGGGTCGGGGCCCGCGGCGACGACATGCCCGGCCCGGTTCCAGGAGTCGCCGAGCGGCGCCAACTCGTCGCCCACTTCGGGCAGTTCACCGATACGGATCACGCCCTCCATGGCCTGGGCTTCGGCCACGCCCGTCAGCTCGGTGACCCGGCCGGGCCGTGGGGTGAGGTAGCGGATCGAGGCGCCGCCCGCGTGGCCCGTACCGGGCCCCGGCAGCACGCCGTGGGCGAGGGCGAGGACGGCGCCCTGCAGCATGTCGATGCCGGTGACGTGGTGGACCAGTTCCCAGATCTGGTCGCCGCCCTGCCGGGCGTTGATCTCGACGACGGTGGCGCGGTCGCCGTCCTCGGCGAGCATCACCTCGGTGTGGCAGGGTCCCCAGGCGTAGCCGACGGCGTCCAGGGCGTTCAGCGCCGCGTCGACGAGCGTCCGGTACCGGTCGGCCGGCAGCGGCGCGGGCAGGTCGTGACCGGTCTCCACGAAATGCGGGCCGCCCGAGGTGTGCTTGCGGGTGACCGCGAGGACCCGGTGGCGTCCGGCGGCCGAGAGCGACTCGACGCTGAACTCCTGGCCGGTGAGGAACTCCTCGGCCAGCACCGTGGACGCGGACTCGCCCTGCGGCCAGGCGAAACCGGTTCTGGCACCGCTGGTCCAGGCCCACGCCTCGGCCAGTTCCCCTTCGGTATGCACGAGATGCACGCCCGTTCCGCCGTTGCCGTCGACCGGTTTGAGGATCACGCCGGTCGGACAGCGGCGGAGCAGCGCGAGGGCCTCGTCGACGGTGGCGCACACCTGGTGGGCGACCGCGCCCAGGCAGTGGTCCCGCAGATGCCCGCGCATGGCGGCCTTGTCCTGGGTCAGGGCGAGCGTGGTCGGCGAGTTGCCGCGCGCACCCAGTTCCTCGGCCACCACGCTCGCCGGGCGCAGGGAGAGCTCGGTGAGCCCGAGCACCGCGTCCACGGGACGCCGGGCGTGCACCTCACGGGCGACGGTGAGCAGCGCCTGCGGGTCGGTGAAGTCGGCGTCGACCACCGCGAGGGCGAGCGACTCCTCCAGCTTCCGGTCCCCGCCCGGGCGGTGGACCACGGTGAGGGCGACCGGCAGGCCGACGAACTTGCCCAGGATGTCGTGACGCGGACAGATGAGCAGAAGATGGGGCACCTGGGCCCCGTAGCGCCGGCCTTGCATGTCAGGCGGTCCCCCCGGTGCCGGCCGCGTCCTGCGCGGCCGCGTTCCACGCTCGTTCCAGCTCGCGGATGCGGGCCGAGTCCTTCTCGATGGCGTCCCGGTCGTCGGCGCCCTGGATGACCCAGCCCAGGCTGGTGGTCACGTCGTTGGTGACCGGCATGTCCCGGCCCTCGGGCGGGATCGACATGGAGAACGTGGTGGGCAGGTCGGCGATCGCCCGGAGGATCTCCATGTTCCGCACGGGGCCGGCCCGGTCCGAGCAGAGCCAGAGCGTACGGACCTCTTTCACGAGCTCGAAGGACGGCGCGAACTCCCCGTCGAGGACGTGCCGTACGGTGCGCTCGATCTGGTTGTCGCCGGTGGCGAGGGACCCGGAGATCATCATGCAGCTGCCCGAGTAGCGGGCTGCCAGCTCCACCAGCCGTGGCCCGTCCGCCGTCATGATCGCTTCGGCGTGGGTGGAGCCGTTGCGGATGCCGACCGCGTCCGCGGCGCGCATCACGTACGGGGCGAGGACCGCCACGTCGGGGTGATCGGGGGCCAGGAAGTCGGCGACGTCGTAGATGCCGATGCGGGGGCCCCGGTCGTTCTTGGCGTAGACACAGGTGTCGACCAGACCGTGCCGTCCGTCCACCGAGTACAGGTCGACGATGTATTCGGGCCCCTCCAGGAACTCCTGCACGATGACGGTGTCGTTGCGGAGTTCGAACCCGTTGACCTGGCCGAGGATGTGGGTGAAGTAGCCGAGCCACTCGCCGCCGGCCGGCACGAAGTGCACGTTGTCGGTCCCGGCGCTGTGCGGCGGCTTCAGGATGAGCGGCCGGCCGGTGAGCCCGGTGGCCTCGATCCAGGCGGCGGCCTCGGCGGGGTCGGCGGTCGACAGGGTGCGCGGACCGGAAACACCGGCACGCTCCAGGGCGAGTGCCATCTCCCCTTTGTGACGTTGGCACTTGGCACTTCCGGGCACGTTCTGGAACTGTGGCATGAGGCGTTCGACGAGCTGGGCGGCGAATTCGACACCGCTCTCGTTTCCGGTGACGATGCCCACCGGGTCGTAGGATTCGACGAGTTTCACCATGGCCTCGAAGTCGCCGTCGTAAAAGTGCACGGCCTCGAAGTCGTCGGGGTACCAGATGTTCTTCTTGACGAATTTCGCCAGAGGCCGTGGGCTGCTCATGACGGTTACCGGCAGCACGCCCCGGGCCCGGAAGGCGCTGGCGAAGCCACGGTCGTCGCCGTCCCTGATGTGGTAGCCGTCTACGACGATCACGTGCTGCCGCCCAGTGGACTTCATGACTCAACTCTGCTGGCCGGGGCCCCGCGGCGACAGTGGCGGAACTGCCACGCATCCACGATTTACTGCCAGCCTGCGCGCGGGGGTGAGCGTGGCACCGGACTGCTGCCGGGCCCGTCAACGGTGTGGGTCCGCCCATGAGCGCGAGTGAGAGAATCCCGACCGCTTCAGGTCCATGCCGTGAGCATGAGGGCTGATTCGGCCATGGGACAGGACAGCGGAGGGACTGTCAGAACACCATGTATCACTGCCACATTGGAACACATGCTGAAGAACGTAGCCGCGGTCCTGCTCGACAATGTCCATCCCTTCGAGCTGGGTGTCGTATGTGAGGTATTCGGGATCGACCGCCGCGAGGAGGGACTGCCCGCGTACGACTTCGCGCTCGTCGCCGCGGAATCACCCTCGGTCCGGGCGGTGCCGGGGTTCACCATCAGCACGCCCTACGGACTCGACCGGCTGGAGGAGGCCGATCTCATCGCCGTCCCGGTGGGGGACGACTTCCACACCCGGGACTTTCCGCCCGCTCTTCTGGAGGCCCTGCGCCAGGCGGTGGCCCGCGGGGCCCGGGTTGTCAGCGTCTGTGTCGGGGCCTTCGTCCTGGGCGCCGCGGGGCTGCTCGACGGACGGCGTTGCACCACCCACTGGCGGTACGCCGACGCCCTCGCCGAGCGCTACCCCAAGGCCCAGGTCGAACCGGGAGTGCTCTATGTCGACGAGGACCCGATCCTCACCTCGGCCGGCACCTCCGCGGGGATCGACGCCTGCCTCCACCTGGTGCGCAAGCTCCAGGGCAGCGACGTCGCCAACGCCATAGCCCGGCGCATGGTGGTGCCCCCGCACCGGGAGGGCGGCCAGGCCCAGTACATCGAACGGCCGGTGGCGCAGTACGGCGAGGACGGCGTGCGCGAGGTGCTGACCTGGGCCGAGCGGCACCTGGACCAGGAGATCAGCGTCGAGCAGCTGTCGGCGCGGGCCTGCATGTCGCCGCGCACCTTCGCCCGCCGCTTCCGGGCGGAGACGGGGACCACCCCCTATCGGTGGCTGCTGGCCCAGCGGGTGCTGAGTGCCCAGCGGCTGCTGGAGAACACCGACGAGACGATGGAGGCGGTGGCGGCCCGTACGGGATTCGCCAACGCGGCCGCCCTGCGGTACCAGTTCGTGCACTTCCTCAACACCACGCCCAACGCGTACCGGCGTGCTTTCCGGGGCCGGTTACCCGACACGACCAGGCATTGAGCCCCCGCGCGGGGCGACAGGAGGAGGGGAATGCTGCGCATCGCGGTAGTGGGCGCCACCGGGGCGGTGGGCCGGGAGTGCCCGGCCCTGCTCGACGGCGGGATCGTGCCCGTGGAACGGGTGGTGCCCGTTGGATCGGCGCGGCGTCGGCCGGGACCTGGGCACCGAACTGGCGCTGTCCCTGCCCATGTCGGACCTGGTCACCCTGGACGACCTGGACCCGCGGGGTCTGGATGTCGCCGTCCTCTCCGGGGGCGCGCGGGTGAGCGGCCAGGAGGCGGAGCGGCCGGCCGGGCCGAACACACCCTGGTCCCGCGCTCCGACGTCCCAGGGACTTTCCGGGGACTTTCCCCAAGCAGGGAAGGCCCCGACAGCGCCGAAAGAAACGAACGCGCTGGTCAGGGCCCGCTTCCCTAGCACTCGATGATGTTGACCGCCAGCCCGCCCCGGGCCGTCTCCTTGTACTTGACGCTCATGTCGGCGCCGGTCTCCTTCATGGTCTTGATGACCTTGTCGAGGGAGACCATGTGGGAGCCGTCGCCGCGCATGGCCATCCGGGCCGCCGTCACGGCCTTCACCGCGGCCATACCGTTGCGCTCGATGCAGGGGATCTGGACCAGGCCGCCGACCGGGTCGCAGGTCAGGCCGAGGTTGTGCTCCATGCCGATCTCGGCGGCGTTCTCGACCTGCTCGGGGCTGCCCCCGAGCACCTCGGCGAGCGCGCCGGCCGCCATCGAGCAGGCCGAGCCGACCTCGCCCTGGCAGCCGACCTCGGCGCCCGAGATGGAGGCGTTCTCCTTGAAGAGCATGCCGATGGCTCCGGCGGCGAGCAGGAACCGTACGACACCCTCCTCGTCGGCGCCGGGCACGAAGTTGATGTAGTAGTGCAGCACCGCCGGGATGATGCCCGCCGCGCCGTTGGTGGGGGCGGTGACCACCCGGCCGCCCGCCGCGTTCTCCTCGTTGACCGCCATCGCGTAGAGGGTGATCCACTCCATCGCGTGGGCCAGCGGATCGCCCTCGGCGCGCAGCTGGCGGGCCGAGAGGGCGGCGCGGCGGCGGACCCTGAGGCCGCCCGGCAGGATGCCCTCGCGGGCCATGCCGCGCGAGACGCACGCCTGCATCACGCGCCAGATGCCGAGGAGCCCCTCGCGGATCTCCTCCTCGGTGCGCCAGGCCCGCTCGTTCTCCAGCATCAGGGCGGAGATCGACAGGCCGGTCTCCTTCGTGAGCCGCAGCAGCTCGTCGCCCGTGCGGAACGGGTACTTCAGGATCGTGTCGTCGAGCTTGATGCGGTCCTCGCCGACCGCGTCCTCGTCGACCACGAAGCCGCCGCCGACCGAGTAGTACGTCTTCTCCAGGACGAGCTCGCCCGAGGCGTCGTACGCGAAGATCGTCATGCCGTTCGCGTGGTACGGCAGGGCCTTGCGGCGGTGCAGGACCAGGTCGTCGGCGAAGGAGAAGTCGATCTCGTGCTCGCCGAGCAGGTTGAGCCGGCCCGAGGTCTTGATCTGCTCGACCCGCTCGTCGGCGCCCTCCACGTCCACCGTCCGGGGCGAGGCGCCCTCCAGGCCGAGCAGCACCGCCTTGGGGGTGCCGTGGCCGTGGCCGGTCGCGCCCAGCGAGCCGTACAGCTCGGCGCGTATCGCTGTGACGGGGGCGAGCAGCTCTTCGTTGCGCAGCCGCCGGGCGAACATGCGCGCTGCGCGCATCGGGCCCACCGTGTGGGAGCTGGACGGGCCGATGCCGATCGAGAACAGGTCGAAGACCGAGATGGCCACGGGAACTCCTAGGTGGTTTCGCCGGACGCCGTTGTCCGGCGGAGGTGGTGCGGGACCGCATGGAACGGGGCACCGCGCTCTTCCAGTGTGCGCGGTGCCCCGGATGTCCGTACGAAAGGAACCGTACGGGTGAATACAACGTAGGACAGAAAGCCTACGGAACTACTTCAGGCCGGGGTACAACGGGTGCTTGTCGGCCAGAGCGGACACGCGGACCTTCAGGCCGTCCACGTCGTAGGACGGCTTCAGCGCCTCGGCGATGATGTCCGCGACCTCGGTGAAGTCCTCGGCCGTGAAGCCGCGGGTGGCGAGGGCGGGCGTACCGATGCGCAGGCCCGAGGTGACCATCGGCGGGCGGGGGTCGTTCGGGATGGCGTTGCGGTTGACCGTGATGCCGACCTCGTGGAGGCGGTCCTCGGCCTGCTGCCCGTCCAGCTCGGAGTTGCGCAGGTCGACCAGGACCAGGTGCACGTCCGTGCCCCCGGACAGGACGTCCACGCCGACGGCCTTCACGTCGTCCTGGACCAGACGCTCGGCCAGGATGCGCGCGCCGTCCAGCGTGCGCTGCTGGCGCTCCTTGAAGTCGTCGGTGGCGGCGACCTTGAAGGAGACGGCCTTGGCGGCGATCACATGCTCCAGCGGACCGCCCTGCTGACCGGGGAAGACCGCGGAGTTGATCTTCTTGGCCAGCTCGGCCGTCGAGAGGATCACGCCGCCGCGCGGGCCGCCGAGGGTCTTGTGGGTGGTCGTGGTGACGACGTGGGCGTGCGGCACCGGGTTCGGGTGCAGACCCGCGGCCACCAGGCCGGCGAAGTGCGCCATGTCGACCATGAGGTACGCGCCGACCTCGTCGGCGATGCGACGGAACTCCGCGAAGTCCAGCTGCCGCGGGTAGGCCGACCAGCCGGCCACGATCAGCTTCGGCCGGGACTCCTTGGCGAGGCGCTCGACCTCGGCCATGTCGACCTGGCCGGTCTCGTCGCTCACGTGGTACGGGACCACGTTGTAGAGCTTGCCGGAGAAGTTGATCTTCATGCCGTGGGTGAGGTGCCCGCCGTGCGCGAGGTTCAGACCCATGATCGTGTCGCCCGGCTTGAGCAGCGCGAACATCGCGGCCGCGTTGGCCTGGGCGCCCGAGTGCGGCTGCACGTTGGCGTGCTCGGCGCCGAACAGCGCCTTGACGCGGTCGATGGCGATCTGCTCGACCACGTCGACGTGCTCGCAGCCGCCGTAGTAGCGGCGGCCCGGGTAGCCCTCGGCGTACTTGTTGGTCAGGACCGAGCCCTGGGCCTCCATGACCGCGACCGGAGCGAAGTTCTCCGAGGCGATCATCTCCAGGGTGGACTGCTGGCGGTGCAGCTCGGCGTCGACGGCGGCCGCGACGTCCGGGTCCAGCTCGTGAAGGGGGGTGTTCAGAAGCGACATGCGGTGACTCCTCAGCCGGCGGTGGAAGCGGTGTACTCGTCGGCGGACATCAGGTCCTCGGGCTCGTCCGCGACGCGCACCTTGAACAGCCAGCCGCCCTCGAAGGGCGCGGAGTTCACCAGCGACGGGTCGTCCACCACGTCCTGGTTGGCCTCGACGACCTCGCCGTCGACCGGGGAGTACAGGTCGCTGACCGACTTGGTCGACTCCAGCTCGCCGCAGGACTCGCCCGCGGTCACCGTGTCACCGACCTCCGGGAGCTGGGCGTAGACGACATCGCCGAGCGCGTTGGCCGCGAACTCGGTGATGCCGACTGTCGCGACGCCGTCCTCGGCGACGGACAGCCACTCGTGCTCCTTGCTGTAGCGCAGCTGCTGGGGGTTGCTCATGGCCTGAATTCTCCTGTACGCGGTGGAGTGCTGATGGAGGGAAGCGTGGGTGACCCGGGCGGATGTGCCCAGGGTCACGTCCGGCGCCCGACGGGCTCGCCCGTCAGTGCCGGAGCCCGACGGGCATCCGTGTCATGTCCGGCCCGTGCGGACCAATGTCATTTCTGGCGCTTGTAGAACGGCAGCGCCACGACCTCGTACGGTTCGTGGCTGCCCCGGATGTCCACCCCGACACCGGCGGTGCCCGGCGTGGCGTGCGCGGCGTCGACGTACGCCATGGCGATCGGCTTCCCCAGCGTGGGGGAGGGGGCGCCGGAGGTGATCTCGCCGATCACCTGGCCGCCGGCGACGACCGAGTACCCGGCGCGCGGCACGCGACGCCCCTGGGCGATCAGGCCGACGAGGACCCGCGGCGGGTTCTGCTCGGCACGGGAGGCGGCCTCCGACAGCGCCGCGCGCCCCACGAAGTCGCCCTCCTTCTCGAACTTCACGACCCGGCCGAGACCGGCGTCGAAGGGGGTCAGCGAGGTGGTCAGCTCGTGCCCGTACAGCGGCATGCCGGCCTCCAGGCGCAGCGTGTCGCGGCACGACAGACCGCAGGGGACCAGCCCGGCCGGGGTGCCCGCGTCGGTCAGCGCCTGCCACACCTTCTCGGCGTCGGCGGGGGCGACGAACAGCTCGAAGCCGTCCTCACCGGTGTAGCCGGTGCGGGCGATCAGGGCCGGAACGCCGGCCACCGTGCCCGGCAGGCCCGCGTAGTACTTCAGGCCGTCCAGGTCCGCGTCGGTGACCGACTTGAGGATGCCGGAGGACTCGGGGCCCTGCACGGCGATCAGCGCGTACGCGTCACGGTCGTCGCGCACCACGGCGTCGAAACCGGCGGCGCGCTCGGTCAGCGCGTCCAGCACCACCTGGGCGTTGGAGGCGTTCGCGACGACCATGTATTCGTGCTCGGCGAGGCGGTAGACGATCAGGTCGTCCAGGATGCCGCCGTCCTCCTGGCAGATCATGGTGTAGCGGGCGCGGCCGACGCCGACGGTGGCGATGTTGCCGACCAGCGCGTGGTTCAGGAGAGCCGCGGCCTCGGGGCCGGTGACGGTGATCTCGCCCATGTGGGAGAGGTCGAAGAGGCCGGCCTTCGTGCGGACGGCGAGGTGCTCGTCGCGCTCGGAGCCGTAGCGCAGGGGCATGTCCCAGCCTGCGAAGTCGGTCATCGTCGCGCCCAGCGAGCGATGCAGGGCATCGAGCGCGGTGTGACGGGGTGCGGTGCTGCTCATCGGTCTGGCTCCCAAGGCATGACGGCGAGGTCGTTCCTCCCCATCTGTCATCGGAACCTGAGAGGTTCATCACGACCCCACGAAATGGTGGTCCTGATTTGCACCTTGGGTGGAGCCACCGGTGGGCGGCCCGCTTTTCAGATGTGCCTCGCCCGCGCGGTAACGGGGCCTGAGAGATTCAAGGGAGGGACTTGCTCCTTCGGCGCCCGGGTACACGTACCCAGGACTCTCCCGCGCGGATTCAAGCGGCCGGTATGCAGTTGGCGCGGCCATCATCGCACGCGCTGTCCGATCCCGGCAGTCCGGCATCTGTAACCGGGCTGTGGCAGTCCGCGCATGGAAAGGGGAAGCGCCGGGCATTACCTTCTCTTTACAGTCGACGGGGATGGGGTTCCACACCCAAGGGGAGGACGGCCATGGTGAACAGGACCACGGCGTACGCGACGACCTCGGGTCTCGCGCTGCCCGAGCAGCCCGGCGCACCGGCCCGGAAGGCACGCGGCCCGCTTCAGGCGGCCGTCGTCCGGGATCTTCGCGACCGGGTGGGGCACAGCCCGCACGGTCTGCGCTTCGGGGCGCGCGACGTCGTCGTGGTCACCGGACTGCCCGGCAGTGGCAAGTCGACGCTGATGCGGCGGGCGGTCCGGGGCGCGCGCGTCGACTCGCAGGACACCCGCGACCGCTGGGACAGCCGGACGGCCCGCCTGCTGCCGTACGTGGTCTACCGCCCCCTCGTCCGCCTCGCGCACTACGCCGGCCTGCGCCGCGCGCTGCGGGGCGGCGGCGGACTCGTCGTGCACGACTGCGGTACGCAGGCCTGGGTGCGCCGCTGGCTCGCCCGCGAGGCACGGCGCCGGGGCGGCGCGCTGCACCTGCTGCTGCTCGACGTCACGCCGGGCACCGCGCTGGGCGGCCAGCGCGAGCGCGGCCGGGGCGTCTCGCGCTACGCCTTCGCCCGCCATCGCGGCGCGGTCGCCCGGCTGCTGCGCTCCGCCGAGAAGGGAAACCTGCCCGAGGGGTGCGGTTCGGCGGTGCTCATCGACCGGGACGCGGCGGATGTGCTGCGCAGGATCGACTTCGGCCACTGAGCGGTCGCGGTGGCCCACTAACCTTTCCAGCTGGAACAGCGGTTCGAAGCGGGCGGTAGACAGATGGACTTTCCGGCACAGGCGCACCCCCATCCGCACGGCGGTTGGCCCGGCAACGAGTTGGAGGAGGTGTTGTCCTCCTCCCTCGGCATGCCCGCGGGGCCCTCGGCCGGCGCTCGCATCGTCGAGGTGCTCGGCCGCAGCTTCGTGTGGGTGCCGCTGCCGAACGGCGGCGGCCCGCAGAGCGGTCCGCTCGATCTGCCCACGATGGACCTCGGGGGCCAGGTGTACGTCCCCGTCTTCAGCTCCGAGGAGCAGTTCCGCCAGGCCACCGGGGGCCACATGTCCTACACGATCGCGCCCGCGGTGGAGTTCGCCCGCGGACTTCCGCCGCAGGTCGGCATCGCGGTCAACCCGGACGGCGTGGTCGGCGTGCCGCTGCCGCCGATGGCCGTCGCCGAGCTGTGCCGGGCCGGACGGACCCCGCTGGACGGGTCGGCCAGTGGTGGCCGGGTGCGGCTCTTCGAGCCCGACTGGCAGGAGGACCCGATGGACTTCCTCGCCGCGGCCTCGGCCGAGTTCGCCGGGACCGGCGTCGTCCTGAGCGCCCGCCGCTGTCTGGCCAGCATCGAGGGCGCCGATCCGGTCATGTTCATCGGCGTCGAGCTCTCGGTGTGGGAGGGCGAGGCCCGCACACTGCCCCTCGACGCCCTGGGCCGTGCCCTCGGCCGCGTCCCGATGAACATTCCGGTGAACCTGGTTCTCCTCGATGTGACGCAGGACCCGGTCGGCGACTGGATGCGGGCCCAGGTGCGCCCCTTCTACCAGCACGGTCACTGAACGCCGCCGGTCCCGGGGGCGCCCGGGAAACCGTGCGCCCGGTCCCGCGGGGCCCGGGGCTCCCTCGCGCGGCGGGCCCCGGCTCTCGGCTGCTTCCCCCGGCGGAGCGCGATCGCCGCATAAGCTGGTTTCATGGCCTGGTCGAGGTGTTGACGCACGTTCGTAACCGGTGCCTCGGGCGTATAGGGATGAGTTCGTCGTGAATTGTTCGCGAAGGGGCGGTTGAGGGTGAGCGCGTCGGGCACGGCCGCGGCCGGGCAGGTCGAGCACATGCTGCGCCAGGTGACACCCGGGCGTTACGACTCCTACGAGGCGCTCCTTCGCGCGCTCGCGACCCCGTCGTCCGGCCAGGTGTGGATGCTGCTCTGGCACGGCCAGGCCGGCTCTCCGGACGCCCAGTACGGGAACATGCAGGTGGAAGGCTTCGGGTACGCGCCCTGCGTCACCTCGGCCCAGGAACTCTCGGCCAGCGGCTGGAACCGCTCGTACGAGGTCGTGGACGGGCTGGACGTCGCCCGCACCCTGTACCCCGACCAGTTCGGTCTCTGGCTCAATCCGCACGCCCCCGGCGGCGGCCTCGGCATCCCCTGGCTGGATCTGCGCCGGATCGCCACAGGCCTGGAGCGGCAGCCCGCGGGCCCGCTCCGGCTCTCCGAACCCGGCATCGAAATCCCGCAGTTCTACGCCCTGCTGACCCAGAACGCGCATCTGACCCCGGCCGTGCGCTCGCTGCGCCGAGCCTGGGTCCAGCCCGCGCTCGGGGCGCCGTATCTCGCCATCGGTCTTGACGTGTACGACACTTCACCGCCCGCCGTGGACTCGGTGCGGGCGATGATGCAGCAGTCCATCGGGGCGGTCCCGGACGGGCTGCCCGTCTCCACCGTCGCGATGTCGGACGAGTTCGACCCGGTGGCGATGTGGCTGCGCGCAAACGCCCGGCCGTTCTACGACCGTGAGGCGCACGCGGCTCCCGCGCAGGCGCCGATGGCGGGCGGCTACGGCTATCCGCCGGCCCGCGGCGGCTACTGAGGGCGTCCCGAATCCCGGACCTGTCGGATGCCAGTGCGAGTTCGGCTGGCATCATGACCCTGCACACGGCCTTCATATGTCGTGCGTCCCATGCTGCTGACCTGCGGGGAAGCGGATGTATATGTCGATTGTCCCGTTTTGGTGCAACCTCTGACCGAAAAGGCCCTTATGGGGTCTTTGATGCCAATTGGCAACCGTCCGACTCCCGTTACCCACTGTTCGGATAACGGAATCCCACAACAAGCATCACGGTTGCGCATACTTTCTCCATGAAGCCTGGCACCTGATCGTGGCGGCACTGAAGACTCCCCCATCAGACACGGGTCTTCGATCCCGTGAGCGAGTGCAAGTCGAATCAACAGCCGGGTCATCGGGCCGCACCACCTGCGGTCAACTTCCCGGCGAGCAAGTGAACCAAGCCGCAGACAGCGGCAGGCGTAGGCCGGTCACCACCGGCGAGAGGGGTCGGGTCACTGTGACCGCACCGATCGAGACCACCGCGGCGGCAACGGAAGCGCAGCCAGAGGCTGTGCTTGCCGGGGCCGGCAAGGGGCAGATCGAGGGCCGTTCCCTGGGACAGATCGCCTGGACGCGCTTCAAGCGCGACAAGGTGGCGGTCGCCGGCGGTGTCATCGTTGTACTGCTCATCCTGATGGCGATCCTCGCCCGGCCCATCCAGTCGATGCTGGGGCTGGACCCGAACGCCTTCCACCAGGACCTGATCGACCCCAACACCTCGCTCCCCAAGGGCGGTTCGGGTGGCATGAGCGCGGATCACCCGCTCGGTGTCGACCCGAAGTTCGGGCGTGACCTGGCCACCCGTGTCCTGGAGGGCTCCTGGGTGTCGCTGGTCGTCGCCTTCGGCGCCACCATCCTGTCGAACGTGATCGGCGCGATCCTGGGCGTCGTCGCGGGCTTCTACGGCGGGCGGGTCGACTCGATCATCAGCCGTCTGATGGACACCTTCCTCGCCTTCCCCCTCCTGCTCTTCGCGATCGCCATCTCCGCCACCCTGCAGGGCGGCGCGTTCGGCCTCGAAGGGCTCCCGCTCCACCTGAGCGTTCTGATCTTCGTGATCGGCTTCTTCAACTGGCCCTACCTGGGCCGGATCGTCCGAGGCCAGACGCTCGCCCTGCGTGAGCGGGAATTCGTGGACGCCTCCCGCGGTATGGGCGCCAGGGGCCCGTACATCGTGTTCCGGGAGCTGCTGCCCAACCTGGTCGGCCCGATCATCGTCTACTCGACGCTGCTCATCCCGACCAACATCCTCTTCGAGGCGTCCCTCAGCTTCCTCGGGGTCGGCATCCAGCCCCCGCAGGCGTCCTGGGGCGGCATGCTCAGGGAAGCGGTCACCTACTACGAGGTCGACCCGCAGTTCATGATCGTGCCCGGCCTCGCCATCTTCGTGACCGTCCTCGCCTTCAATCTGCTCGGCGACGGTCTCCGCGACGCTCTCGACCCGCGCAGCCGCTGATGCCTGACGCACACCGAGAGACCATCAAGTTTCCGACAATGGAGGGGAACCCGCCCATCATGCGAAGGTCAGCGCTGGCCGCTATAGCGGCCATCGGCTCCGCGAGTCTGCTCGTTGCAGGCTGCAGCAAGGCCGATGACAACAAGAACGACGGCACCACCAAATCAGCTGGGGCCGACGCAGCGACCAAGGACGTCGTCAACGCCTCCACGAAGAAGGGGGGCACGGTTACGTACGAGTACTCCGATGTCCCGGACTCCTTCGACCCGGGCAACACGTACTACGCGTACATGTACAACCTCAGCCGGCTGTACGCCCGCCCGCTGATGACGTTCCAGCCCGGCGCCGGTCAGAAGGGCAACACCCTTGTCCCGGACCTCGCGGCCAGCGCTGGTGTCCCGAGCGACGGCGGCAAGACCTGGACGTACAAGCTGCGTGCGGGCCTGAAGTACCAGGACGGCACGCCGATCACGTCCAAGGACGTCAAGTACGCGGTCGAGCGCTCCAACTTCGCGCGTGACGTACTCTCCCTCGGCCCGAACTACTTCCAGCAGTTCCTCGTGGGCGGCGACAAGTACAAGGGTCCCTACAAGGACAAGAGCGGCAAGGGCCTCGACTCGATCGCGACCCCTGACGACACGACCGTCGTCTTCCACCTGAAGACCGCGTTCCAGGAGTTCGACTACCTGGTCGCCTCGCCGCAGACGGCGCCGGTCCCGCAGGCCAAGGACAACGGCGTCGACTACGTCAAGAACATCGTGTCCTCGGGCTCGTACAAGTTCCAGAGCTACTCCGACGGCAAGCAGGCCGTCCTCGTGCGGAACGAGAACTGGGACGCGAAGACGGACCCGCTGCGCAAGCAGTACCCGGACAAGATCGTCGTCAACCTGAAGGTCAACGCCGAGACGATCGACAAGGACGTCCTCGCGGGCGACGCGATCGACCTCGGTGGTACCGGTGTCCAGGCCGCGACCCAGGCGCAGGTGCTCACCGACGCCGCCAAGAAGGCCAACACCGACAACACCTACGGTGGCCGTCTCGTCTACATGGCGATCAACACCAAGGTGAAGCCGTTCGACAACGTCGCGTGCCGCAAGGCCGTGCAGTTCGCGATCGACAAGGTCTCGGTGCAGACCGCCGAGGGCGGCCCGATCCGTGGCGACATCGCCTCCACGGTTCTCCCGCCGGACATCCCGGGCTACGCCAAGTCGGACGTCTACGCGTCCGCCGGCAACACGGGTGACGCGACCAAGGCCAAGGACCAGCTCAAGGCCTGTGGCAAGTCGACCATCAGCACCAACATCTCCGCGCGCAGCGACCGCCCGCAGGAGATCGACGCGGCCACCGCGATCATCGCCTCGCTGAAGAAGGCTGGCATCAACGCCACCCTGAAGCAGTACCCGTCGGGCAAGTACTTCACCGACTACGCGGGTGTCCCGAAGTTCACCGAGAAGCAGAACATCGGCCTGATCATGATGCAGTGGGGTGCCGACTGGCCCTCCGGCTACGGCTTCCTGCAGCAGATCCTGAACGGCTCCGCGATCGGCGACTCGGGTAACACCAACCTGTCGCAGTACGACAACAAGGACGTCAACGCCCTCCTCGAGAAGGCGATCGGTACGCAGGACAACGCCGCGCGCAACGGCCTGTACACCGAGATCGACAAGAAGACCATGGACGACGCCGTCCTCGTGCCGCTGACCTACTTCAAGGTCCTGCTGGCCCGCCCGCAGTTCGCGACCAACCTGGTCTCCACGGCGGCCTTCAGCGGTCAGTACGACTACCTCAACATCGGCACCACGAAGAAGTAGCAGCCCCGGAAGGCAGGTGAAGGCATTGGTGCCCGCGGGCTTAGCGGCCCGCGGGCACCAGCGCCGATCCCCGTGATCTCGTACATCCTCCGTCGGACGGCAGCGGCAGCGATCCTGCTCCTGGTCGTCTCCGCGGTCACCTTCGCCATCTTCTTCCTGCTGCCCAGACTGGCCGGCCAGACCGCCGACCAGCTCGCGCAGCAGTACATCGGGAAGAGCCCGTCGAAGGCCGACATCCTCGCGGTCAAGCACAACCTCGGTCTGGACCAGCCCGTCTACGTCCAGTACTGGCACTTCATCAAGGGGATCGTCAGCGGCGCTACCTATGACCTGGGCCCCACCACGGTGCACTGTGACGCGCCGTGCTTCGGGTACTCCTTCAAGACGCACCAGGCGATCTGGCCGGACCTCACGTCCCGCCTTCCGGTGACTCTCTCGCTCGCCGCGGGTGCCGCGGTGATGTGGCTCGTGTCCGGTGTGGCCATCGGCGTGGTCTCCGCGCTCAAGCCGCGCTCGTTCTTCGACCGCACGTTCATGGGCGTCGCGCTGGCCGGTGTCTCGCTGCCCATGTTCTTCACGGGCAACCTGGCGCTGCTGCTCTTCACCTACCAGTGGCCGATCTTCGGCCGCACTTACGTCCCGCTCACCGAGGACCCCGCGCAGTGGGCCAACACCCTCTTCCCCGCGTGGTGTTCTCTCGCGCTCCTGTACTCCGCCATCTACGCGCGGCTCACCCGCTCGGGCATGCTGGAGACGATGAACGAAGACTTCATCCGTACGGCCCGTGCCAAGGGCCTGCGCGAGAGCAAGGTCGTGGTCCGGCACGGACTGCGCGCCGCTCTCACCCCGATCATCACCGTCTTCGGCATGGACCTCGGTCTGCTGCTCGGCGGTGCCGTGATCACCGAGACCGTGTTCTCGCTGCACGGCATCGGGCAGTACGCGGTGCAGGGCATCACCGACAACGACCTGCCGAAAATCCTCGGCGTGACTCTTCTCGCCGCGTTCTTCGTCGTCGTGGCGAATCTTCTGGTGGACATGCTGTACGCGGCCGCCGACCCGCGGGTGAGGCTCTCATGACCGAACTTTCCAAGACCGGCGCCGCGCTCGGCGAGCCCGTCTCCTCACCCTCGAACGCTCCGCGTGCCTTCCTCGAAGTGCGTGACCTCAAGGTGCACTTCCCGACCGACGACGGTCTGGTCAAGTCCGTCGACGGGCTCACCTTCTCGGTGGAGAAGGGCAAGACCCTCTGCATCGTGGGCGAGTCGGGCTCCGGCAAGTCCGTCACCTCGCTGGCGGTCATGGGCCTGCACCGGCTCGGCGCGCGCGGCAAGAACGTCCAGATGTCGGGCGAGATCTGGCTGGACGGCAAGGAACTGGTGAACGCCGACCCGGACGAGGTGCGCAAGCTCCGCGGCCGCGAGATGGCGATGATCTTCCAGGACCCGCTGTCGGCGATGCACCCGTACTACACGATCGGCAACCAGATCGTGGAGGCGTACCGCACGCACCACAAGGTCAGCAAGAAGATCGCCCGCAAGCGGGCGATCGAGATGCTCGACCGCGTCGGCATCCCCGAGCCGGCCAAGCGCGTCGACAGCTACCCGCACGAGTTCTCGGGCGGTATGCGGCAGCGCGCGATGATCGCCATGGCGCTCGTCAACAACCCCGAGCTGCTCATCGCGGACGAGCCGACGACCGCCCTGGACGTCACCGTCCAGGCGCAGATCCTCGACCTCATCCGCGATCTGCAGAAGGAGTTCGGCTCCGCGGTCGTCCTCATCACCCACGACCTGGGTGTGGTGGCCGAGATCGCCGACGAGGTGCTGGTGATGTACGGCGGCCGGTGCGTCGAGCGCGGCTCCGTCGAGCGGGTCTTCGAGCAGCCGCAGCACCCCTACACCTGGGGTCTGCTCGGCTCGATGCCGCGTATCGACCGTGAGACGTCCGACCGGCTCATCCCGGTCAAGGGCCAGCCGCCGAGCCTCATCAACGTCCCCTCGGGCTGCGCCTTCCACCCGCGCTGCCCGTACGCGGACCTGCCCAAGGGCGATGTCACCCGTACCGTGCGTCCCGAACTGCAGCTGATCGGCAGCGGCCACTACACCGCCTGCCACCTCTCGCAGGAGGACCGCACGCGGATCTGGACCGAAGAGATTGCGCCGAAGCTGTGAGTGAGACGAACAAGACGGACGGCGGGGGCGCGGTGATCCCGCAGCAGGCGGCGGCTCCCGAGCACCGCGCGAAGTCCTCGGAGAACCGCGAGGTCCTGCTCCGGGTCCAGGGGCTGCAGAAGCACTTCCCCATCAGGAAGGGCGTTCTCCAGCGTCAGGTCGGCGCGGTCAAGGCGGTCGACGGCATCGACTTCGAGGTCCGCAAGGGCGAGACGCTCGGCGTCGTCGGCGAGTCCGGCTGCGGCAAGTCGACCATGGGCCGGGTCATCACCCGTCTCCAGGACCCGACCGGCGGCAGCATCGAGTTCGAGGGCCAGGACATCACCCGGCTCAGCGCCTCGAAGATGCGTCCGCTGCGCCGCGACATCCAGATGATCTTCCAGGACCCGTACGGGTCGCTGAACCCCCGTCACACCATCGGCTCGATCGTCTCGGCGCCGTTCCGGCTCCAGAACGTCGAGCCCGAGGGCGGTGTGAAGAAGGAGGTCCAGCGGCTCCTGGAGCTGGTGGGTCTGAGCCCCGAGCACTACAACCGCTACCCGCACGAATTCTCCGGCGGTCAGCGCCAGCGCATCGGCATCGCCCGCGCGCTCGCCCTGAAGCCGAAGCTGGTCGTGGCGGACGAGCCGGTCTCGGCGCTCGACGTGTCGATCCAGGCGCAGGTCGTGAACCTGATGGACGACCTGCAGTCCGAGCTCGGTCTCACGTACGTGATCATCGCCCACGACCTCTCGGTCGTGCGCCATGTCTCGGACCGCATCGCGGTGATGTACCTCGGCAAGATCGTCGAGCTCGCGGAGCGCACCGCGCTGTACGAGGCGCCGATGCACCCGTACACCAAGGCCCTGATGTCGGCCGTGCCGGTGCCGGACCCCAAGCGCCGGGGCGCCAAGAGCGAGCGCATCCTGCTCAAGGGTGACGTTCCCTCGCCGATCGCCCCGCCGAGCGGCTGCCGCTTCCACACCCGGTGCTGGAAGGCCACGCAGGTCTGCAAGACGACCGAGCCGCCGCTCATCGAGCTGAAGCCCGGCCAGCAGGTCGCCTGCCACCACCCGGAGAACGCCGCGGACCAGGCGCCGCAGGACGTCGTCCTGCTGTCGGCGGCACGCGAAGCGGTGCAGCTGGTCTCCGCCGTGGACTCCGCCGAGGTGTCGGACAAGGCTCCGGCCGAGGTCGCCGCCCCCGCCGAGGAGGCCGGCTCCGCGTCGGACTCCGGGGCCGCGGAAGCCGATCGTCAGGAGTCAACCGGCAAGTAGGCCGTGACGACTTGGCAAAGTCATGAACATGCTCGAACGGGAGAGTGCAGAGTCCTGCGTGTCCGTCTGATCGGAAACGATCGGCACACGTACGAAAGGGACGCTGATGGCACTCTCCCGTTCGGCACGTTCAGGGGCACTCGCGACCGCGATCGCCTCCTTACTTCTCGTCGCCGCCTCCTCCGCCCCCACCCCCGGCGCGGACGGCATCGGTGACACGTACTTCCCCCAACTGGGCAACGGCGGCTTCGACGCCCGCCACTACGCCCTCGACGTGGCGTACAACCCGGACACCGACCGTCTCGACGGTCGTACGACCCTCACCGCCCGCGCCACCCAGAACCTTTCCGCCTTCGACCTCGACCTCCAGAAGCTGGACGTCACGAGGGTCGAAGTGAACGGCAGAGCGGCCCACTTCACGCGGGAGGGCGACGAGATCCACATCACCCCGCGCGGCACGCTCCCCAAGGGCAAGAACTTCACGGTGACCGTCACCTACGGCGGAGTCCCCGAGCCGCTCAACGGCCCGATCGTGTTCGGCTCCGACTACGGGTGGATGAAGACCGCCGACGGCGTCTTCGTCGCCTGCGAGCCCAACGCCGCCTCCACCTGGTTCCCCTCCAGCGACCACCCGTCCGACAAGGCGACCTACGACATCCGCATCAAGGCGCCCAAGGACCTGACGGCGGTCTCCAACGGGCGCCTGATATCGACCCGCGACCAGGGCGCCGAGACGGTCACGCACTGGCGCGAGAGCAGGCCCATGGCCACGTATCTCGCGACGGCGACCATCGGGAAGTTCGACGTGAAGACGGGCAGGACCCCCGCCGGGACACCGATCTACGTCGCCATCGACCCGGTGCTCGCGAACAGCAACAGCGTCGACGTGTACGCCGTCACCGCCGAGGCCACCGACTACTGGTCGCAGGTCTTCGGTCCGTACCCGTTCGAGGAGACCGGCGCGATCGTCGACGACATGCCCGAGGCGGGCTTCTCGCTGGAGGTGCAGTCCAAGCCCGCGTACTCGGCCGTGCGCTCGGAGTCGACCATCGTGCACGAGCTGGCCCACCAGTGGTTCGGCGACTCCGTCTCGGTGGCGCACTGGAAGGACGTCTGGCTGAACGAGGGCTTCGCGACCTACGCCCAGTGGCTGTGGGCCGAGCACAAGGGCATCCGCTCGGCGCACGACTCGTTCGTCGCCGGGTACGGCCAGCGGCCCGCCGACTCCGCCTTCTGGCAGGTCACGGTCGCCGATCCGCAGCGGGACACGATGTTCGCCTCGGCGGTCTACCAGCGGGGCGCGATGACGCTCCAGATGCTGCGCGAACGCATCGGCGACACCGCCTTCTTCAAACTGCTGCCCGCGTGGACGAAGCTGCACCGGTACGGCAACGCCAGCACCGCCGACTTCATCGCCCTCGCGGAGCGGATCTCCGGCCGGCAGCTCGACGACCTCTTCCAGACGTGGCTGTTCACCACAGGCAAGCCCGCCGTCTAAGCCTTCCTTTGTAAGGTGCACTCCCCGCGACAGGTGAGAATGTGGGGGTGTTCCAGCATCTGTTCAACCCCTCCGTCCAGCACACGCTCGACCTGATCGGCATCTTCGTCTTCGCGATCTCCGGCGCTCTGCTGGCCGTCCGAAAGAACTTCGACGTCTTCGGCATCGCCGTCCTCGCGGAGATCACCGCGCTGGGCGGAGGGCTGCTGCGCGACATCATCATCGGCGCGGTACCCCCGGCGGCCTTCACCGACCTGGGGTACTTCACCACACCGCTCGTCGCCGCCCTGCTCGTGTTCTTCCTGCATCCCCAGGTGGAGCGCATCCAGGCCGGCGTGAACGTCTTCGACGCGGCCGGGCTCGGACTGTTCTCCGTCACCGGCACCGTGAAGGCGTACGACTACGGGCTCGGCCTGACCGCCTCCGCCGCCCTCGGCCTCGCGACCGCCGTGGGCGGCGGTGTGCTGCGAGACGTCCTCGCCAACGAGGTCCCCTCCCTGCTGCGCTGGGACCGTGACCTCTACGCCGTCCCGGCGATCGTCGGCGCCACGATGGTGGTGCTCTGCATCCGCTACGACGCGCTCACCCCGTTCACCAGCGGCCTCGCCATCGTCACGGCCTTCGTGCTGCGTCTTTTCGCGATGCGGTACCACTGGCGAGCTCCGCGCGCGTGGAACCGCCGCTCGACGGTGCGTGAGGAAGAGAACTCCTGACCCGGTCGGCGCCGACCGTGCCGCCGGCGCCCCTGGGGCTGCCCGTGCCGTCGGTCCCGGCACTGCCGCGGGAGCCGGGCGTGCCCGCAGCACCCGCTGTTCCTCCCGTGCCTCGCGTCCCGGAGTCGAGCTGCTCGGTCAGCCAGCGGAACACCTCCGGCAGCTGCGGCCGCCACAGCCCCATGTCGTGGCCGCCCGCGCTGCGCGGCAGCAGCACCACGTCCACGCTCGTCGGCGGCTTCGCGATCGCCTGGATCTCTGCGCCCGCCTGGTAGCCGTCACCGGACTCGCCGGAGAAGTAGAGCGCGATCCGGGGCGGGACGCGGTCGGCGCGCAGAATGAGATAGGGATTGTTCCGCCGGCGCAGTTCCGGGTTCTGCCCGGCGAGTGAACTGCGTTCGCCCTTGGGGTCGTTGTAGCCCGACATGCTCACCGCCGCCCGGTAGCGGTCGGGGTGGGCGACGGCCAGCTTGGTGGCGCAGTGCGCCCCGGCCGAGTATCCGGCGGTGGCCCAGCCGTTCGGGGCGGACTCGGCGCGGAAGTTGTCCATGACCATCCTCGGCACGTCGATGCTGAGCCAGCTGTCCGCGTTCACCGTTCCCGGGATGTTCGCGCAGCCGGTGTCCGCGCGGGCCAGCAGGTTGGTGCGGGGCGCGACCAGGATGAACGGCGCGATGCGTCCGTCGAGCATCATCGGCCGCAACTGCTCGTGCACCCTGGCCGATCCGAACCACGCCTTCGCGGAGCCCGGATATCCCGAGAACAGTTCCACGACAGGGAACTTCCGGTGCCGGTAGGCGGGTTCGTTGTACTGCGGCGGCAGCCAGACGTAGACCTCCGCGTTCACCCCCGACACCCGCCCCCTCAGGTCGGTGGCGAGCACCCCGCCGGCCTGCCGCATGCGATGCCCGTCGGCAGGCCGGAAGGTCTGCCGCATCCTGGGGAGGCTCTTCAGCGAGATCCCTCCGGTGCCGTCCACGCCGAGGTCGGCGGCCCGCTGGACATGGTTGCCGGTGCCGAGGAGGTCGGCCCAGTTGTCGTACAGGTTGTTGGCGTTGTTCACGAGGACGAACACCAGGCTGATCGCCGTCCCCTGGGCGAACAGCAGCATCAGGAGGCGTGCCGCGCCACGCACCGGCGCCGGTCCGGGCATCCGCGACCACAGGGCCAGGGGCAGCAGGAGGGCGACCGCGCACAGTACGAACGAGGTGAAAAGGAAGGGTGTCCCGGTGAGGCTCATGTCCCTTCAGAGGAGAACCCGGACCGATTGGTCACGGGTGATTGCGGACACTTAACAAGAAATTGCCGAATCCTCACCTGAATGGCTGGATGGCAGGGGGTTCATGCGCCCGAAACGGTCAAAGCTACCGCTTAGTAATTTCCTGTTGTACCGTTCACGTATGCCAGAAGCAGCTTCGGTACAGGCCGTACGGGCCACGATCGGCGACAGTGAGTTCGACCGGGACACGGCCGTCACCCCGCGCGAGGCCGGCGTCTACGACGTCGACCTCTCCGCCGGGTGGACGATCATCAACGCCGTCAACGGCGGCTACCTGCTGGCCGTCCTCGGCCGCGCGCTCGCCCACGCCCTCCCGCACTCCGACCCGTTCACGATCTCCGCGCACTATCTGACCGCGTCCCAGCCGGGCCCCGCGGTCATCCGCACGGACGTCGTACGCACCGGCCGGACGCTGTCGACCGGACAGGCGTCCCTCTTCCAGTACGACGGCGAGGGCCGCGAGACCGAGCGGATCCGTGTGCTCGCCTCGTACGGCGATCTCGACAGCCTGCCCGACGACGTCCGGACGACCGCGCAGCCGCCCGAGATCCCGCCCATGGACCAGTGCTTCGGTCCGCAGGACGCGCCCGCCCCCATCCCCGGCAGCTCGGCGATCACCGACCGGCTGTTCCTCAAGCTCGACCCCGCGACCCTGGGCTGGGCGCTCGGCGCGCCCTCCGGGAAGGGCGAGATGCGGGCGTGGTTCGGACTCGCCGACGGCCGGGACGCGGACCCGCTCTCCCTGCTCCTCGCGGTGGACGCGCTGCCGCCGACGGCCTTCGAGATCGGCCTGTCCGGCTGGGTGCTGACCGTCGAGCTGACCGTGCACGTGCGGTGCCGCCCGGCGCCCGGCCCGCTGCGGGTGTCGATCACCACCCGCAACCTCGCCGGCGGCTTCCTGGAGGAGGACGCGGAGGTCTGGGACAGCGCGGACCGCCTGGTCGCCCAGTCCCGGCAACTCGCCCGCGCACGGCTGCGCTGACCCGCCACCGGCGGCCCCCGCGGCGGCCCGTGACCCCGTCACACCTCCGTCGGGAAACCGACGGACCTGTCACCTGCGGACGACGGCCGGTCGGGGCCGCCGTCCGCAGGCAGGCACCGGCTCCTACGGGGATCGGCGCCGCCGTGTCCAAGGGGCGACTCGGGGCCCTCGTGCCCTGGTCCGGTCTTCGGCGGCATCGCCGGCCCGTGCCGGCGGCACGTCGTCGGTGGCACCCGTGGCCCGTGCCGCTGTCGCGGTGCCCGCGGTGCCCGCGGCCGGTGTCCCCGTCGCGTCCTCGGGGGCACCCCGCCGGGGTGCCCCCGCCCTGTCCTCCGTAGCGACATCTCGGGCCGTCAGGCGGTCACCAGGGGACGGCGGCCCATCCAGGCCGCCAGCCGCTCGTAGGCGTCGGCGCCCTCGGGGACCGGCACCACCGGGCCGAAGGGCAGCTCGGGGTACTCGCGCCCCTCGTCGGGCAGCACACGACCGGCGATCGCGAGCGCGAACTCGGCCAGTTCCGGATCGAGTTCGAGCGGCCGGCCGAGCGACTCGGAGAGGTCCCAGGTGTGCGTGACGGCCTCCATGACGTACCCGGCGAGGGCGATGCGGCCAGGAGCCTCGCCCCAGGGCACCCGCACCTGCGCGTCCAGCCGGGCGTCGTCCGCCCATCCCGCGCGGACCGCCGCCCGGACCTCGTCGTACGCGGCGCTCCAGCCGTCGTCCGGCACACCGTCGGCGAACGGCCGCACCGCGAGCCCGTCGCCGCCCGCCCCGATCACGGCGATCCGCCGGGTGCCGCCGACCATGTGCGACAGCAACAGACGTACGTCGAACTCGGCGCACGGAGTGGCGCCGCCCAACTGCTCCGGCCGGACGGTCCCGATCAGCGACGCGATCTGCTCCGCGGCGCGGGCGTACAGGGGGCGGGGGTCCATGGCGTTCATGACTACCTCTTCCGTGTGTCGGTGTGCCCCCACTGTCGGCGCATAACCTGACAGTTTCCGTCAACATTTGCGGACCGCCTCCGGCGGGCGCGATCCTGGGTCCGTGAAGTCCGACCGCCTGCTCTCGATCCTCTTGCTGCTCCAGACCCGCGGCCGCGTCCCGGCGCACGAACTCGCCGACCGGCTGGAGGTGTCGGTGCGCACCATCTACCGGGACATCGAGGCGTTGTCCGCCTCCGGCGTCCCGGTCTACGCCGAGCGCGGGCGGCACGGCGGCATCGAACTGCTCGCCGGATTCCGTACGGACGTCACGGGACTGACGGCGGACGAGTCCCGCTCCCTGTTCATCCTGGCCGCGCAGGGCGCCCACGCCGCCCTCGGCCTCGACGCGGCGCTCGGCTCCGCGCTGCGCAAGGTGATGGCCGCGCTGCCCGCACCCTTCCGGCCGGCCGCCGAGGTCACCAGCCGGCGCGTCCTCGTCGACGCCACCCGCTGGAAGGGCGGGCCCCAACGGGCCGTCGATCTGGACGTGTTGCAGGACGCCGTGTTCACCGACCGCCGGCTGCGGCTGCGCTACCGGCACGGCGGGGACACCGAACCGCGCACCTACACCGTCGACCCGTACGGGCTCGTCTCCAAGGCCGGTGTCTGGTACCTGGTCGCCGACCGGCGCGGCGGCCCACGCCTCTTCCGTGCCGACCGGGTCCGCGGGGCCACCCTCCTGCCGGACCCGGTGCGGCGCCGTCCGGGCGTCGAACTCGCCGACGTCTGGGAAGTGTTGCGCCGCCAGGTCGAGGAGCGGCCGGGGGCTGTCGATGTCACGGTTCGGGTACGGCGTTCGCGCCTCGACATGTTCGTACGCCTCAACGCCGCCTCCCTCGCGGAACTGCCCGAGGGTGACGGCACGAGCGAGTGGGTGACCGCGCGTCTCTCCCTCGGCTCGGTGCGGGAGACCCGCACGCTGCTGGCCTTCGGGGATGCGCTGGAGGTCCTCGCGCCGGCCGAGGCGCGGGAGGAGCTGGCCGCGACGGCCGCCGCCATCAGTGCGGTGTACGAGGGGGGTTGAGCCCCGGCGCCGGGCCCGCGCCGCACAGCAAGGCACAGCTCCGGCACAGCGCGGCCCTACGTGGATCTGGTGCTCTGGCTCCCGCTCGTCCGGCTTTCGTCAACCGGCCCACGTGACCTGACTGGGAGTTACCCCATGAACCGTCGTGCACGACTCGTTCCCTTCGTCGCACTCCTCGCGCTCTCGCCGCTGCTGGCGGCCTGCGGCTCCGGTGACACGTCGTCCTCGAACAGCAAGACCTCCGGCGGGCAGAACTGCACGCGCCCCTCCGGGATGCCGGGCGGCGCCTCAGGACGCCCCAGCGGTGCGCCCTCGGGGATGCCCTCGCGGTCGGGCGCCCCCTCGGGCGTGCCCACCGGGAAGGCCCCCTCAGGGAACCCCTCGGGCAACCCCTCCGGCATGCCGAGCGGCGCCCCCGGCGGCGGCATGGGCGGTGGCCAGGGCGGCTGCGGAGGCGGCCCCGGCGGTGGGATGGGTCAGGGCCAGGGGCAGTCGGCCGCCGCTCAGGGCTGACGGACCGGAAGACCCGCTTTCCTGCGGCGTACGACGTACGGCGGTGCCGCGCGCGGCGTGCTGCGCGCGGCCGTCCGCCGGCCGGCCGGGGCCGTCAGCCGAGCCAGTGGCGGCGGCCGATTCTGATCAGCCGCATCTGACGGCTCGCCACCCGGGCCACCCGCTCGCGCTCCGCCTCGGAGCCGTCCAGCGCCTCCAGGAACGCCGAGGCCGCCATCAGCATGTGGTCGACATACAGACCCGCGAGCATCAGCAGATCGTCGTCGCTCCATCCCGCGGACTCGGGGTGCTCGGCCAGCGCGTCCTTGACCTCCTCGGCGAACCGGGCCAGTTGCTCGCGGATCGCGTCCCGCACCGGCTGGACCCCGCCGTGCCGCTCGCGGGCGATGAAGCGGACGTGCGCCGGGTGCGTCCCGACGTGGTGGGCGATCAGTTCCACGGCGCGGGTGATGCGTTCGTCGCCGTCGCCGGCCGTCGACACGATGTCCTCGATCATCGGGTGCAGGCTGCCGAGCGCCTCCTCGACGAGCGCCACGCCGAGATCCGCCGTCGATCGGAAATGCCGGTAGAAGGCGGTCGGAGCGACTCCGACGGCCCGGGTGACCTCGCGCAGACCCAGGCTGCTCAGGCTCTGCTCCTCCAGGAGCCCCAACGCCGCGTCCAGCAGCGCCTGTCGGGTCTTCTGCTTCTGCGCCTGGCGGATGCCGAGAGTGTGACTCATGCCATGCAGTTAACAACTGTTCTCTGGAATTTTAAAGCCGTGGAGCGCGCTAGACTCAAGAGTCAGTGAACAACTGTTACTACAACCGTTCACTGAGCTGTCAAGTCCCGGAAACATCGGGGCCTCACCGTTGAGGTCCCGGACGTTCCGGGACAGGACTTCGAGACTTCTTCGAGAGGCATCTCATGCTGTTCCTCGTCGCCGCACTCCTGCTGCTCGGCGTCGTCATGGGCTCCGTGGCGCACGCCCCGCTGCCCGTCAGCCTCGTCGCCGCGGCCGTCATCGGCGTCTGGCTGGTCGTCTTCGCGCTGCGTGAGCGCAGCGCCCGCCGGCGCCACCCCTCCGCCAACTGACCGTTGGTCCCGCACCTTTGCCGACCGGCCGTTGGTCCCACACCTTCACCGACTGACCGTTGGGAGCTGACTCACGTCATGGAACTCAGCACGCGCACCACCGGCACGACCCGCACCTCCAGCGCTGCCCGTACGTCTGGCACGACCCGTACCTCCGGCGCCGATCGGGCAGCCGAGGCCGCCCGCGCCACGCGCCGGACCGTCGTCCAGGACGCGGACGGCATGGCCGTGGCCGCCTTCATCCTCGGCCTTCTCGGGCTCCTGGTGCTGAACGTCTTCCTCGGCCCCATCGCCATCGTCCTCGCCTCCGTCGCCCTCTGGCGCGGCACGGCCCGCCGGGGCCGCGCCTTCCTCGGCCTCGGTCTGGGCGTGGCCGACCTGGTCGTCCTGGTCGCCTTCATGCAGTTCGACAGCACGGTGTCCTGGAGCTTCTGAGGCGGTCTCGACGGCCGGGGCTCCGGTGCGGCCCGCGGCGCAGGACGCGCCGGACGCGCCGCACAAGGGTCCGGGCGCGGCTCCGGGGAGCGCGCCACGACTCCTCGCGCGAGCCGGGGCGGGCGGCCACGCCGGTGGGGGCAGAGGCGAGGGGAGAGCGGGCCCGTAGAATCGAGCCCACCATGGCTTACCTCGACCACGCCGCGACCACCCCCATGCTTCCCGAGGCAGTAGAGGCCCTGACCGCCCAACTGAGCGTCACGGGCAACGCCTCCTCCCTCCACGCCGCCGGCCGCCGTGCCCGGCGGACGGTCGAGGAGGCCCGCGAAACCCTGGCGGACGCCCTCGGCGCCCGCCCCAGCGAGGTGGTCTTCACCTCCGGCGGCACCGAGGCCGACAACCTCGCGGTGAAGGGCCTGTACTGGTCCCGCAGAGACGCCGATCCGGCCCGTACCCGCGTTCTCGCGAGCCCTGTCGAGCACCACGCCGTCCTCGACGCGGTCCACTGGCTCGGCGAGCACGAGGGCGCCACGGTCGAGTACCTGCCCGTCGACGCGTACGGCCGTGTCCACCCCGACGCCCTGCGCGACGCCATCGCCCGCAACCCCGACGATGTCGCCCTCGCCACGGTCATGTGGGCCAACAACGAGATCGGCACCGTCCTGCCGGTCCGTGAACTGGCTGACGTCGCGGCCGAGTTCGGTATCCCGATGCACGCCGACGCCGTCCAGGCCTTCGGTCAGATCCCCGTCGACTTCGCCGCCTCGGGCCTCGCGGCGATGACGGTGTCCGGCCACAAGATCGGCGGTCCCTACGGGATCGGCGCGCTGCTCCTCGGCCGCGAGTACAGCCCCGTACCCGTGCTGCACGGCGGCGGTCAGGAGCGCCATGTCCGCTCCGGCACGCTCGACGTGCCCGCGATCGCGTCCTTCGCGGTCGCCGGCCGGCTGGCCGCCGAGCGGCGCGAGTGGTTCGCCCGTGAGATCGGCGCGCTGCGCGACGACCTGACCGACGCCGTCATCAAGGCCGTGCCCGACGCGATCCTCGGCGGCGACCCGGCGCCCGGCGGCCGACTGCCCGCCAACGCGCACTTCACGTTCCCGGGCTGCGAGGGCGACTCGCTGCTCCTGCTTCTCGACGCGCAGGGCATCGAGTGCTCCACCGGCTCGGCGTGTACGGCGGGTGTGGCCCAGCCGAGCCATGTCCTCCTCGCCATCGGCACCGACCCGGACCTCGCCCGGGGCACCCTGCGCTTCTCGCTCGGCCACACCTCCACGGAGGCGGACGTCGCGGCGGTGACGCGGGTGATCGGCCCGGCGGTGGAGCGGGCCCGCATGGCGGGCCTCACCTGACACCGCCGCGCCGCCCCCTCGCCGTAGCGGTGAGGGGGCGGCGCGCTCTAGCTCTTCGTCACCATGAGGCCGGCCATCATGCCCTCGTCCTCGTGCTGGAGCAGATGGCAGTGGAGCATGTACATATAGGTGTCGTCCGTGAAGTCGGTGAACTTCATGGCGATCTTGATGGTGCCGCCGCCGACCACCTCGAACGTGTCGTACCAGCCCAACTGGACGCCCGTCGGATCCTCCCCGTTGATCGAGATCAGCTGGAACGGCACATCGTGCAGATGGAACGAGTGCTCGAGCTGCGTGCCGTTCTTGACCGTCCAGACCTCCTCGGCGCCCAGAGTGGTGCTGATCATCGCCATCGAGGACATGCTCGTCCCCGCGGAGCCGTTGATCGTCATCGAGGTGCCGCTCTGGCCGAGCGTGATCGTCCGGGCGGTGAAGCCGGTGGTGTCGTACCGGGTGATGGTGTTGAGGGCCGGCAGGTCCGCCGGGGTGTCCGAGGCGTCCGGGGTGACGGTCAGGAACTCGTAGGTGCCGCTGCCGCCGCGCACCCAGCCCGTCGTCACCACGGCCTCCAGGGTGACCGCGTCGCTGAGCTCCATCACGAACTCGGCGCGCGCGCCCGCCACCAGCCGGATCGACTTCACCTCGGTGGCCTCGGTCAGATACCCCTGGTCGGTGGCGATCTGGGTGAGAGTCCCGCCGTCGCCGCGCTGGACGGTGATGATGTCCGACGGTGAGGCGTTGAGCAGCCGGAAGCGGGTGCGCTTCTTGGTGGCGGTGAAGGTGAGCGTGGTGGCGTCGACGTTCGTGCCGTTGCACAGAAGGGGGAAGCTGAGGCCGTTGCTGAGGTAGCCGGTCAGGTTGTACTTGATCTCTCCGGCGGTGTCGGTGGCCAGACACTGCAGGATGATCGGGATGTCGTCGGTGCCGTAGGTGCTGGGCAGGGCCTCGGTCGCGGCGGAGTCGTCCTCGACGATGATCATGCCCGCCAGCCCGTGGGTGGCCTGTTCGGCCGTGGTGCCCAGGGCGTGCGGGTGGTACCAGAGCGTCTTGGCCTCGTCCTTGAGCGTGAAGGTGGGGGACCAGGTCTTCCCGGAGGCGAAGGCGTTCTGCGGGCCGCCGTCCATGCTCGGCGGAACGTGCGCGCCGTGGAAGTGGACCGTGGTGTCCTCGGTGAGGCTGTTGGTGATGTTCAGCAGGACGGTGTCGCCGGAGGTCCACTTCATGGTGGGGCCGAGGAACGACTGGTTGTAGCCCGCGGTCGTGCTGGTCACGCCGCTGAGCACCTCGCTGGTGCCCGCCTTCGCCTCCAGGGTGTACGTCGTGGTGCCGCCCGAGGTGGTCCCCTCCAGGAGGTCGGGGATGGTCAGGGTGGTGCCCGCCGCGTGCGCCTTGTTCTGCGTCGCGTTCGTCAGCAGAGCGACGGCGGTGCCGCCGGCGGTCACCGCCGCGAGGCCCGTCCCCGCCATCCTGCCGAGGAACGTGCGGCGGTGCATGCCCTTGGTCCTGGTCCTGGACCGGCCCTTGTCCTTGCCCGCGCCGGATGCGGGCTGCGTGGAGTGCGTCATGACGGTGGACTCTCGACCCGAGGGCTGTGTAATGAGTGGGGCCGAATTAGGAGAACGCCTTCTGCGCTGTGAAAATCGATGACTTAAATTCAGGATCAACTCCCCTGATGGCAAGGGGAGTTGATGGCTCACTGGTCACGGCGGTGGCACGGGACGCAACGGACATGCGCTTCCCGGACGCACCTCACAGCATCCCGACGCGGTGCCCCGAGCCCCCGGCGTCGCTGCCTGTGGCCACGCTGCGAAAGCGCTCTCCCGCCCCTACGCGCCGGTTGTGCGCGCCCGCCGTACGAGCCGTATGTACCGGTCCCAGTCCCAGTACCGGCCGGGATCCGTGTGGTCCGTGCCCGGGACCTCGACGTGCCCGATGATGTGTTCGCGGTCCACGGGTATGCCGTACCGCCCGCATATCCCGGCCGTCAGCCGTGCCGACGCCTCGTACATCGCGTCCGTGAACGACGAGGCGCGGTCGACGAAACCCTCGTGCTCGATGCCCACACTGCGTTCGTTGTACGCGCGGTTGCCCGCGTGGAACGCCACGTCCAGCTCGCGGATCATCTGGGTGACATGACCGTCCTTGCGGACGACGTAGTGCGCGGCCGCTCTGTGCCGCGGGTCCTGGAAGACCCTCACCGCGCTCGCGAAGCCGCCCTGGGTGACATGGATGACCACGAGGTCTATCGCGTAGTCGTCGGGACGGTCGGCCCGCCGCCAGTTCGCCGTCGAGGCCGCCACCCACTGCGCGCCCCGGAAATCCACCGCCCCCGCGACCCGCGCCTTCTCCACACCCGGCAGCCGCCACCACAGGTGCGACAGCTTCTCCCGGGCGAGCCCGGCCGCGCTCAGGGTGACCAGCGCGCCGCCGATGAGCAGCACCCGGCGCCCGACCGGCTGGTCCGCGTCCTTGGATCCCGCCCCGGCACCACGGCCCCGTGGCTTCCCCGGCTTCCCCTTTTTCGCCCCCATGCGATCTTCAACGGATACTCGCGGGCTCCGGTTCCCGCGGCCCCGTACTCTGGAGGGGTTATGACTGACACCTCGCAGCGCCCCCTCCGCGTCCTCGCCGCCATGTCGGGCGGAGTGGACTCCGCCGTAGCCGCCGCCCGTGCCGCCGAGGCCGGGCACGACGTGACGGGCGTGCATCTCGCCCTCTCCGCGAACCCGCAATCGTTCCGGACCGGCGCGCGCGGCTGCTGCACCATCGAGGACTCGCGCGACGCCCGCCGCGCGGCCGACGTCATCGGCATCCCCTTCTACGTCTGGGACCTCGCCGAGCGCTTCCGTGAGGACGTGGTCGAGGACTTCATCGCCGAGTACGAGGCCGGCCGCACCCCGAACCCGTGCCTGCGCTGCAACGAGAAGATCAAGTTCGCCGCCCTGCTCGACAAGGCGCTGGCGCTCGGCTTCGACGCGGTCGCCACCGGCCACTACGCGCAGGTGATCGTCCGCGAGGACGGCACGCGCGAGCTGCACCGCGCCTCCGACATGGCCAAGGACCAGTCGTACGTCCTCGGTGTCCTCGACGACCGTCAGCTCGCCCACGCGCTGTTCCCGCTCGGCGACACGGTCACCACCAAGGACGAGATCCGCGCCGAGGCCGAGCGCCGGGGCCTGGCCGTCGCCAAGAAGCCGGACTCGCACGACATCTGCTTCATCGCCGACGGCGACACCCAGGGCTTCCTCGCGGGCCGGCTCGGCAAGTCCGAGGGCGACATCGTGGACGAGTCGGGCGCCAGGCTCGGCACCCACGAAGGCGCGTTCGGCTTCACGATCGGCCAGCGCAAGGGGCTGCGCATCGGCACCCCCGCCGCCGACGGCAAGCCGCGCTACGTCCTCGACATCTCACCGGTGAACAACACGGTGACGGTCGGCCCGGCCGCCTCCCTGGACGTGTCCGCGCTGACCGCCGTCAAGCCCCGCTGGTGCGGCGCGGCCCCGACGGGCCCCGGCACCTACACCGCCCAGCTCCGCGCCCACGGCGGCGAGACCGAGGTGAGCGCCGAACTGGTCGACGGCTCCCTGGACGTCCGCTTCACCGAGCCGGTCCGCGGCGTGGCCCCCGGCCAGGCGATCGTCCTGTACGAGGGCACCCGTGTCGTGGGATCGGCGACGATCGCGACGACCACGCGCGCGACGGCGGACGTGTAGGACCGTCCGACCGGGCCGGACGGTCGGCGGGGCCGATCGGTCCGCGGTCCGCCTCTGTCCCGGCTCCGGCCCCCACCGAGGTCCGAGCCACGCCCGAGGTTTCGAGTCCCGTCCACCGTGCGGACCGGTCCGGTCCGACCCCGTCCCGCGTCTAACCGTTCGTCGTGAAGAACTCCGCCAGCACCGGCGCGAGCACCTGCGGATCCACCATGTGGGTCTGGCCCTCCAGCGTGCGGTACGACCCGTTCGACGCCGCCTCCGCGACGATCCGCGCCGCCTCGCGCATCCACGCGGGGCTCGCGTCGCCGGCGATCGACAGCAGCGGCACGGAAAGGGCGGCCAGCCGCTCGCGGGGCACCCCGCTGTCGCCCATCGCGGCGTTGTCGTACGCCAGGGTCGGCGCGATGGCCTCCATGCCGGGCCAGGCGTGCGACATGCGCACTCCGGCGATCATCTCCGGCGGCGTGCCGACCAGGGACAGGAACAGTTCGACCGCGTCCCCGCGCCGGTCCTGGGCGAGCAGCTCGGTCAGCCGCTCGGTGTACTCGGCCCGCTCCTTGCCGGCCCCCTCGGCGACGGCGAACGGCGTCTCGTAGACGGCGACTTCGCGGACGGGCAGCCCGCTCGCCGCCGCCTCCAGGGCCAGCGCGCCGCCCGACGAGATGGCGTAGAGCGCCGCGCTGCCCCCGGAGGCCTCGATCAGCGCCGCGATGTCCTCGACCTCCCGGGCCACCGCGAAGGGCGCGGTGTCGCCGCTGCCGCCGCGGCCGCGCCGGTCGTAGGTGACTGCACCGAAGCGGTCCGAGAGGGCCTCGGCGAGGGGCGCCAGCGTGGCACCCGTACACATGGCGCCGCCGACCAGGACGACCGTCGGGCCGTCACCGTGGCGTTCGTACGCGATGGGGGTCCCGTCGCGCGAGATCGTCTTCTTGTCCATGTCTGTAGAGACTGCCGGGCTACCGGGAACTCATCGCGTCACCACGCCCGCGTCGGCCCAGGTCCGCCCGGATCTCAGGACACGTCCACCTCGTAGAAGCAGAGGTGGTCCTTGATCTCGGAGACGTCGGGCTTGGGGTCGGGATAGGCCCATACGAGATCGGCCGCGTTGGGACGCGACCAGTAGGAAGCGGTGCCCTTGAAGGGGCAGTACGTGTGGGTGTCGGAGGGCGTCAGCAGGTCCAGGCGGACGTCCTCGGGAGGGAGGTAGTAACGCACCGGACAGCCGGTCTCGCGCAGCACCAGGGGGCGGTCGCTCTCCGCCAGGACCTGGCCGCCGTGCACGACGCGGACGTGCTGTGCGCTCTGCTCGATGGTGATCGTGTGTCCTTCAGCCATACCGGGAAAGCGCTCGCGAGCCCCGAATCGTTCCCGCGTACGGTGAAGGAATGAACATCTGCGTCTTCCTCTCCGCCGCCGACCTCGACGACCGCTACACGCGCCCCGCGCGGGAGTTCGCCGAACTCCTCGGCAAGGGCGGCCACACCCTGGTGTGGGGCGGCTCCGACGTCGGGCTCATGAAGGTGGTCGCCGACGGCGTGCAGGAGGCGGGCGGGCGGCTGGTGGGCGTCTCCGTGGACTTCCTGGCCGCCAAGGCCCGCACGGGCGCCGACGAGATGGTCATCGCCCGTGACCTGGCCGAGCGCAAGGCACTGCTCCTCGCGAAGGCCGACGCGGTGGTCGTCATGGTCGGCGGCACCGGGACCCTCGACGAGGCGACCGAGATCCTGGAGCTGAAGAAGCACGGGAAGACCGAGAAGCCGGTGGTCCTGCTCAACACGGCCGGCTTCTACGACGGCCTCAAGGAGCAGTTCCGCCGGATGGACGCCGAAGGCTTCCTGCCGCGTCCGCTCACCGACCTGGTGTTCTTCGCCGAGGAGCCGGTGGGGGCGCTGGCCTACCTGGAGGAGAGCGTCGGCACGCTGTGAGGCGTCGGCGCCCCGCGAGCGCCGGTGTCCGGTGACGCGTCGGCACCCGGTTCGAGGCCGGTACCCGGTGATGCGAGCATGGCCTCCATGGCTACACATGTGATCACCGGGGCCGGTTCCGGCATCGGCGCGGCCGTCGCCCGCCGTCTGCACGCGCGCGGGGACGAAGTCGTGCTCCACGCGCGCGACGCTGGCCGGGCGAAGGAACTGGCCGCCGCGTTTCCCGGGGCGAAGACCCTGGTCGGCGATCTGGCGGACCCCGACAAGCTCTCCTGGGCGTTCTCGCACCAGACGCTTCCCGGCCGCGTCGACTCCCTGCTGCACATCGCGGGCGTGGTCGACCTCGGCCCGGTCGGCGAGCTGACCCCGAAGTCCTGGCGCCATCAGCTCAACGTCAACCTGATCGCCCCCGCCGAGCTGACCCGCCACTTCCTGCCCCAGCTCCGCCTCGCCCAGGGGCACGTGATCTTCGTGAACTCCGGCGCCGGCCTGAGCGCCCACGCAGACTGGTCCGCCTACGCCGCCTCCAAGCACGGACTGAAGGCCCTCGCCGACTCCCTGCGCCACGAGGAGCACGCGGCCGGCGTCCGGGTGACCTCCGTCTACCCCGGCCGCACCGCCAGTCCCATGCAGGCCAAGGTCCACCAGCAGGAGGGCAAGGAGTACGACGCCGCCCGGTGGATCGACCCCGAGTCGGTGGCGACGACGATCCTGATGGCGCTCGACCTGCCCCGGGACGCCGAGGTCAACGACCTGACGGTGCGGCCGGGCGGCTGACCTCCCCCAGGGATTACGTACGCTTCCGGGGTGAGCGAAAACAGCGAGTTCAGGTTCGGTTCCGCCACCGGGGTCGGGTCCATGCCGGGCGGCGACGCGCGGGAGGCCGCGAAGACCGTCATCGGTTCCCTCGACGACTTCCCGTTCCTGGCCGAACTGCCCGCACGGGGGCCCGGGGCGGACATGATCGGCCGGACCGCGGGGATGCTCGTCGAGCTGTTCGCGCGCGTGGAGCCCAGCGGCTGGCGGTTCGGGGACCGGCCGGGCCGGGACACCAAGCGGGCCAGGTCGTGGCTGGGGGAGGACCTCGACGCCCTGGAGGAGTTCACCCAGGGGTACGAGGGCCCGCTGAAGGTGCAGGCCGTCGGTCCCTGGACCCTGGCCGCCGCACTGGAGCTGAGGAACGGCGAGTCCGCCCTCTCCGACCCGGGCGCCTGCCGCGACCTCGCGGGATCGCTCGCCGAGGGACTGCGCCTCCACCTCGAAGACGTACGCCGGCGGATTCCCGGCGCCCAGATCGTCCTGCAGCTCGACGAACCCTCCCTCGTCGCCGTGCTCCGCGGCCAGGTGCCGACCGCCAGCGGCTACCGCACCAACCGTGCCGTGGACCGTCAGGTCGCCGAGGCCAGGCTCCGGGACGTCGTCGGGGTACACGGCGGAGGGCCCGTCGTGGTCCACTCCTGCGCGCCCGACGTCCCTTTCGCCCTGCTGCGCCGGGCGGGCGTTTCGGCCATCTCCTTCGACTTCTCGCTCCTCACCGAGCGTGACGACGACGCGATCGGGGAAGCGGTCGAGGGCGGTACGCGTCTGTTCGCCGGTGTCGTCCCCGGCGTGGACGGTCCGTTGTCGGACCCTGCCGGTAGCGTCATGGGTGTCAGGACGCTGTGGCGCAGGCTGGGGCTGCGGCCGGGTCTTCTCGCGGAGGCGGTCACGCTCACTCCGTCGTGCGGACTCGCGGGGGCTTCCCCCGACTTCGCGCGCAAGGCGCTGGCCCACTGCGTCCGGGCGGCGAGATCCCTCGCTGACAACCCAGAGTAACGGGAGGACACAACGGTGGCCGGCGAAAAGCACGCAGAGCCCACATCGGTACCCGCCGAGGCACGGGAGAAGCACGCGCAACTCGCTGAGCAGATCGAGGAGCACCGCTTCCGGTACTACGTGAAGGACGCTCCGGTCGTCAGCGACGCGGAGTTCGACACGCTCCTGCGCTCCCTGGAGGCGCTGGAGGACGAGTACACCGAGCTGCGCACACCGGACTCGCCGACCCAGAAGGTCGCCGTCGAGTACGAGACGGACCTGGACGAGGTCGAGCACCGCGAGCGCATGCTCTCCCTCGACAACGTCTTCGACGACGCGGGGCTCGCCGCCTGGGCCGCCCGTGTGGCCAAGGACGTGGGCTCGTCCGGCTACCACTTCCTGTGCGAGCTCAAGGTCGACGGCCTCGCCGTGAACCTGACGTACGAGGACGGCAGGCTCACCCGCGCGGCCACCCGGGGCACCGGCCGGACCGGCGAGGACATCACGCCCAACGTCATGACGATCGCGGAGATCCCGCACCGGCTGAAGGGCGATCACGTCCCCGGGCTCGTCGAGATCCGCGGCGAGGTCTACTTCCCGATGGAGGCGTTCGAGGACCTCAACGCCCGTCGGGTGGCGGCCGGACAGAAGCCGTATTCCAACCCCCGGAACTCTGCCGCCGGTTCGCTGCGCCAGAAGGATCCCAAGGTCACCGCGACCCTGCCGCTCCACATGGTCGTCCACGGCATCGGCGCCCTGGAGGGCTTCGAGGGCCTCGGCCGGCTCTCCGAGGCCTACGGCCTGCTGCACACCTGGGGACTGCCGACCACGCGGTACGCCAAGGTGGTCGACGACCTGGACGGCGTACGGGAGTTCATCGCGTTCTACGGGGAGAACCGCCACTCCGTGGAGCACGAGATCGACGGCGTGGTCGTCAAGCTCGACGAGATCCCCCTCCAGGGCCGGCTCGGCTCCACCGCGCGCGCACCGCGCTGGGCGATCGCCTGGAAGTACGCGCCCGAGGAGGTCAACACCAAACTCGTCAACATCCGCGTCGGCGTGGGCCGTACGGGCCGGGTCACGCCCTACGCGCAGGTCGAGCCGGTCACGGTCGCGGGCTCCGAGGTCGAGTTCGCCACCCTGCACAACCAGGACGTGGTGAAGTCCAAGGGCGTCCTCATCGGGGACACGGTGGTGCTGCGCAAGGCCGGTGACGTGATCCCGGAGATCCTCGGACCGGTCGCCGACCTGCGGGACGGCAGCGAGCGGGAGTTCGTGATGCCGGCCGAGTGCCCCGAGTGCGGTACGGCGCTGCGGCCCATGAAGGAGGGCGACGTCGACCTGCGCTGCCCGAACGCGCGGGCCTGCCCTGCCCAGTTGCGCGAGCGGCTCTTCTATCTCGCAGGCCGCAGGGCGCTGGACATCGAGCACTTCGGGTACGTCGCCGCGGCGGCCCTCACCAAGCCGCTGGAGCCGTCCGAGCCGCCGCTGAAGGACGAGAGCGACCTTTTCGACCTCACCATCGAGCGGCTGCTGCCCATCAAGGCGTACGTCCTCGACCAGGACAGCGGGCTGCCCAAGCGCGACCCGAAGACCGGCGAGGAGAAGATCGCCACGGTCTTCGCCAACCAGCAGGGCGAGCCCAAGAAGAACGCGCTTGCCATGCTGGAGAACATCGCGGCCGCCAAGGAGCGCCCGCTCGCGCGCATCCTCACCGGTCTGTCGATCCGTCACGTCGGGCCGGTCGCGGCCGAGGCGCTGGCCCGGGAGTTCCGTTCCGTGGACCGGATCGAGGAGGCCACCGAGGAGGAGCTCGCCACCACCGAGGGCGTCGGGTCGATCATCGCCGCCTCGCTCAAGGAGTGGTTCGCCGAGGACTGGCACCGCGAGATCATCCGCAAGTGGAAGGCCGCCGGCGTCCGGATGGAGGACGAGGGCGCGGGCGAGGACGAAGGCCCCCGCCCGCTCGAAGGCCTCACCGTCGTGGTCACGGGCACGCTCGAACACCACACGCGGGACGGGGCGAAGGAGGAACTCCAGAGCCGTGGAGCAAAAGTGACCGGTTCTGTTTCGAAGAAGACATCCTTCGTAGTGGTGGGCGACAATCCTGGCTCGAAGTACGGCAAGGCGATGCAGTTGAAGGTTCCGGTCCTGAACGAGGAGGGCTTCGCCGTCCTGCTCGGACAAGGACCGGACGCGGCGGCGGAAGTCGCGCTTCCGGTGGAGGAATAGCGGTTGAAGACCACCCGTTCGGCGCATATCAGTTGCATACGGGTGGCTGGGTCGCATTCGGGCGACCGTCGACGACCGCTGCCCGTGGAAGCCTTCTGCGGCCTACTGTTGAGGTGTGCGCCTGCCGTGCCCGGCTGCGGCCGGCGCATCCCCTGCTCCGCACGAGCCAGGGGAAGGGTTTTCCGACGCGGCACCGTCGGCAGTTGTCGCCGGCAACGGACCGCGTGGCGTGGGCACCGCCGGCAGTGAGAGGGACGGGAATGGAACCGACCGAGAGCGCCGCTCCCGACTCGCGGCTGCGCCTGCGCCGGATGACCGGCGCGTGGCTGGCAGGCCTGCGGACGGGACGGCCTTCGGAGCGCCCCGCCCCGAGCGGGCTGCGCGCCGCACCGCTCGCCGCTCCCATGGGCCCCGGCGTCGGCCGTCTCACCGCGGAGCGCGGCGGCAGCGGCCTGCTCGGCCATGATCCCGAACGCCATGCGTCCTGGCCCGCACTGCCGTCGGCGGTCGTGGCCACCGCCGTGTTCGTCCTGGGCGCGGGCTTCTACCGGGCGTTCACCGGTCACCACGCGCTCTTCCCGTGCGGCGCCGTCGGCTGGTCGCTGGCGTTGCTGACCGGCATCATCGTCGGTCACCTGGTCGCCCTCGGCCGTGCCCGCTGGTGGGGCGGCACCGGCTCCGGCGCGGCACTCACCCTCGCGGTCCTGCTGCTCTACGGCTGGGTCCCCGCCGGCATGGTCAGCCTGACCGTCGTCGTCCTGGTCGGCACGGCCCGCCGAAACCGCTGGCGCCAGGGCGTCCTGCACGGCGCGGTCGACATCCTCGGCATCGGCGCCGGAGCCCTGGTCCTCGCGTCGTTCGGGCGGTTCCCGAGCGTCGAGACGCCCTGGGACCCTTTGGCCTGGACGTTCTACGCCGCCCCCCAGGTGGTGCTGGTGGCGGGCGCCTACCTCGCCGTCACCCGCGCCCTGCTCTGGTACCTGAACGCACCGCGCGGCGGCGGCCTGCCCACCGTCGCCCGTACGGCCCTGGTGAGACAGGGACTCGTCGCCGTGGCCCTGCTCGGCATCGCGCCGCTGATCTGTGTCGTCGCGGTGGCCCAGCCGATGCTGCTTCCACTGTTCTCGATCCCGCTGATCGCCCTCGACTCCACCCTGTGGATAGCCCGCGCACGGGCCGAGGAGCAACTGCGCGACCCGCTGACCGGCCTGCCCAACCGTCAGTGGCTGCTGGAGCGCACCTGGACGGCGCTGGACGACGCCGAGCGCATCGGCGCCCGCTCCGCCCTGATGCTGATCGACCTGGACCGCTTCCGTTCGGTGAACGACACGCTGGGGCATCTCGCCGGCGACCGGCTGCTCCTCCAGATAGCCGACAGGCTGCGGCTCGCACTGCCGCGCGGAGCGGAGGCCGCGCGCCTCGGCGGTGACGAGTTCGCCGTCTTACTGCCGGTCGCGGACTCCACCACTTCGGCCACGCGGGTCGCCCGCAATCTGGTCGCCGCCCTCGGCTCGCCGCTCGACCTCGACGGACTCACCCTCGTCCTGGAGGCCAGCGCCGGGCTCGCCGTCTTCCCCGACCACGCGCTCGACGCGGAGGGGCTGCTGCGCCGGGCGGACATCGCCATGTACCAGGCGAAGCGGGACCGCACGGGTGTGGAGGTGTACGAGTCCAAGCGGGACTCCAACACCCCCGACCGGCTGGGCCTGCTGGGCGACCTGCGCCGGGCGCTGGACACCGGTGACGTCGAACTGCACTACCAGCCCAAGGTCCGCTTCGACGGACAGGTGGCCGGACTCGAGGCACTGGTCCGCTGGGTGCATCCCGAGCGCGGCAAGGTGCCGCCGGACGAGTTCATCGCCATCGCCGAGTCGTCCGGGCTGATGCCCCACCTCACCGAGTACGTCCTGGAGACGGCCCTCGGACAGGTTGCGCGCTGGCGGGCCCAGGGGCTGTACGTGCCGGTCGCGGTGAACGTGTCGCCGCGTGACGTCCACACACCGGGGTTCGCGGGTGCCGTCGCCGCCCGCCTCGCGCGGCACGGAGTCCCCGCGGGAGCGCTCCAACTGGAGATAACGGAGCACGTGCTCCTGGAGGACCCGCAGCGTGCCGCCGACACTCTGGCGGCCCTCACCGGGCACGGCGTGAAGATGTCGCTGGACGACTTCGGTACCGGTTACTCCTCTCTGGTCCATCTGCGCCGGCTTCCGGTCAGCGAGCTGAAGATCGACCGTTCGTTCGTCGCACGGCTCGCCGTGGACACCGAGGACGCCGAGATCGTGCGCTGCACCGTCGATCTCGCGCATTCGCTGGGTCTCCTCGTCGTGGCGGAGGGCGTCGAGGACGACGAGACGTGGGAGCGGCTGCGGGACCTCGGCTGCGACGCCGTCCAGGGATGGCTGGTCGCCGCGGCGATGCCTCCGGAGGAGGCCACGGCGTGGCTGCTGGCCCGCGGTTCCCGCGGCTGGCAGCGCCCGCGAGCCGCCCTTCCCGCCGCCGAGTAGCTCCGGTTCGGGCCTGCGGCCGGACCTCTCCCACCCACGCACCACCCGTGACTGTCTCCGGACAGGTGCGCTCTCCCCCGGGGCCTTTCGCCGTCGGCGTCCGCCGCGTCGGGGGGCGCGGGAGGCCGCGTCTGCGGCCATGCCCCCTCCCCACCGCACGACGCCTGCGGCGGGAAGGCGCGCCACGAGGGGGCCGAGCCTGTTGGAAGACTGTCACGGGTGGTGCGTGGGTGGGAGACAACCGGCCGGAGGCCGGGGAGTCGGTCGGCCGATCGCCGCCGACGGCGGGACGGCCGAACAGCCGAACGGGAGAGTTCGGCTTGCCGGGGGACGGTGAACGGGTGGTGCGCGGGTGGGAGACGACCGGCCGGAGGCCTGGCCGCGGGCGTGCCCCGGCAAACCCGGGCGCGGGCATCGGCCCGAGCCCCATAGGATTGGGCCAAAACACACCGCACTCACCCCAGAGGATCGCTGCATGCCTGGCATCACGCGCGAGGAGGTCGCCCACCTCGCACGGCTGGCGCGTCTGGAGCTGAAGGGCGAAGAGCTCGACCACTTCGCAGGCCAGCTCGACGACATCATCGGCGCGGTCGCCCGCGTCAGCGAGGTCGCCGACCAAGACGTACCGCCGACCTCTCATCCGCTGCCGCTGACGAACGTCATGCGCGCGGACGAGGTCCGTCCGTCGCTCACCCCCGAGCAGGCGCTCTCCGGCGCCCCGGCCCAGGAGCAGCGGCGTTTCAAGGTGCCGCAGATCCTGGGGGAGGACTAATCACCATGACGGACACCAACGTCAACATCATCAAGCTCACCGCGGCCGAGATCGCCGGGAAGATCGCGGCCGGCGAACTGACCGCCGTCGAGGTCACCGAGGCCCACCTCGCCCGGATCGACGCCGTCGACGAGAAGGTGCACGCCTTCCTGCACGTCGACCGCGAGGGCGCCCTCGCCCAGGCGCGTGCCGTGGACGCGAAGCGCGCGGCCGGCGAGAAGCTCGGCCCGCTCGCCGGTGTACCCCTCGCGCTCAAGGACATCTTCACCACCGAGGGGATCCCGACCACTGTCGGCTCGAAGATCCTCGAAGGCTGGATCCCGCCGTACGACGCGACCCTCACCAAGCGGCTGAAGGCCGCCGACGTCGTCATCCTCGGCAAGACCAACATGGACGAGTTCGCCATGGGGTCCTCCACCGAGAACAGCGCCTACGGGCCGACCGGAAACCCCTGGGACCTCACCCGGATCCCCGGTGGCTCGGGCGGCGGCTCCTCCGCGGCCCTCGCCTCCTACCAGGCGCCCCTCGCCATCGGCACCGACACCGGCGGCTCCATCCGCCAGCCGGCCGCCGTCACCGGCACGGTCGGCGTCAAGCCGACGTACGGCGCGGTCTCCCGCTACGGCATGGTCGCCTTCTCGTCCTCCCTCGACCAGGGCGGCCCCTGCGCCCGTACGGTCCTCGACGCGGCCCTCCTGCACGAGGTCATCGCCGGGCACGACCCGCTCGACTCGACCTCCATCGACGCCCCGGTCCCGCCGGTCGTCGAGGCCGCCCGCAACGGCAGCGTGACGGGCATGCGCGTCGGTGTCGTCAAGCAGTTCCGCGGCGAGGGCTACCAGGCCGGTGTCGTGCAGCGCTTCGACGAGGCCGTCGCGATGCTCAAGGAACTGGGCGCCGAGATCGTCGAGCTGGACTGCCCGTCCTTCGACCTGGCGCTCTCCGCGTACTACCTGATCGCCCCGTCCGAGTGTTCGAGCAACCTCGCCCGCTTCGACGGCCTGCGCTACGGCCTCCGTACGGGCGACGACGGTACGCACTCCGCCGAGGAGGTCACCGCCCTCACCCGTGAGGCCGGCTTCGGCCCCGAGGTCAAGCGCCGCATCATGCTCGGCACATACGCGCTCAGCTCCGGCTACTACGACGCGTACTACGGCAGCGCCCAGAAGGTCCGTACGCTCATCACGCGCGACTTCGAGAAGGCGTTCGAGCAGGTGGACGTGATCGTCTCCCCGACCACGCCCACCACCGCCTTCCCGATCGGCGAGCGTGCCGACGACCCGATGGCGATGTACCTCGCGGACCTGTGCACCATCCCGACCAACCTGGCCGGCAACTCCGCCATGTCGCTGCCCTGCGGTCTCGCGCCGGAGGACAACCTCCCGGTCGGTCTGCAGATCATCGCCCCGGCGCTGAAGGACGACCGCCTTTACAAGGTCGGCGCCGCCGTCGAGGCCGCCTTCGTGGAAAAGTGGGGGCACCCGCTGCTTGAGGAGGCTCCGTCGCTGTGAGCAAGGCAATGTCCAAGGCCAAGGGCTTCAAGAAGTCCAAGTCCGGCACGTATCTGTCCATCGCCGGCACGGCGTTCGGTGCCTTCGGTGTCGCGAAGCAGGTCAAGAAGGCCCGCCAAGAAAACGACACGCTGCGCCTCATCGACGCGGCCGTGTCCGCCGCCGCCATCGTCACAGGCCTCGCCATCCTCTACCGGGAGCTCAAGCGCCTGGGCGACGACGACGTCCTGCTGGGCTGAGAGGGAAGTTTTCACCGTGACCACCACGATCGACCTGGTGTCGTACGAGGACGCACTCGCTACGTACGACCCCGTCATGGGCCTCGAAGTCCATGTCGAACTCGGCACCAAGACGAAGATGTTCTGCGGCTGTTCGACCGAGCTGGGCGCCGAGCCCAACTCGCAGACCTGCCCGACCTGCCTCGGCATGCCCGGCGCCCTCCCGGTCGTCAACGCGACCGGTGTCGAGTCCGCCATCAAGATCGGCCTCGCGCTGCACTGCGAGATCGCCGAGTGGTGCCGCTTCGCCCGGAAGAACTACTTCTATCCGGACATGCCGAAGAACTTCCAGACCTCCCAGTACGACGAGCCGATCGCCTTCAACGGCTATCTGGACGTCCAGCTGGAGGACGGCGAAATCTTCCGCGTGCAGATCGAGCGCGCGCACATGGAGGAGGACACCGGTAAGTCGCTGCACGTCGGCGGTGCCACCGGCCGTATCCACGGCGCGTCCCACTCGCTGCTCGACTACAACCGGGCAGGCATCCCCCTCATCGAGATCGTCACCAAGCCGATCGAGGGCGCGGGCGAGCGGGCCCCCGAGGTCGCCAAGGCGTACGTCGCCGAGCTGCGCGAACTCATCAAGGCGCTCGGCGTCTCCGAGGCCCGTATGGAGCAGGGCCAGATGCGCTGCGACGTGAACCTGTCGCTGCGCCCGCACGGCCGCGAGAAGTTCGGCACGCGCTCCGAGACGAAGAACGTCAACTCCCTGCGTTCCGTGGAGCGTGCCGCCCGCTTCGAGATCCAGCGCCACGCCGCGGTGCTGAACTCCGGCGGCACGATCATCCAGGAGACCCGCCACTTCCACGAGGACACCGGGTCCACGACCTCGGGCCGCGTGAAGGAGGAGGCCGAGGACTACCGGTACTTCCCGGAGCCCGACCTCGTCCCCGTCGCCCCGTCCCGTGACTGGGTCGAGGAGCTGCGCGCCACGCTGCCCGAGCAGCCGCTGGCCCGCCGCAACCGGCTGCGCGAGGAGTGGGGAGTGAACGCCCACGACATGCAGTCGATGCTCAACGCCGGTGCCATCGACTCGATCGTCGCGACGATCGAGGCCGGTGCCGACTCCGGCTCCGCCCGCAAGTGGTGGATGGGCGAGCTGGCGCGCAGCGCCAACGAGTCGGGCAAGGCCCTGGAGGACCTGCCGATCACCCCGGCGCAGGTCGCCCGGGTGGCCGAGCTGGTCACCTCCGGTGATCTGAACGACAAGCTCGCCCGCCAGGTCATCGAAGGCGTCCTCGCCGGCGAGGGCACCCCGGACGAGGTCGTCGACAAGCGCGGCCTGAAGGTCGTCTCGGACGAGGGCGCGCTGACCGCCGCCGTCGACGAGGCCATCGCCGGGAACCCGGGCATCGCCGACAAGATCCGTGGCGGCAAGGTCCAGGCCGTCGGCGCGCTCGTCGGCGCGGTCATGAAGGCCACCCGCGGCCAGGCCGACGCGGCCCGTGTCAAGGAGCTCATCCTGGAGAAGCTGGGCGTCAGCGAAGGCTGAGATCCGGGTTTTCCCACATCCCAGGGGGTGCATCGCAACCGATGCACCCCCTGGGGTCTGTGTCGGCGTGCTCAGGTCAACGCGCTACGCTCGCGCGCCATGAGTGGAAGCACCGACTCCGAGACGCACGAACACAAAACGCACGACCGCGAGACGCGTGACGGCAGGGTCCAGGACCCGGTGGTTCAGCCCCCGCAGGTTCAGGACAAAGAGGAGCAGGACAAAGAGGAGCAGGACCGCGAGACGCCCGCCCGCGAGACGTCCGACCGCGGGGATCATGACCAAGAGGTTCATGACCAAGAGGTGCAGGGCGAAGAGGTGCAGGACGGCGAGGTTCAGGGCCAGGAGGATCCCGACCACGAGGATCAGGACCAGGAGATGCGCCGGGCCCGCTGGACCGCCGTCGGGACAGGAGCCCTGCTGACCGTCGCAGGGCTCGCCGCGTCGGCGATGCGCTCCACCACCTCCACGAGGGCCCTCATACCCCTCTCCTACGCCTCGGGAGCCGTCCTGTGCGCCGGCGCGTCGGTGCTCGGGGCCAAGGGCCGCACCCGGCGGGCGCTGTGGCTGATGATCGTCGGTGTGATGGTCATGGCCGTGGGTGACCAGCTCGACTGAGCGATGTCGGGCGGGGTGACAGAGCCCACAGGAATGTCCTGTGACATGAGTCGCAGTCCTGTGAGTAAGCCCACGAACGCGACAAAGGATCATTTACGGCTGTAAGAGTGATGGCGCATTAGTCATGCGTTCTTTGCGGGCAGTTCCCGATAAAGATCCAAAAATCCCCCCTGGGAGCTCGCTCGTGGCAGCCCTCGCACGTTGGTGTGTCCAGCATCGCCTCGTCGCCGTTCTTCTCTGGCTTCTGGCCTTCGGCGGTGTGACTGCCGCCGCTGCCGTGACGGGTTCCGCGTACTCGAACGACTACGAGGTCCCCGGCACCGAATCGGGCCACGCCACGCAGCTCCTGAACACCGGTTTCCCGGGCCTCGGCGGCGACAGCGACACCGTGGTCTGGCACACCGGCTCGGGCACCGTGCGCTCCGCCGGCGTCGAACAGCCGATGACCCGCGCCCTCGACAAGATCGAGAAGCTCCCCGGAGTGGCCTCCGTCGACAGCCCGTACGCGCACCAGGGGTCGGGCCGGACCGACTCGGACGGCCGGATCAGCTCGGACGGCCGGACGGCGTACGCGACCATCACCTTCGCCGACCGTGCCGAGAACCTCGACAAGGGCGAGGTCCAGGCCGTCGTCGGCGCCGCGAAGGCCGCCGAGACCAAGGGACTCGACGTCGAGCTGGGCGGCACCGCCATCGCCCTCACCAAACCGTCCGGCGGGCACCTGGCCGAGATCGTCGGCGTGGCCGTCGCCGCAGTGGTCCTCTTCCTCGCCTTCGGTTCGCTCGCCGCCTCCATGCTGCCCATCGCCACCGCCCTGGTCGGCGTGGGCACGGCGTACTTCGGCATCGTGCTCCTCGGGCACGCCATGACCGTCGCCGACTTCGCCCCCATGCTCGGCATGCTGGTGGGCCTCGGCGTCGGTATCGACTACGCGCTGTTCATCGTGACCAGACACCGGCGCGGCCTCAAACGCGGGCTGCCGGTGGCGGAGGCGGCGCAGAACGCCGTCGCCACCACCGGACGCGCGGTCGTCTTCGCCGGCGCCACCGTCTGCATCGCCCTGCTCGGCATGCTCATCCTGAGGCTCAGCTTCCTCAACGGCGTCGCGATCGCCGCCTCCCTGACCGTCGTCCTCACCGTCGCGGCCTCCGTGACCCTGCTGCCCGCACTGCTCTCCTTCATCGGTCCACGCGCACTCAGCCGCCGTGAACGGCGACGACTGGAGGAGCACGGGCCCGAGCCGGAGATGGCCACCGGGTTCGCCGCCCGCTGGTCCGCCTTCGTGGAGCGCCACCCCAAGCTGCTCGGTGCCGTGGCCGTCGTAGTGATGGCCCTGCTCGCCCTGCCCACGCTCTCGCTCCACCTGGGCACCTCCGACCAGGGCAACGACCCGAGGACGACGACCACCCGGCAGGCGTACGACCTCATCGGGCACGGCTTCGGTCCCGGAGTGAACGGGCCCCTGACCCTCGTCACCAAGGTCGGCGGCGCCGAGGACAGGCTCGCCCTGGACAACCTGGACACCACGCTGCGGGCCACCGAGGGTGTCGCCTCGGCGACCCCGGTGACGTACAACACCGCCGGTGACACCGCCCTCCTCACCGTCGTCCCGACCTCCGCGCCGCAGTCCCAGAAGACCAGCGATCTCGTCGACAGGCTGCGCACCGACGTCCTGCCGCGCGCCGAGTCGGGCACCGCCCTCGATGTCCAGGTCGGCGGTGTGACGGCCAGCTACGACGACTTCGCGGACGTCATCGTCAGCAAGCTCCCGCTCTTCGTCGGCGTCGTGATCAGCCTCGGCTGTGTCCTGCTGCTGCTCGCGTTCCGTTCGATCGGCATCCCGCTCAAGGCCGCGGTCATGAACATCGCCGCCGTCGCCGCCGCCTTCGGAGTCGTCGTCACGATCTTCCAGTGGGGCTGGGGGAGCGAACTGCTCGGCCTCGGCGCCGCCGGTCCCATCGAGCCGTTCCTGCCCGTGATCATGGTGTCGGTGCTCTTCGGGCTCTCCATGGACTACCAGGTCTTCCTGGTCAGCCGGATGTACGAGGAGTGGCTGGAGACCGGTGACAACCGGCGCGCCGTCCGGGTCGGCCTCGCCGAGACCAGCCGGGTGATCAACTCCGCCGCCGTCATCATGATCTCGGTCTTCCTCGCCTTCGTGCTCAGCGGCGACCGTGTCATCGCGATGTTCGGCATCGCCCTCGCCGCCGCCGTCGCCCTGGACGCCTTCATCCTGCGGACGCTCCTCGTCCCCGCCCTCATGCACCTGCTCGGCGACGCCAACTGGTGGCTGCCCCGCTGGCTCGACCGGAGGCTGCCGCGCATCAGCATCGAGCCCCCCGAGTGCCGTGCCGCGCATGAGAGGCTGGCCGAGGCCACGGACGCCGAGGCGGCCGACGTACTGGGCCGCGCGGCGGACGCCGAGGTGACGGACGTACTGACGAAGGAGCGGGATCGGGATGTACGCGATATCCCTGGGTGACGACGGAGCGGAACTGCGGCCCCTGGAGCCGTGGCACGCCGAGGAGTTCCTGGCCCACCTGGACCGGGGGCGCGAGTTCATCGGGCAGTTCATCCCCTTCGGGTCCAAGTCCACGGACGTGCCGTCCGCGCGGGCGCACCTCCAGAGGTACGCCGACATGCGCGCCGCCGGTACCGGGTCCCTGCACGGTCTGTGGCTGGAGGGGAAGCTCGTGGGCGGGGTGCTCTTCCTGAACTTCGACGCGGAACAGGGCAACTGCGAGGTCGGCTGCTGGCTGGAACCCGCCGCCTCCGGGCGTGGTCTGGTCACCCGGGCGATGAGGATCCTCATCGACTGGGCGGTCGAGGAGCGCGGGATCCACCGCGTGGAGTGGGTCGCCGCGGCGGGCAACGTCCCGAGCCTGAACGTGGCCCGGCGGCTCGGCATGAGCAGGGACGGCGTGCTCCGGGAGAAGCACCCCCATCGCGGGGTCCGGCACGACCTCGAGGTGTGGTCCGTGCTCGCGCCCGCGTGGCGTGCCGCACGCTCGGACGCCGCTCACGGAGAGCATTAAGGAACTTCTCAGACAGCGTCCGTACGGTGCGCTTCATGGGAACCAAGACAGTTGACGAAGCCGGGGCCGAGACCGGCACCGAGGCGAAGCGCGACGAGCAGACGGTGGACGTCACCGAGACCGACAGGGCCGAGGCGTCCACGGACAACGGGAGCGAGGCCGCGGCCGCCGGGACCGCGGCCGACGTCGAGGAGCGGAACGAGGCCGAGGAGCCGGACGAGGCCGACGAGGACCTCGTGGACGACTCCGCCGACGCGGCAAAGGACGCCGGTGTCGGCCAGGGTGCCGCCGCCGTGGTGTCCGCCGGACTCGGCGTGGTCTCGCTGACCGGCAGCTGGGTCGCCACCGTGGCCGCCGCCCGTGAGACCCTGATCGGCCAGCTCGGGACCTCGTCGACCGCGAGCGTTGCCACGCAGGTCAAGGAGGTCTACGGCGATGCCTGGGCGACCACCGCGCTGATCGGCGGCCTCTTCGCGCTGGCCGCGCTGATCGTCGGCGTCGTCGTGCTGGTCCGGCCCGCGTTCGGTGCCCCCGGCAAGGCGCAGGCCGCCTGGATCAAGTCCGTCGCCTGGGCGGGCGTCTCGCTCGGCGTCGTCGGACTGGTGCTCGCGGTCGCCAAGTACTCCGACATCATCCTCGGGCTGCCCTCCGCCGGCTGAATCCCGACCGCTCTGAGGGGCCTTAGGGCCGGCGTAAGCATCTGACCGCCGCCCTAAGGCCCTTCGCGTGCCCAAGATGCGGAACTCTCCCGATGTGGCGCACCCCCCTGGGAGACGAGGGTTGAGGCATCGCCGACGAGCGAGGCCGAAACCGACTCTTCACCAGGGGTACGAGATGTTCGAGTACGAGCTCCAGCAGATCCGGTCCGCGGAACTGATCAGCAGGGCCCAGACCTACCGGCTCGCCAAGGAGGCCGTGAGCGGCCGCCGGGCCGCCCGCCGCGCGGCCGCCCACCGGTCCGCACAGGACGACATGGAGGGGCAGTCCCATAGCGACCGTCCCCGCCGGCACCGGTCCGCCCGCGTCGTATGAGCACCGGGGCGCCCGTGGATAGACACGGGGCACCCGGACGTCCACAGGGTGTGCGGGAAGGCGGCCGAACGGCGGCCGGCCGTCTCCCGCCGGGCGGCCGGCCGGCGGGCGGGGCACTGCTCGCCGTCCCGATAACCGCTGCCGCCCTGTCGGACCCCTGTGCCATGCTCGGGCCCGTGGAGACCAGGTCCGTCAGCCCGGTGTTCGTCGGAAGAGCCGACGAACTGGGGATGTTGAACGAAGCGCTCGCCCGCGCCGCCGCGGGCGAGCCGCAGGCGTTGCTGCTCGGCGGCGAGGCCGGCGTCGGGAAGACCCGTTTCCTGGAGGAGTTCGCCACCGTCGCCGCCCGCGAGGGTGCCGTCGTCGCCTGCGGAGGCTGTGTCGAGATCGGCGCGGACGGCCTTCCCTTCGCACCGTTCTCCACCGCCCTGCGCGCCCTGCGCCGCAACCTGCCCGACGAGTTCGCCGCCGCGGCCGCCGGACAGGAGGAGGAACTCGCCCGGCTGCTCCCCGAGCTCGCGCAGACGACCCGGGGACGGCAGTACGAGGAGGACGGCATGGCCCGCCTCTTCGAGCTCACCGCCCGCCTCCTGGAGCGGGTCGCCGCGGACCGCACGGTCGTCGTCGTCCTCGAAGACCTGCACTGGGCCGACGCCTCCACCCGCCATCTGCTCGCCTACCTCTTCCGCACGCTGCGCAGCGGCCGCCTCGTCGTGATCGCCACCTACCGCGCCGACGACATCCACCGCCGCCACCCGCTGCGCCCCCTGCTCGCCGAGCTCGACCGCCTCCGCACCGTCCGCCGCATCGAGCTGGGCCGCTTCAGCCGGGCCGAGGTCGGCCGTCAGATCGCCGGAATCCTCGCCCGCGAACCCGACACCGCCCAGGCCGACGAGATCTTCGCCCGCTCCGACGGCAACGCCTTCTTCGTCGAGGAACTCGCCGTGGCCGCCCACGAAGGCTGTCGTACGGGGCTCACGGACACCCTGCGCGACCTGCTCCTCGTCCGCGTCGAAGGACTGCCGGAGAGCGCGCAGCGGGTCGCCCGGATCGTCGCCGAGGGCGGCAGCACCGTCGAGTACCCCCTGCTCGCCGCCGTGGCACAGCTCGCCGAGGACGACCTCATCGAGGCCCTGCGCGCCTGCGTCGGCGCCAACATCCTGATCGCCTCGCCCGGCGGCGACGGCTACCGCTTCCGCCACTCCCTGGTCCGCGAGGCCGTCAGCGACGACCTGCTGCCCGGCGAGCGCTCCCGCTTCAACCGCCGCTACGCCGAGGCCCTGGAGGCCGACCCGGCACTCGTACCGGCCGACGAGCGCGTCACCCGCCTGGCCAGCTACTGGTACCACGCACATGACGCCGCCAAGGCCCTGCCCGCCGTCCTCGACGCCTCGGTCGAAGCCCGCCGCCGGCACGCCCACTCCGAGCAACTGCGGCTCCTGGAGCGGGCGATGGAGCTGTGGGAGGTGGTCCCCGACGCCGTACGGGCCGAACTGCGCCCCATCGACTACGTGGAGGCCTACCCTCCCTGCGGCTGCGACCCCGCGACCACACCCCTGCGCTACCTCGACCTGATGGCCGAGGCCGCCGTCGCCGGCCGGCTGTGCGGGGAGCGCGAGCGTGCCCTGAAGACGACCAAGCGGGCACTGCACCTCCTGGAGGACGAGGGCGACCCGCTGCGCGCCGCGTGGTTCTGGATCCAGCGCTCGCGGCTCGTCCAGGCACAGGTCCGCGGCGACGGCTGGAAGGAACTCGCCACCGCCCAGGACCTGGTGCGCGGTCTGCCGCCCTCCGAGGTGCACGCCGAGGTCCTGTCCATGGTCGCCGCCTGGTGCATGGTCCATCAACCGGGCCACGGCGCCCTCTCCGCGGCCGAACGCGCCGTGGAGTACGCGCACATGGTGGGTGCCCGCGACACGGAGCTGAACGCCCGGCTCACCCTCGGCGGCCTGATGGTCGACGCGGGGGACGTCGAGGCCGGGCTCGCGGAGATGTACCGGGTCAGGGAGCGGGCGAACCGGCAGGGCGCCGCCTATGTCGTGGGCCGTCTGCACATCAACCTGCCCTCCCATCTGGAATCGGTCGGCCGCTCCCGCGAGGCCGTCACGATCCTGAGCGAGGGCATCGAACTCGCCTGTCGGAACGGCCTGTTGGACACCCAGGCCTGGGTCTGGGGCAACCTCTCCGAATCGCTGTACGCACTCGGCCGGTGGGACGAGGCCGCCGAAGCCGCGCGCAGCGCCCTGGCCATCGGACTCGGCGGCAAGGCCTCCGGTGTGGGCGCCTCCCGCCTCGCGCCCGTCGCCCTGGCCCGCGGTGACCTCATCGAGGCGGGACGCCAACTGGCCGCTGCCCGCGGCCACTTCGGCACCCACGACCCGATGCCGCAGCATTCCCTGCCGCTGCTGTGCGCCACCATCGGCATCGCCGCCGGCGAGGGCCGCTTCCTCGACGCCCGCGCCGTCCTGGAGCAGGCCCTGGACGCGGGCTTCCCGCCCGGCACCCAGCGCTACGGCTGGCCGCTGCTGCTGGCCGCCGTCACCGCGGAGGCCGACGCCCGCGGCCTGCCCGTCGCCGAACCCGGCCGCGCACCGACCCTGGAACGCATCCGTACGGCCGCGAAGACCCTGGCCACCGGCGCCCCCGTCTGGCTCGCCCACGCCGAATGGGTCCGCGCCGAACTCCAGCGGGCCGACGGCGTGAGCACCCCGGACCAGTGGTCCGAGGTGGTCGGGGCCCTCGAACCCCTGGAGCGCCCCTACGACCTCGCCCGGGTCCGCCTCCGCCTCGCCGAGGCCCTGCTGCTCACGGGCGCGGACGACGACGAGCGCGCCCGCGCCACGGAACTCCTCCGGCTGGCCCGCGCCGCCGCCGACCATCTCGGCGCCCGCCCGCTCGCCGACGCCGTCGCCCTGCTCGCCCAGCGCGCCCGCCTCACCCTGGAGCACGCCCCCGAACGGTCCCGGACCGCTCCCGCCGACCCCGCGGCCGCACTCGGCCTCACCAGCCGCGAGCGCGACGTCCTGCGCCTTGTCGCGGTCGGCCGCAGCAACCGCCAGATCGCCCAGGAACTCTTCATCTCCCCGAAGACGGCCAGCGTCCACGTCTCGAACATCCTGGCCAAGCTGGACGTCTCAGGACGGGGGGAGGCGGCGGCACTGGCCCACAGACTGCGGCTGTTCCCCCCGGAGACCCCGGCTGCCCGAGCGGTCGGCTGAGGGCCGCGCTGCGAGGGATCCGGGCCGAGGGAGGCGCCGTGTTCAACACGGGCCCGAGGCCCGGCCCGAGAGCCGGCCGGATCCTGAATCGGACCCGGAGTCCACGCCCAGCCCCCGCTTCCTACTTCACCTCCAGCTCCAGGAGTCGGTCGTCGCCCTTCACGGGGGTGCCGCGGCCGTCGGTCTCGCTCGTGGTCAGCCAGAGTTTGTCGCCGCCGGCGGAGACGACCGTACGGAGGCGGCCGTATGCGCCCTTCAGGAAGGCCTCGGGTGCCGCGGACGCCTTGGTGCCGTTCAACGGGATGCGCCACAGGCGGTGGCCCTTGAGGGCCGCCATCCATATGGAACCCCCGGCGTAGGCGATCCCGCTCGGGGAGGCCTCGTCGGTGTGCCACTGGACGATCGGGTTGTGGTACTTGGTGTTGTCGCTGATGCCTTCCACCACCGGCCAGCCGTAGTTGTCGCCCGGCTTGATCTGGTTCAGCTCGTCCCAGGTGTCCTGGCCGAACTCCGAGGCCCACAGCCGCTGTTTGTCGTCCCAGGCGAGGCCCTGGACATTGCGGTGCCCGTACGAGTACACGACCGAGTCGGGGAACGGATTGCCCGGCGCGGGCTCGCCCTCCGGCGTCATCCGCAGGATCTTCCCGCCGAGCGACTTCTTGTCCTGGGCCAGGCCCCGGTCACCCGTCTCGCCCGCGCCCGCGTACAGCATCCTGTCCGGACCGAACGCGATCCGCCCGCCGTTGTGGATCACGCCCTTGGGTATGCCCTTGAAGATCGTGTCCGGTGCGCCCAGCTGTTCGCCGGACGGCTTCCGCTCGTCGTACAGCACGCGGACGATGCGGTTGTCGGAGGCCGTGGTCAGGTACGCGTAGATCATGTGGTCGGAGGCGTAGTCGGGGGAGAGCGCGATACCCAGGAGACCGCCCTCGCCGGCCGGGGCCACCCCGGGGATCTCGCCCAGCACGGTCTTCTTGCCGGTCTTCTCGTCGATCCGGGTGATCGTCCCCTTGTCCCGCGAGGACACCAGCAGACCGCCCCCGGGCAGCGGTGCGAGGCCCCAGGGAGTGTCGAGATCCTCGGTGACGGTGCGCAGGACCTTCACCGAGCCCTTCGCGGGCGGTGTCTCCTCGGGGGCGGCGCTCCGGGAGGACGACGAGGTCGGCGCCGTACTCCCGATGCCCGGGAGCCCGCTCGGACCGGCCGAGCCCCCGCCGCCGCCGGAGGAACAGCCGGCTGTCACCAGAAGCGCGGTCGTGGCCAACACGACTGTCACTGTTCGAACTTGCACCATCAGTGTCCCTTCGACGCGGCGGTCCTCCTGTTCATACACCGCTCGCGTTCCACGGGTTCCCGATCACGGACGGGCAATTCCGCGCCGGGATCCGGAAGCGCCGCTCAGTCCCAGGATCCCAGTGCCCCCGGAAGCCCCGCCACCTCGGCGAGATCCTCCGCGGTCAGCCGCAGCCCGGCCGCCCCCGCGTTCTCGGTCACCCAGCGCTCACGCTTGGCTCCCGGAACCGGGACCACGTGCGGACCCTGCGCCAGGACCCACGCCAGCGCCACCTGCGCGGGCGTGACGGGACGGCCGCCGCCGTGCCGCCGGGCGACGCGCCGCAGACCGACCACGATGGGCTGGTTCGCGGCCATCATCTCGGCGGTGAAGCGCGGATGGCGGGCCCGCAGGTCGTCGGGCTCGAAGCCCTCGCCGGGGGTCAGCGTGCCGGTCAGGAAGCCGTTGCCGAGGGGCATCGCGGCGAGGAACCCGACCCCGCGCGCCGCACACCACGGCAGCAGCGCGTCCAGCGCCTCCGTCGACCACACCGAGAGCTCGGCCTGCACGGTACTCACCGGGAAGACCTGCTGCACCCGTTCCAGCTGCCGGATCGTTCCGTCGTGCAAACGTGCCCCCGCTCGGCGGGCGGACCGGGCACCCACCGCGCACAGCCCGAGCGAGCGCACCTTTCCGGCCGAGACGAGCTCTGCCATCGCGCCCCAGGTCTCCTCGACCGGCACTTCCGGGTCCGCGCGGTGCAGCTGATAGAGATCGATCACGTCCGTCTGGAGGCGGCGCAGCGACGCGTCGCACGCCCGCTTCACATAGCCGGGGCGGCCGTTGGCGACGATGTGCTGATCGCCCACCAGCAGGCCGACCTTGGTCGACACGAAGGCCTCGGAACGCCGCTCCTTGAGCACCCGTCCGACGAGCAGTTCATTGGTGAAGGGGCCGTACATGTCGGCCGTGTCGAGCAGTGTCGAACCCTGGTCGAGCGCCGCGTTCACCGCGCGCAGCGATTCCTCGCCGCGCTGTTGCGACCCGGTGTAGGCCCAGCTCATCGGCATGCATCCGAGCCCGACCGCCCCCACATCGAGCGCCGCTGCCCCGATCGTTCTGCGCTCCACCTGGCCGTGATCCTCCCTCGGTTGGCCCCCCAACCTAACCTCTGCGCGCATGGGCGCCTGGCATAACCTCCTGACCATGACTTCCGATGTCTGGCTTCCCTTTCACGCCGACGAGATCGACGGACTCCCCGAGGGCCCCAACTACCGCTTCTGGGACGGCGACCAGGAGTTTCCCGCGGATCCGGCCGACTGCGCGTTCTATGTCGTGCCCTATATGAAGCCGCCCGCCGTCTCGCAGCGGCCGATGTCCGAAATGACGTCGGTCCGGGCCGTGCAGACACTCTCCGCCGGCATCGACCACGTCCTGCCGAGTCTCAAGTCCCTTCCGCCCGGCGTGGTGCTCTGCAACGCCCGGGGGGTGCACGAGGCGAGCACGGCCGAGCTCACCCTCGCCCTGATCCTCGCCTCGCTGCGCGGCATCCCCGACTTCGTGCGGGGCCAGGACATGGAGGAGTGGCGCTCGGGCTTCCGCTCCTCGCTGGCCGACAAGTCCGTCCTCATCGTGGGGTACGGGTCGATCGGGTCCGCCATCGAGGACAGGCTCGTGCCGTTCGAGCTCGCGCGGGTCGCGCGCGTCGCACGCTCCTCCCGTGCCACGGCGCGCGGTCCCGTGCGCCCCCTCACCGAACTGCCCTCCCTGCTCCCCGAATCCGACATCGTGGTGCTGTCCACGCCCCTCACGGACGCCACCCGCGGCCTGGTGAACGCCGACTTCCTGTCCCGGATGAAGGACGGCGCACTCCTGGTGAACGTGGCCCGCGGCCCCGTCGTCGACACCTCGGCGCTGCTCACCGAGCTGGAGCGCGGGCGCATCACCGCGGCCCTCGACGTCACCGACCCGGAACCGCTGCCCCCGGGGCACCCGTTGTGGCATGCGCCCGGTGTGCTCATCAGCCCCCATGTCGGCGGGCCCACCTCGGCGTTCTGGCCGCGCGCCAAGCGGCTGCTGGCGGATCAGCTGACCCTTTTCGTGAACCGGGAGCCGCTGCGCAACGTGGTCCTTACCACCGGCACCTGAGCAACGTCCCGTTCGCTCCGAGTCCGCTTCGGGCACCCTCCGCAGTTCTCCGAATGCGGGCAGTGCCGACATAGCCCCTGGTCGTTACGGAGCGTAGAGGAACTATGTCCCTGAGTGACGAGGCTGGTGTATCGTCCCGACAGGGGCTGCGCCGCGCACCGTTCGGCGCCGGGGACGGACATTGAGACTGCGAGGGGGGCGACGGGCGATGTACGGCCTATGGACCAACGATCCGACGCGGCGGGGCCGCCGCCGACGACCCTGGCGCGCGGCCGCGCACAGCCGCGGCCACGGCGGCCATCACCACCGCAGGCCCGGCGGCCGCCGGAGGCACGCGCACCCGGCACACCGGGACCAGCGGGACCCCGGGGCACGGACCGGGTGGGCCCGGTGAGCTCCCCAGGGGTGCTGCTGACCCGTCGGACGGTCTTCGACGGCGGGACGGGCCTGTTCTCGCAACTCGTGCTGGCCCTGGTGTGCGCGGGATACGCCGTCGGTTCCGCGCTCGGCTGGGGTTCCACGAGTCTCGCGTTGGTCATGGGCGACTTCGGGCTGAGCGTCGCGGCGGCCACCGCGGCGGTCTCCTGCTTCCTCTACGCCCGCAGTCGCCGCAGCCGTTTCCGACCCGCTTGGCTGCTGTTCGCGCTCTCCTCGGCGATGGCCTCGCTCGGAAACCTGGTCTGGGGGTGGTACGAGGTCGTCCTCGACCGCCCCGTTCCCACCCCGAGCTACGCCGACCTCTTCTTCCTCTGCTTCGCGCCCCCCGCGATCGTCGGGCTGCTGGTGCTGGCCAAGCGGCCCGTCACCAAGGCGGGCTGGGTGTGTCTCGCGCTGGACGCCTGGCTCATCGGCGGATCGCTGCTCACCCTCTCCTGGAGCCTGGCGCTCGCCCAGGCCGCGAAGTTCGACGGGCCGAGCGTCGCGCACACCGCGCTGTCGCTCGCGTACCCGCTGCTGGACATCGCGCTGGTCAGCATGGTTCTCGCGCTGCACTTCAGGCGTTCGTCGGTGAACAGGTCGGCGGTGAACACCGCGATCGGGGCGCTCGCCCTGACCGTGATGTGCGACGCCCTGTTCACCTCGCCCCTCCTGCACAACAGCTACCACTCGGGTCAGCTCCTCGACGCGGGCTGGTTCGCCGGCTCGCTGCTCCTCGCGTACGCCCCCTGGGTCGTCACCCGGCACGGGCACGACACCGACGGGCAGGACATCGACGAGCACGACCTCGACGAGTACGGCCCGGACCGGCACGGCATGGATCCGCACGGCTCGTACGAGCAGGGCTCGGAGGACCACGCGCGCGTGGTGCACGAGCGCATCCCGGGACAGCGCCGGGAAGGACAGCACGGGCCTCCGGGAAGCCACGCGCCGTACGGATCACCGGGAGCCTCGCCGGAGGGCCCCGGGTCCGGCGAACCCCAAGGACAGCACGGCGAGCCGGAGCGCCGGTACGAGCGACAGCAGGGCGGACACGCGCACGCGAATCCCCAGGGCCCCGGACAGGGCCGCTACCCGGCGACGCGACCGATCACCGGATCGCTGGCCGCGCTGACGCCCTATCTGGCCGCCGCCGTCTGCACGTTGGGGATCCTCTACAACATTCTGAACGGACGCAATGTGGACCGCGTGGTGCTCGTCACCGCCGGCCTCGTCGTGCTCGCCCTCGTGGTGCGCCAGGGCATCATGCTGCTCGACAACATCACCCTCACCCAGGAGCTGGCCCAGAAGGAGAACCACTTCCGCTCCCTGGTGCAGGGTTCGAGCGACGTCATCATGATCGCCGCACCGAACGGCATCCTGAGATACGTCAGCCCGGCCGCGGCAGGGGTGTACGGCCGCGACGCCGAGGAACTCGTCGGCTCCGAGCTCGCCTCGCTCATCCACCCCGAGGACCTCGGCTGCGTGGTCCACGAAGTGCGGCGCTTCCTCGCGGCCAGTCATGCCGAGGAACCCACGACTCGCATCGAGTGCCGGTTCCGGTCCGGCGACGGCGGCTGGCTCAACGTGGAGTCCACCGTCAACCGGCACCACGGCGGCCTGATCTTCAACAGCCGTGATGTCACCGAACGCGTCCGGCTCCAGGCGCAGTTGCAGCACAACGCCGAGCACGACCCGCTCACCGACCTGCCCAACCGCGCGCTGTTCACCCGGCGCGTCCAGCAGGCCCTGTCCGGGCGCCGCTCCTCCGACCGGGGCACCGCAGTCCTCTTCATCGACCTCGACGGCTTCAAGGCCGTCAACGACACGATCGGACACCAGGCCGGCGACGAGCTGCTCGTCCAGGCCGCCCGCAGGCTCCAGGACTCCGTCCGGCACGGCGACACCGCCGCCCGGCTGGGCGGGGACGAGTTCGCGGCCCTCATCGTCGGCGACGGAGGCCGCGACCGCACCGCCCGTGAGCAGCAGATACTGGAACTCGCCGACCGTCTGCGGATCAGGCTCTCCCAGCCCTACTGCATCGACGGCAACGATGTCCGGGTCGCAGCCTCCATCGGCGTCGGCTTCGCCGAACCCGGCCTGGGCGCCGGGGAGCTGCTGCGCAACGCCGACCTCGCCATGTACCGCGCGAAGGCGGCCGGAAAGGGCCGCGTCGAGCTGTACGCGCCGCAGATGCAGCAGGACGTGGTCCGCAAGGCGGAGCTGGCGACCCGGCTGCGCTCCGCCCTCCAGGACGGCGAGTTCGCCCTGCTGCACCAGCCCGTGGTGTCGCTGGAGAACGGCCGGATCGCGTCGGTCACCGCACAGGCGCGCTGGCGTTCCTCCCAAGGGGTGCTCTTCACGCCCGCCGAGTTCCTGCGCGTCGCCGAGGACAGCGAAAGGACCGCCGAGCTGGGCCGCTGGATGCTCGACGAGGCCGTCGAGCAGGCCGCCGAGCGCACCGCCGCGGGCATCGCGGTGCCGGTCGCGGTCCGGATGACGGCCCGACGCCTGCTGGACCGCTCGATGCCGCTGGGCTCCGTGGAGTCCCTGCTCACCCGGCACGGGCTCGCCTCGGGCGGCCTGATCGTCGAGCTGTCCGACGCCGATCCGCGGGTCCCCCTGGACGAGCTGGAGCGCCGGCTGAACGCGCTCAGGCGTCTGGGGGTGCGGATCGCCCTGGACGGCTTCGGCAGCGGCTACGCGGCGATCACGGCGCTGAGGCGGCTCCCCGTCGACGTGCTGCGACTCGACAGGAGTCTGGTCGAGGGAGTCGTCGAGTCCGCCCGGCTGCACAAGATCACCAGTGGGCTGCTGCGGATCGCCACCGATCTGGGGCTGCAGTCCGTGGCCGACGGGGTGGATCTTCCGGAGCAGGTCGTCGCCCTGCGCGCGATGGGGTGCACCCATGGGCAGGGCATGGCGTTCTCCGGGCCGCTGGACGAGTACCGGCTGCGCAGAGCGCTTTCTTCCGGCCATTATCCGGTGCCCAACGGACCGGCCGAGCCGGTGTTCGCTGGTGGCGGCGCCGGGGTGTATACGAGTGGAGTGCCCGTTGTTCTGGGGGGTGGAACGGCCCTCCGCTCACATAATGAGACTCCCGTCCCACCCACTTGACAGTCGGTGTGTGCCGGGGGGAGGGTCAATGCCATGCGCACCCGAATTCTCGTACTTGGAAAGCGCGTCGGCTGAAGCTAGGTGGTCACCGGAAATGTCCGGAACACCCAGCGACCGCACCCGGCGCGCTCCCCTCGCTTGCCTCACGGCACGAGGGGTTTTTTGTTGCACAGGCACCAGTCGTACATCGCACAAAAGACGCAAAAACCCTCAGCATCGAGAAGAGAATGCCGATGACCGAGCAGGCCACCGGGGCCCACCATCCGCAGCCGCGGCCCCGTTCCGGAGGACAGCAGTCCGCCCCCGAGCACGTCACGGGTGCGCAGTCCCTCATTCGCTCGCTCGAGGAGGTCGGGGCCGAGACTGTATTCGGCATTCCCGGTGGTGCGATCCTTCCGGCCTACGATCCGCTGATGGATTCCCGCCGGGTGCGGCATGTGCTCGTGCGCCATGAGCAGGGTGCGGGCCATGCGGCCACCGGTTACGCGCAGGCCACCGGCAAGGTCGGTGTCTGTATGGCGACCAGTGGCCCGGGTGCGACCAATCTGGTCACGCCGATCGCGGACGCGCACATGGACTCGGTGCCGCTCGTGGCGATCACCGGGCAGGTCGCGTCCAAGGCGATCGGCACGGACGCGTTCCAGGAGGCGGACATCGTCGGCATCACCATGCCGATCACCAAGCACAATTTCCTGGTCACCAAGGCCGAGGACATCCCGCGGACGATCGCGGAGGCCTTCCACATCGCCTCCACCGGCCGGCCGGGTCCGGTCCTTGTCGACATCGCCAAGGACGCCCTCCAGGCGCGGACCGTCTTCCAGTGGCCGCCGGCCCAGGACCTGCCCGGTTACCGTCCGGTGACCAAGCCGCACGCCAAGCAGATCCGTGAGGCCGCCAAACTGCTGACCCAGGCCAGGCGGCCCGTTTTGTATGTCGGCGGCGGTGTCCTGAAGGCGAACGCGACCGCCGAGCTGAAGGTCCTCGCGGAACTCACCGGAGCGCCCGTCACCACCACCCTGATGGCGCTCGGCGCATTCCCCGACAGCCACCCGCTGCATGTGGGAATGCCGGGCATGCACGGTTCGGTCACCGCCGTCACCGCGTTGCAGAAGGCCGACCTGATCGTCGCCCTCGGGGCCCGCTTCGACGACCGGGTCAC
>NZ_JBIAIQ010000033.1:0-100362 GCF_042871525.1 Streptomyces sp. NPDC005784
GGCCGTCGCGGCCGAGAAGAACTCCACACTCGTCCTGCCCTTCCCGGTGGAACTGCTGCGCTTCCTGGAACGGGCGCAGTCGGGACAGCCGCCGGTGGTGGCGGAGTCACAGCGGGCGCCGCGGAGCGAGGTGCCGCCCGTGGTCGAGCCGGTCGAAACTCCCGCCGCGCCGGACCGGGTCAACGGAGTGCCGGAGGCGCTCGGCCTTCCGGAGGCGTTCGCGGACACGGACGGGCTCGGGGTCCCGGACGCGTTCGGGCTCCTGCGCGCGCCCGGGACGCCGAAGGAGCCCGGGGAACCCGACGGGTCCGGGAATTCGGACGGGTCCGGGGAAGTAGAGGGGTCCGGGAGGGCACCGGAGACGCCCGCGGGATAAATCCCGCACCCGTCCCGGGGGCCCGCTGCTAGCGTGAGGGCCATGAAGCGTGCCGCACTGAACACGACGACGCCGGAGAGTGTCCCGGCGCGCTGACCGCTGATGTGAGTCGAAGCCCCGGGGCGAGTGCCCCGGGGCTTCGCCGTGTGGTCGCTCGCCCTCCGCAAGCGAGGAGAGCACCATGAACGACCACCGCCGACTCGGCCGCGAACTCGGCCTGTTCGACACCGACCCGCTGATGGGCGCCGGCCTGCCGTACTGGCTGCCGGACGGCGCCGCCGTGCGGTACGCACTGGAGGAGTACGTCCGCGACGCCGAGCGGCGGGCGGGCTATCGGCACGTGTACTCACCGGTGTTGGGCAAGAAGGAGCTGTACGAGATCTCGGGGCACTGGTCGCACTACGGCGACGACATGTTCCCGCCGATGGAACTCGGCGGAGAGCAGATGCTGTTGCGACCGAGCCTGTGCCCCCACCACGCGCTCATCTACCGGTCCCGCCCGCACAGCTACCGCGAACTCCCTTTTCGCATGGCCGAGTTGGGTGCCATGTACCGCTCCGAGCCGTCCGGCGTGCTGGGCGGCCTGACCCGCGTGCGCGCCATCCAGCTCAATGACGCGCACATCTTCTGCACCTCGGACCAGGTCGCCGAAGAGGCGTCCGCCGCACTCGGGTTGATCCGCGACGCGTACGACGCGATGGGCATCGCCGGGGCCCGCTACCGACTGTCGCTGCCGGGCCCCGGCGGGAAGTACGTCGCCGATCCGGAGCTGTGGCGCAGATCGGCCGCGCTGCTGCGCGAGGTCCTCGACGGTTCGGGTGTGGCGTACGAGGCCGTCGAGGGCGAGGCCGCGTTCTACGGGCCCAAGATCGACGTACAGATCACCGACCCGGCGGGCCGCGAGGCCACCCTTTCCACCGTCCAGGTCGACTTCCACCAGCCGGAGCGTTTCGATCTGCACTACATCGGTGCCGACGGCGAGAAGCACCGGCCGGTCATGGTGCACCGCAGTGTGATCGGCAGCCTGGAACGGACCGTCGCGCATCTCAGCCGCCGACCTGATCGCCCTGCGCCTGCGCGACGGCCGCCGCCTCGATCCCCGGCCGGCCGACGAGATCCTGCACCGCATCGGCCGGCAGATCGAATCCCGCAGCGTCGGTCTGCTCGACCTGGCCGAGCAGACCGAGCAGACCGACTGAGCTCGCGCGGCGGGGGCGAGCCGCCAGGCCCCCGCCCCACCGTCCGCGCGACTGACCGCGCGACCGCTCACGCGGAGCGCGGCCCCGGACGGAGCCCCAGGCGGGTGACTCCGGGGCCGCATACGGACGGCTCACCCTCCACGATGGCTGAATAGTCACATTTATTTGCATATCGTCACATGATGATTCTCTCTGTACGGAGCATCGCCGCGACCTGCGCCGTGGGAGCCCTCGGTGCCGCACTCGCCGCGTGCGGCAGCCCGGCGAGCCCGGATGCCGCCCACCGGGGACACCGCGCGCCCGCCACCACCGCCACCATCGCCACGACCTCGCCACCACCCACGCTCGCGCCCGGTCCCGCCGGGCTGACCCCCGTCTTCAAGAACGCGCCGCGCACGCGGGCCAAGACCGTCGCTCTGACGTTCGACGCGGACATGACGGCGGATCAGGGGGCGCGGGCGGCGGCCGGTGAGCATTTCGACAACCCGCAACTGATCGCGACGCTGCAGAAGTTCAAGGTGCCCGCGACCGTCTTCATGACGGGCCGCTGGGCAGACGAGTACCCACGGGAGGCAAAGGACATCGGACAGGACCCGCTGTTCGAGATCGGCAACCACTCGTACAGCCACTACGCCTTCACGGACGACTGCTACGGGCTGCCGACCATGTCCGAGGACAGGATGCGCGCGGACGTGGAGCGGGCGTACGCCGCCTTCAGGCAAGCGGGGGTGCGGGACGCGATGCCCTACTTCCGTTTCCCCGGCGGGTGTTACGACCAGCGGTCGCTGCGGGCGCTGAGCGCAAGCGGGGTCACCGCCGTGCAGTGGGACGTGGTGAGCGGGGACGCGTTCGCGACGGACGCCGACGCCGTGGCACAACAGGTCCTCGACGGCGTGCGGTCCGGGTCCGTCGTCGTCATGCACTGCACGCGCAGCGCGGCGCCCGCGACCGAACAGGCGCTGCGGACGATCATTCCCGAGCTGCGTCACAGGGGCTTCCGGTTCGTGAAGGTGTCTCAGCTGATCGCCGCCGCGGGCGGACGGCACTGAGCAGCCCCACCGCTCACCCGCTCCTTGTTACTCCCCGGATCTCCGTCCCCTCGTACTCCCCGGCTGCCCGCCGCTCCTAAGCTGGAGGCATGAGCGAGGACTACTGCGCGATCGACGCGGACGGGCCGGCCGGGGAGTCCCTCCAGGCCCTCGACGCGGCGGGGCAAGCCGGGCCACCGTACGCGGAATGCATACTGTGCCGTGAGCCCACCGAGTACCCGGAGTCTCACAAGGGGATCACGTTGTGCCCCGTCTGCGCATGGCAGGAGGCACAGCGCACCGCGTGTTCGGGCTGACCGGCGTGGTGCGGGCAGCGGGCAGCGGGCAGTACCGCCGGGCGGGCGGCGCGGCGGGGGTCGCAGGTTAATGGGTCGGGGGGTCCGGTGGGCCCGCGAGAACGACCGGGGGCGGCCTCCGCAGGTACCGGACCGTCCGTTCGGAACGGATCTTCCGCCTGGCAGACTGGTGGGTGTGAGCAGCGACCCGACCTCCACCGACGACAGCCCGTTCCGTACCGAGCCCACCGTGCGCGACAAGGCACGGCAGTTCGTGCTGCCGCTGGTCGTGCACATCGAGAAGGCCTCTCCCCCGGCGCGCACCGACGCGCTGGAGACCGCGGCGCGGGCCGTGCTGACCATCCTGAGCGACGAGCGTTCGCTCGGGGACGGCGAGTGGGCGCAGGCGATGCGGGACTGGCAGGACGCCCGGATCCGCAAGGTCGTACGGCGGGCGCGCGGAGCGGAGTGGCGGCGGGCCGAGGCGTTGCCCGGCATCACGGTGACGGGCGGGTCCGCGGAGGTGCGGGTCTTTCCGCCGGTGCCGCTGGACGCCTGGCCCAAGGACCTGGCTCGACTCCAGGTGTCCGGTACGGACCTCGACGATCCGGAGCCCCCGGCACCGGCCGATCCGGCAGCGCCCGTGCTGTGGCTCAACCCGGAACTCGACATGTCGGCCGGCAAGACGATGGCCCAGACCGGCCATGGCGCCCAACTGGCCTGGTGGGAGCTGTCGGAGAAGGAGCGGACCGCCTGGCGCGACGCGGGTTTCGCCCTGTCCGTGCGGACCGCCGATCCGGCCCGCTGGCGTGAACTAACGACCTCGGAGCTGCCGTTGGTGCGTGACGCGGGGTTCACGGAGATCGCACCCGGACTGACCGTCGCCGTCGAGGGACACGACCGCGTCGGCGCCCTGCCGGAACGCGCACCGGACTCGGCGGGCTGACAGCGGGCCGACAGGAGGTGGCACCGAGGCGCTCGCCTCGGCTCCAGGCGTGCGCCGGAGCGCGCTTGACGTCGTGCGCATGCGCACCGGCGCCCGGCCGCTGGGTCCGGGGACGTCAGTCGGCCAGCGTGGAGGCGAGTTCCGTCGTGACCCGGACGAGTTCGGTGTCCGGCTCGGCGAGCAGGTGCTGGAGGCTGCCGCGGTGGGCGCGTACGGCCTGGCGGGCTTCGCGCTCCCAACCCACCCAGTTCTCACGGCGGTTGAGGAGCTTGGGATAGGCGGCGGCCGTGCGCTCCCACTGCCGGGCGTCCGCGATGTCCTTCAGGAGCTGGATTATCTGCACACGGCAGGTGACCTGCGGAAGTTCGGCGAGTTCCCAGAGGAAGGGGACGGTCGCGGCCGTCGCCTGCTCCACGACGAATCCGTACTGGCAGATTCGTTCCCTCAAGTCCTGGAGTGCGGCCCTGGCCGTTGCCGCGTCACCCCAGGCAACGGTGTTGAGCAGGACCGGGATGGCTCCCGCCGACCCCTTGGAGTCCTTTATCTCGTCCCACGACACGCGTTCCAGGTTCCTGAGTGGTGTTGCCATTTCCGCTCCCTCCGAAGGCGTCGGACAGTGTCAGGTGCGCGGGCGGGCCGACAGCCCGTCCCGGACGATCACGCTCCCCGAGGGGAGTCCTTGATACGACGTCAGCACATGGCGCTGGAAACGAGGTTGACGCCACGGCTATTATCCACGCTGACAGCGCCTTCGTGCAATTGCACGAGAAATTGCATGAAGACGGAGGGAGGCAGGGGCCACGTGAGGTCCGGCCGGGCCCGCGACCGGGCGGGCGCACACGTGGTGGAACGTCAGCAAGGAGAGTGCGTTGGTGCCATCAGTGCCGAACGGAGTGCGGGCGAGCTCGCTGGGCGCCCGCTGGATCAAGAGCAGGCACAGCAATGCCGAGGGCAACTGCGTCGAGGTGGCCGCTCTGGGCGACGGAGGTATCGCGGTACGCAACTCCCGCGACCCGGACGGTCCGGCCCTCGTCTACACCCCGGCGGAAGTGGCCGCGTTCCTGGCCGGCGCGAAGGAGGGGGAGTTCGACCACCTGCTGTGAATCGGTCCCTGATTCTCCGAACTCCGTTGAAGTGGAAGGATAGTTGTCCACTTCTGTCTCCCCATGCGGCAGAGTCAGGCGCAGTGCGATAATTTTGGCTGTCTTCTGCCGGTCGACTGGGAGTCAGGATGTCCGTCGAGTCACCCCGCGTCTCCCGCCTCGAACCGTATCTGAGCCGGGCGGAGCCCGCCCCTACTCTGCTGAAGATGCTGGTCGGCGTTCAGCTGGCCGGCGCCCGTGAGGACGCGGGCCTCTCCCAGGAGCAGGCGGCGCGGTCTCTGGGGTTCAGCGCGGCGAAACTGTCGCGCATAGAGGCGGGCAAGGGCCGCCGGCCTCCCACGGAGGGCGACGTCCGCGCGCTGCTCGAGCTGTACGGGACCGATGACTACGAGGCGTCGGTCCTGCTCAGACTCCTGAAGCGCGCCGGGGAGCCGGGGTGGTGGCAGCGCTACGACAAGCGGTTGATGCCCGAGTGGTTCGACCGGCTGGTCGGGCTCCAGGAGGCGGCCACCACCATCCGTACCTTCGAGATCCAGTATGTTCCGGGCCTGTTGCAGACTCCCGACTACACCCGGGCCGTGGTGGAACGCGGTCTGCCGACGGCGCCGGCCGGCGAGGTCCAGCGCCGGGTGGAGCTGCGGATGCGCCGACGGGAGCTGCTGAACCGGACGGACGCCCCTCATCTGTGGGCCGTTGTCGACGAGTCCGTACTGCTCCGCATCCTGGGCAGCCGCGAGGTGATGCGCGCTCAGCTGGAGCACCTCATCGAGATGGCTCAGCGTCCCCATGTGATCGTGCAGATCGTGCCGTTGGACGTCACGAACGCCTCGGCACCGGCCATCCCCGTCACGTATCTACGCTTCGGCGGCGTCGAACTGCCCGACATCGTCTACCTGGAGCACATCAGGAGCGCCAACTTCCTGGAGGACCGCGACGAGACGGAGGAGTACCGGGTGGTGCTGGACCGGCTCGCCGACGAGGCACTCAGCCCGCGCGCGTCCCTGGCGCTCCTGCGCGACACGGTCGACCAGCGCTACAGCGCTTCGCACTGACGGGTCATGCCACCACGTCACGACGGTGGCGGCGCGTCGCGTCGCACCCATGAGGACGTACAGGGGTCATGCGATGTCATGGCGCCGCGACAGGGCCCGCACGGCGGATCCTGCCGCACACCGCACACGCGGATGGGGGCACGATCCGCCGGACCGACCTCGGGCCTGGGCCGCGGCCCTAGCGGATGCGGCCGACCCCTCCGAACTCGATCCATTCCTGGGTGAGTTGGCGCGGCACGACGTCGGTGTCGGGTCGCCAGGTGGACACCTCGACGAGTCCGGGTTCGAGGACGTCCATACCGTCGAAGAACTCCGCGACATCCTTCTCCTGGCGCACGCGACCCCAGTGGCCCTGCGTCGCCGTGTCCATGAAGTCGGTGACGAACTTCCGGACCTCGGGGTCCTCGCTGACCAACTGGCACATCACCATGAAGCTGCCGGGCGCCAGCCGTTCGGCGACGCGGCCGATCACGGCGAGGGGACCGTCGGTGTCGCTGTCCGGGATGCAGTGGAACACCGAGTTGAACAGCACGGCCACCGGCTCCGAGAGGTCGATCAGCCGCTGGGTGTCGGGGTGGGAGAATATCGCCTCGGTCTCCCGCAGGTCGGCGTGGATGACGGCCGTACGGTCGTTCTGGTCCAGCAGGGCCCGGCCGTGCACCAGCACCATCGGATCGACGTCGACATACACCACCCGGGAAGCCTCGTCGACCGCCTGGGCGACCTGATGCACATTGTTCTGGGTGGGCAGGCCGGATCCATGGTCGAGGAACTGCCTGATTCCGTATCCGTCCGCCAGCGTCCTGACGACCCGCTGGAGGAAGCGCCGATTGTTCAGCGCCAGCGCGCGCGTGCTGGGCACGACCTTGTCCAGCTCTTCACAGGCCGCCCGGTCGGCGGCGTAGTTGTCCTTGCCGCCCAGGTAGTGGTCGTACATGCGCGCGGCCGTGGGCACCGTGGCATCGATCGATGTGGACAGCTGCTCGCCAGGCTGCATCGTTCCCCCAGATCCGTGTCGCGCCAACCCGACTGGCCCGACCGACAATACATATTAGGGAAACGGAAGTTGGCGTTACCAGCCCCCGAACGAAGGACACGGGAAAGGCCCTGCTGCCGGCCCGCGCCCACGTTCAGCCGGGTGGCGCGAAATGGCCGATCAGCAGGGACAGCCGCCGGTCGTGCCCCGTGCGGGGCAGAAGTCCGCCGCGCATCAGCGCGACAAGACCGTGCAGACCGCCCCAGAAGGTCTCGGTGAGGATGCCCGGGTCGTCGTCCAGGGCGAGCGGCAGGATCGCCTCCCGCAGCTCACCCAAGGCGTCCCGCACGGCGGGCGCCGCTTCGGGGGTCGCGAACGGCAGGTCGACGATGTGCGTGAACATCGCGTCGTACAGCGCGGGCCGACGCTCACCGAAGTCGGTGTAGGCCGCGCCCACGGCGGCCAGGGCCGCACCGGGGTCGGTCATCGCCGCGCGCGCGGACCGCAGTTCCTGCGCCAGTTGGGCGAAGCCCTGCACCGCGACCGCCGCCATGATGGCGTCCTTGCCCTTGAAGTGGCTGTAGAGCACCGGCTGGCTGTACTCGATCCCGGCGGCCAGCCGACGTGTGGTCACCGCGCCCCAGCCCTCGTTTTCGGCCAGTTCGCGGGCGGCCGTCACGATCAGCTGCTCGCGCTCCGCGCGTTCACTCTCTCGGCGTGCCTGGATCGACATGGCGATATTCTAGCATCGCTAGAATTCATGTCGTCACTATGCTAGCTTCATTCTTGTCCCTAGCGCTGCTAGCAAGGAGATCCGACATGCTCACTCCCACTGCCTACGGCCTGGCCATCGCGCTCGACCTCCTCGTCCTGTTCATCGGTGCGCGGTTCCTGGCGCGGCCGCGGGCGGCCGCCACCGGCTACGGCGTTCCGGCCAAGCCGGACGGCGACGCCGCCTATCTGGAGATCAAGGGACTGCGCGACGCCGTCTTCGGCGTCATGGGCCTGGCCCTGCTGGCCTTCGCCGGTGCCGGCGCCGAGGCCTGGTTCATGCTGACCGTGGCCCTGGTGCCGCTCGGCGACACCCTGATAGTGCTGCGCCACGGCGGCACGAAGGCCGTCGCCTTCGGAATCCACTTCGCCACCGCCGTACTCGTCCTCGTCAGCGCCGCTCTGCTCTTCGCCGCCTGACACGGCCCGACGGGCCCCCCGCGCCCGTCGGGCTACGCTTGGCCGACAAACGTGAAGGTGGGAGGTCCGGATGACCGGCACCCGGCTGGACGGCAGGGTCGAACGCGGCAACCGCACGCGGCAGTCGGTCCTCCGCCGCACGGTCGACATCGCCTCGGTCGAAGGACTCGAGGCGCTGTCCGTCGGACGCCTCGCCACCGAGCTCGGGCTCAGCAAGAGCGGCGTCTTCGCCCTCTTCGGATCCAAGCAGGAGCTGCAACTGGCCACCGTGCGCGAGGCCTCGCGCATCCACGTCGAGCGGGTGAACCGGCCCGCGGCCGAGACCCCGGCCGGCGTCGCCCGCGTCCGGCGGCTGTGTGAGCTCTGGCTGGAGTACTCGCGGAGCCGGGTCTTCCCCGGCGGCTGCTTCTTCTACGAGGTCGCCGCCGAGTTCGACGCCCGGCCCGGCCCCGTCCACGACGCGGTGGCCCGGGCCCAGCGGGCCTGGGCGGACCACGTCGAGCACACCGTCGTCGAGGCCCGCGACCTCGGTGAACTCCGCTCCGACACGGATGCCGCCCAACTCGCCTTCGAGCTGGTCGCGTTGATGGAGACGGCCAACGCGCTCTCCGTCCTGCACGACGAAACGACCGCCTACCGCAGGACCGGCGTCGCGATCACCTCGCGACTGCGCGCGGCGGCGACGGATCCGTCCCGGGTACCCGAACTCTCCTGACCAGCAAGAGAACTGACGCGAAGACACTTGCCGTGCTGTTCAGGGAGGTTCGGCGAAATTCCGCGGTGTTCCGCCAAAATAAATAGCACGACCGTTCGCTCAGTTTTATGCTCAGGACCACCGGAACCCGGCCGAGACGCCCCGCCCGAAACGGGCCCCGGCCGCGCGGTACCTCGACAGCGGACAGCCAGGAGGACATCGCCCATGACCATCAGCGGAGCGGACATCATCGAGCTCGACCGGATCGCCGTACAGGAATCGCTCAGGGTCGTCGCAACCGCCCGGCCGGCCGACTGGGACCGGGACACACCCTGCGCCGGGTGGACACTGCGGCAGTTGGTGGCGCACATGACCGCACAGCACCACGGGTTCGCGGCGGCCGCACGCGGCGCGGGCCGGGAGGCCGCGCACTGGCGGGAAACCGCGGCACACCGAAGCGACCCCGGGCAGGCATATCGGGCGGCGGTACCGACGGTGCTCGCCGCCTTCGCCGAACCGGGCGTCACGGAGCGGGAGTTCGACCTGCCGGAACTCGGGAGCTCCTTCCCCGGTCGCGTCGCCCTGGGTTTTCACTTCATCGACTACGTCGTGCACGCGTGGGACGTGGCCGCGTCTCTGGGCGTCGGCCTCGAACTCCCCGGCCCCGCCCTCGAAGCGGCGGCGGCCGTCGCCCGCCGCGTCCCGGCGGATCCCGCACGCAGAGGCCCCGGCTTCGCGTTCGCGCCCGCGCTGGAGGTGTCCTCCGGATCGAATCCCCTGACCGAGGCACTGCGACTGCTTGGCCGCACCCCGGACGCATGGCCGTCGGCACGCTGACTGCCGTGGACCCGGTCGCGCCGATTGAACTGCACAGCCTCCCCGCACGTACCACCAAGCACTGGCCAAGAGTTGGTATCCAATGATCAATTGATCTGCCTCGGGAGGCACCTTTGCGGCGCATCAATGGCAGCGTCCTCGTCATCGTGGCGCTCGCCGCCACCCTCGGAGCGCTCGCGTTCCCCGTGTGGTCGTACGCCGACCGCTCGGGCACGGGCCAGGCCAACCTCGCCGCCGGGACGGTGAACACCCGCTGGGGACCGCTGTCCGCCTCGGACCGCGATCTGATCGTCCGGGTGCGGCTGGCCGGTCTGTGGGAACTGCCCGCCGGACAGCAGGCCATCGAGCGGTCGCCCACCAAGGCCGTCAGGGAGGCGGGCGACCATCTGATCGTCGGGCACACCGACCTCGACAAGCGGGTGCGGATCGTCGCGGCCCAGCTCAACGTCGAGCTGCCGAACCAGCCGAACGCGCAACAGCAGGGCTGGCTGCAGGAGTTGAGCGCGGCGACGGGCAAGGAGTACGAGAGGAAGTTCGCGAATCTGCTGCGCGCCGCGCACGGCAAGATCTTTCCGGCGATCGGCGCCGTCCGCAACAGCACACGCAACACGCTGGTGCGGCAGCTGGCCAGCGACGCCAACCTGACCGTGCTCGACCACATCACCGTGCTGGAGAAGACCGGAGAGGTCGACTTCGACGCCATCGCGAACGACACGGCGGCCGCCTCGACCGCCAGCCCCACCGGTCCCCCGCCGCCGGTCATCGGCGTGCCGGTCGCCTCCGCGCCGCCCGTCCGGCCGGGCAGCGGTGTCGACGTCTCGTCGAGCCCGTCGGCGCTGCCGCCCGGCGAGGTGAACACCGCCCGTCCGGAACCCTCTGACCCTGACAACGTGCTCCGCTAGCCGGCACGGAACCTCAAATGTTGCTCTGAACGTCCGCCCCGGTGGGTTCGGCCCACGCTCCCGGGGCCATGACTCCGTCACGCCGGAACACGGGCCGTCGTGGGGGAACGACACGCAAGCAGGCCCGGTCGAGGCCGTTATGGAGGAGGGGACATGCGGCAGCAGACGCGGCTGGGTACGGGAATCGGGTGGCGGCCGGAGATCGCCGAGGCCGTGGAGCGCATGCGCGGCATCGACTGGGTCGAGGCCGTGGCGGAGAACGTATGCCCCGGCCATGTCCCCGAGTCGCTGCTGCGGCTGCGCGAGCGGGGCGTCACGGTGGTGCCGCACGGGGTCTCCCTGGGTCTCGGCGGCGCCGACCGGCCCGACGAGTCCCGGCTCGTCGCGCTCGCCGAACGCGCCGAGGCGCTGGGTTCTCCGCTCGTCACCGAACACATCGCGTTCGTCCGGGCGGGGGGCCCGCTCACCGCGTCACCACTGCTGGAGGCCGGGCACCTGCTGCCGGTTCCGCGCACCCGGGACGCGCTGGACGTCCTGTGCGCGAACGTCCGCGCGGCTCAGGCCGCGCTGCCCGTCCCCCTCGCGGTGGAGAACATCGCCGCGCTGATCTCCTGGCCCGGAGAGGAGATGACCGAGGGACAGTTCCTGTACGACCTGGTCGACCGCACCGGGGTCCGGCTGCTCGTCGATGTGGCCAACCTTCACACGAACCATGTCAACCGGGGTGAGGATCCCGCCAAGGCGCTCGACGAACTGCCTGTCGAGGCCATCGCCTACGTCCACGTCGCCGGCGGCTTCGAACGTGACGGCGTCTGGCACGACAGTCACGCCCATCCGGTTCCGCGGCCCGTTCTCGACATCCTCGCCGACCTCGCATCACGGGTGTCCCCGCCGGGGGTCCTCCTCGAACGGGACGAGAACTTCCCCGAACCGGCGGAACTGGAGCGGGAGTTGACCGCGATCCGGCGGACACTGGAGAGTGCGGGAGCCGCGACCGGAGCGACCGAGCGGGGCGCGGCCGTCCTGGTGGGCAGCTCCGAAGCCGGGCCCGACACCTCGGTCGGCACGGATTCCGGCACGGATTCCGGCACGGGCTCCGGAACCGATACCGGCGCCGAAGGCGCCGCCCGGCAGCGGCTGGCGTTGGCTCAGGCCGCCCTGTTGTCCGCGCTCGTCGCGGGGACTCCCGTGCCCGAGGGCTTCGACCGCGTACGGCTCGGGGTGCAGGCGCGCGCCCTCGCCGCCAAGCGGGCGGACGTCGTGTCGAAGGTGGCTCCGGAGCTGCCGGAGATCCTGGCGGACGGCTACCGACCGGCGTTCCTCGCGTACGCGCAGCGGCATCCGATGGCCGGCGGGTACCGGCGCGACGCCCTGGACTTCGCCGAACATCTTCTGCTCGCGGGACTCCCGGAGGGCGCGGAGACACGGCGGCTGCGCGACTGGTGGCTGGAGCGATCGGGTCCGGCCCCGCTGTCGGGGCGTTCCGTGGCCCGGCTGGCCCGCGCCACCCGCAGGGCGCTGCTGGGCCGCTGAACAAGCGCGCCGGCCGGGTCCCCACCCGCACGCCGGCCGCGGCGCGCCGCCTTGACCGGACACCCCGACACGCCACATCCGCAGAGTGTGCCCGGAGTAACACCGCTCCTTGTGAAGGTGATGCGCGCGTCCACTTCCTGACGCTTCAGGGCGGTATGACGTACGCCCGGACCCCCGCAACCAACGCCTTCCACCCTCCGCTCAATCCATTCTTCCCGTACGGCAGTTGGCGTAGCACCCGCAGTAGCAGGCCAACCCGCACCCGAAGCGCATTAGCGTGCGGTGCCGCAACAGGAGGCACCATGCGATCCAACAACCGCACCGGATCGGTCAGTGGAACAGGGCTCATCATCGCCGCTCTGCTGGCGACCCTGGTCGCGCTGGCCTTTCCGATCTGGTCGTACGCGGACCGCGCCGGCACCGGCCTGGACACCCTGAACGCGCAGACCGTGCCGACCCCGTTCGGTCCGCTCTCGGCCCTGGACCGGGACTTCGTCACCAGGGTCCGGCTGGCCGGGCTCTGGGAGCTGCCGGCGGGCCAGCAGGCCCAGGAGCGCGGCACCACCCAGGCCGTACGGACGGCCGGCGAGCACCTCATCGAGGGGCACACGTTCCTCGACGCCCGTGTCCGCAACGTCGCCGCGCGGCTCAGCCTGGAGCTGCCCAACCAGCCCAATCCGCAGCAGCGTCAGTGGCTGACCACGCTGAGCGCGGCGCACGGCACGGAGTACGACCAGGACTTCGCGAACATCCTGCGCAAGGCGCACGGCAAGGTCTTCGCCCTGGTGGCCCAGGTCCGCGCGAACACCCGCAACTCGCTCGTACGCGATCTCGCCGACGACGCGAACACCACCGTGCTCGACCACATCAAGGTCCTGGAATCGACCGGTTACGTGGACTTCGACGCGCTCGCCGAGGACACGGCGACCGCGAGCCCGCCGCCGCTCACCAACTCCCCCGCGCCGCCCGACCCGGTCCGGTCCCCGTCGTCGCCGGTCCCGGTGGCCCCGTCCTCGGGCTACCCACTCCCACCGGCCGCCGCGCGCCCCAACCCGACGTCAGCTTCCTAGATCGCGTGTCCGCACAGCCTCGGACGCCCCGTGACGCCGCCCGGCAAACGGAACGTCACATACCCACAACGGCTCCGTCCCACATAGTGAATAAGGCATGGCGCCAACCCGGTACTTCGCATAGAAAAACGCCATGTTCTGGGTCCTTCTCCTGCTCCTGGCCTGGGCGGCCACGGCCATCTCCTGCACCCGGCTGTGCCTGGCCGCCGTGCACGCCGCGACGCTCGACGCGGACGCGCCGCGCGGGCACGACCTCACGCTGTACGAGGCGGCGTTCCTGTCCGGCGGCCCGGCCCGGGTGGCCGATCTGACCCTGGTGTCGATGGCCCGGCAGCATCGGCTGCTGCTCGCGCACACCGGCTGGGCGACGGTGGTGGATCCGCGCGGGCGCGACGACATGGAGCGCTCCGTCATCGGAGCCATCGGCCCGGAGGGCCAGTCCCGGATAGCGCCGGTGCGGGCCACCACCGCCGGCGCCGACTCGGTACGCCGTCTCGCGGACCACCTGGTCGCGGCCGGCCTCGCCGTCCCCGACGGCGCCCGCACCACCGTCGCGGAGGCCGTCCGCCAGGTCCGGGCCGCAGCGGCCGCGGTCCTCGCGCTGGCGGCCACGGCCCTGCTGCTGCCTGGGCAGTCCCCCGGGAGCGAGGTTCCGGTGGCCGTCTGGTTCATGCTCCCGCTCATTCTGACGGTGAGCTGTCTCGCCATCGCCCGGATCGAGGTGCACCCCTACACCCGCTGGGCCTCCCCGGCCGGACAGCGGCTGCTCGGCACCCTGGCCCGGCACTCCGACGCATCCGGCGACGACCGTACGTACCTCACATCCGTCGCCGTACGCGGCATTCGCGCGATCGGCGAGCCGGAAGTACGGGCGGCCCTGACGCACCGGGACCACGGCACCGGCCACGGCGCCTGGCGGCAGGGGGCCGGCTGGACCCCAGGGGGCTGAAGGGCGCCCCAGGGGGGCGCATCGGGGTCATTGGCGCCGACACCGGCGGCCGGTGCTTTACTTCGCCAACTGCCGAACGAAGCATCCCTTTTGTCGCTGCCGCGCGCTGAAGGGATTCGCGATGAGAGCTGCTGTCCTCCACGGAACCGCAGGGTCCTTGCTCCTGACCGGGCTCCTCGCCGCTCCGGCGGGCGGCGCACCGGCCCGGCCCGGCCCGGCCGGCCCCGCGGAGGCGCGCGGCACCGCCGTCGCCGCCCAGCGCGCCGCGGCCGCCGGCATCCGCTTCGGCACGTGCGCGAAGGAGGAGCATCTGCCGGCCAACCTCAAGTGCGGCACGGTCACGGTGCCCCTCGACTACGCCCACCCCGACGGCAAGCGGATCAAACTGACCGTCAGCCGCGTCAAGGCCACCGCCAAGGACCCGCACAACTCGAAGCGGAAGGTGCCGCGCCAGGGCGCCCTCGTCTACAACCCCGGCGGTCCCGGCGCCTCCGGCATGTACTTCCCACTGATCGGTTTCCTCCCCGAGTGGAAGCGGATCGGGGCCGCGTACGATCTCGTCGGCTACGCCCCGCGCGGCGTCGACCGCTCCGCGCCGCTGTCCTGCCGGGACCCCAAGCGCCCGCCGAAGGCACCCTCGCAGTCCCCGACGGTCCCCTCGGAGTCGTACAAGAAGGCACGGATCGCGGAGGCGAAGGCGTACGCCCGCGGCTGCGCCCGGCGTTCCGGCGCCGCCCTGCGCCACTACACCTCGCTCAACAACGCCCGTGACCTGGACGTGCTGCGCGCCGCGCTCGGCGAGCGGAAGCTGACCTTCATGGGCGCCTCGTACGGGACGTACTTCGGCTCCCTGTACGCGACGCTGTTCCCCTCGCACGTACGCCGGATGGTCTTCGACTCGGCGGTGAACCCCGCACCCGAGAAGGTCTGGTATCAGAACAACCTCGACCAGTCGGCCGCGTTCGAGGTCCGCTGGGCGGACTTCCGCGCGTGGATGGCCCGGCACGACAAGGTGTACAAGCTCGGCCGCACGCCCGAGGAGGTGCAGCGCTCCTACGAGAAGGCCCGGGAGCGGCTGGCCGCCTCGCCCGCGGGCGGCAAGGTGGGACCCGCCCAGTTGCAGGGCGCGTTCCTGCAGGCCGGGTACTACGACGACTACTGGCCGCAGCGCGCGCTGGCGCTGTCCGCCTATCTGAAAGGTGACCCGAAGCCGCTGATCCAGGTGGCCGGACCGCATCCGGAGGCGGCCGCCGAGCAGGAGAACGGCAACGCGGTCTACACGGCCGTGGAGTGCAACGACGCGCCCTGGCCGACCGACTGGCGCACCTGGGACCGCGACAACACCCGGCTCGCGCGGGTCGCGCCGTTCGAGACCTGGGACAACGTGTGGATGAATCTGCCGTGCGCCTACTGGTCCGCGCCGCGGCAGAAGCCGCTCGACGTACGGACGCTGCCCGGGGAGCTGCCCCCGACGCTGATCCTGGCCGCCGAGCGGGACGCGGCGACGCCGTACGACGGTGCCAAGGAGTTGCAGCGGCGGCTGTGGGGGTCGGTGCTGGTGACCGAGAACGGCGCCGGTACCCATGGGATCGCCGGTGGCCCCAACAAGTGCGTCAACGGCTATCTGGACGCCTACCTGCTGGAGGGCCGGCTCCCCGAGGGGAGCGCGGCGTGCGCACCACGCCGGGAGCCGACGCCGTAGCCACCGGTCGACCGTGCCGGGGGCGCCCAGGGGACGAAGGGCGCGAAGCAGGCGAAGTCGGCGAAGGGCGCGGCTTCGGCGAGGGGCACGGCGTCGTCCAGGGCGGCCGAGCACTCCGGGACCGCGAAGACCGTCCGGGAGGCGCCCTGACAGGGATCCCGAAAACCTGAAGGCGGGCGTCCCCGGAGGGGCGCCCGCCTCTTTTTTGCTGGGACGGTCAGGCGAGGCCCGCGACCAGCTCGGCGACGTCCTTGCGGCGGCCGGTGTAGAACGGCACCTCTTCGCGGACGTGCATCCGGGCCTCGGAGGCGCGCAGGTGGCGCATGAGGTCGACGATGCGGTAGAGCTCGTCGGCCTCGAAGGCGAGGATCCACTCGTAGTCGCCGAGCGAGAACGAGGCGACCGTGTTCGCGCGCACGTCGGGGTAGCCGCGGGCCATCTTGCCGTGGTCGGCGAGCATCCGGCGGCGGTCCTCGTCGGCCAGCAGGTACCAGTCGTAGGAGCGCACGAAGGGGTAGACGCTGACGTAGTCGCGGGGCGTCTCGTCGGCGAGGAACGCCGGGATGTGCGAGCGGTTGAACTCGGCGGGCCGGTGCAGCGCCATGTTCGACCAGACCGGCTCCAGGGCGCGGCCCAGCTTCGTCCGGCGGAAGAGGTTGTACGCCTCCTGGAGCTGGTCGCTGGTCTCGGCGTGCCACCAGATCATGAGGTCGGCGTCGGCCCGCAGCCCCGACACGTCGTAGGTGCCGCGGACGGTGACATCCTTCGCGGCGAGCTGGTCGAACAGTTCCTGGACCTCGTCGGCGTAGCCGGTGCGGTCCTCGGGCAGCACGTCCTTCAGCCGGAAGACGGACCACAGGGTGTAGCGGATGGCCTCGTTGAGGTCCTTGGCCAGCTTGCCCTTGTTCGGGACCCTGCCGGACTCGGTGGTGGGGGCGTCGTCACTCATGGGGCTATTCTCCCGCGCCGCCGTGCAGGCTCTGCACCGGGTTGGCCCGCAGCGCGTCCAGGGCACGGGCGTCGCCGTCGATCCGGTCGACGGCGGCGTACGCGGACGCGATGCAGGCGGGGATGCCGACCCCGTCGTAGGCCGCGCCGCAGACCGCGAGGCCCGGCAGCTTGCCGACGTGCTCACGGACGCGGGCCACACGCGCGTGGTGGCCGACGGGGTACTGGGGCAGTCCGTCGTCCCAGCGCGTCACCCGGGTCGCCACCGGCACGGCGTCGAGTCCGGTCGCCTCCCGCAGGTCGTGCCGGGACACCCGGACGAGGTCGTCGTCGGAGCGGCCGAGCACCTCCGTCTCGCCGTACCGCCCGACGGAGGTGCGCAGCACCAGCAGACCGGGGTCCTGGTCGGCGATCCAGCCCCACTTGCGGGAGGCGAAGGTAGACGCCTTGATGGTGTGCCCGTCGACCGGCGGCACCAGAAAACCGCTTCCTTCGGGGAGGGTGATGCCCTCACTCCGGTAGGCGAGGGTCACCAGGGCCATCGACGCGTACTCCACGGCGGCCAGCTCGGCCGCCGCGGCGGGGGCCTCGGCCCGCAGCAGCGCGGCGGCGGCCGGGGCGGGCAGCGCGAGGACGACCGCGTCGGCGTGCAGGACCCGGTCTCCGGCGACGACGCGCCAGGCCGGGCGCGCCGACTCGTCGGTGCCGGGCCCGGTCGGCGCGGTCCTGCGCAGTTCGGTCACCGGTGTCCCGGTGAGGATCTCGCCCCCGCGTGCCGTCACCGACTCGGCGACGGCGAGCGGCAGTCGGCCCACTCCGCCGTCGATGCCCATGAACACCGGGCCGGTCTGCCCGGCGGCGGCCGCCTTGGCCTGGATCTCGCGCACAGCCTCGGTGAGGGAGGTGTGCGTGCGGGCGGCGGCGTAGAGCTGGGGGACGGCGAGACGCAGCGAGATGCGGTAGGCGTCGCCCGCGTACACACCCCCGAGGAGGGGTTCGACGAGACGGTCGACGACCTCGCGGCCGAGGCGTGCCGCCACGTACTCGCCCACGGCGATGTCCTCGCCCACCTCCGTGCGGGGCAGGTCGGCGTCGCGCTCGATGCGGCGCAGGCCCTCTTCGGAGAGGACGCCAGCGACGGCGGACGCGCTGCCGGGGACACCCATGACATGGCCCTTGGGCATGGGGCGCAGGACTCCGCGGGTCCACAGGGAGGCCGTCGCGGTGGCGGGCGGCTGGAGGCGGTCGCCGAGTCCGGCCTCGCGGGCGAGGTCCACGGCCTCCGGGCGGCGGGCCAGCATCGACTCGGCACCGAGGTCCACGCGCGCGCCCGCGATCTCGCCGGTCAGCAGCTTGCCGCCGAGGCGGTCCGACGCCTCGAGGACGGTGACGCGCGCGCCCCGCCCCAGCAGGCGGTGGGCGGCGGCCAGCCCCGCGATGCCTCCGCCGACGACCACGACGTGTTCCGAACGGGTACGAGTGTCCTCTTCGCGCATGACTCCACCTTCTCAAACCGCACCGACACCTCCGGCAGGGAGCCCGGTGTCCCGCGCGAGTCCGGACCGTGACCGCATCGGGACCGGATCCCGCCAACGTCCCGTACTCCTCCGGCGTCGAAGAACCGTCAGTCGTCACCACCCTGGGGGTAGGCCCGCATGCACACACGCAGCTCCGGACATCCGCTACGAGCCGCTTCACCTGTCCCGTCCGTCTCATCCGCATCACCGGTACTGCCTGTCCTTCGCGTCCGCCCCGCCCGGGTCGTGGCGGGGGTGCTGCTCGTGTCCGCGCTCGCGCTGACGGGATGCGGCGCCAATGCGACGGGAAGCGCCGACAGCAAGCCGGCCGCCCCGGACGCACGAAGCGCGAACGACGCCGGCGCCGGCGCCGAGAAGGTGGCGCCGGGTGCCGCGGGGAGCGACGGCTCGAAGGGCTCCAAGGCCGCCCCGACCAAGGTGACCGCGAACAGCATCATCCGCACCGCCTCGCTGACCGTCGTGGTCAAGGAGGTGCCCAAGGCTCTGGACGACGCCCGCGCCACGGCCGAGAACGCCGGCGGTTACGTCGGCGCCGAGACCACCACCCGCGACGGGCGGGGTCACGAGCGCACCCGCGTCGTCCTGCGGGTGCCCAGCGAACGGTACGACCAGGTACTCGCCGATCTGGAGGGCGCCGGCAAGGTCGTCGAGCGGACGGCCAAGGCACAGGACGTCACCGATCAGGTCGTGGACGTGGAGAGCCGCGTCAAGTCGCAGCGCGCGAGCGTGGCCCGGGTCCGCGAACTGATGGACCAGGCGACCAAGCTCAGTGATGTGGTCGCCCTGGAAGGGGAGTTGAGCAGCCGGGAGTCCGACCTGGAGGCGCTGCTCGCCCAGCAGGCGACACTGAAGGACCGTACGAGCCTGGCCACGATCACGCTCTCGCTGTCCGAGACCCCGGTGAAGAAGGCCGCGCAGAAGGACGCGGACCCGGGCTTCCTGGACGCGCTCTCCGGTGGCTGGAACGTGCTGGTCACCATCGTGCGGTGGCTGGCCCTGGCGATCGGGGCGGTACTCCCCTTCGCGGCTGTCCTCGCCCTGATCGCCCTGGTGTGGACGCGCGGAGTGAGCCCCCGGCTGCGCCGCGGCCCGGCCCCGGAGGTGGCTTCGGTTCCGGCCCCGACGGTGGCTTCCGGTACGCCCGCCGGTCCCGCGGCGAGTCCGTCGGCGGCCCCGGTTCCGGCGTCCCGCCCGGCTTCGGACCCGGCTTCCGGTCCGGCTTCGGGGACCACGGCCGCGCCGAAGGCCGCCCCGCCCGCGAGCGACGGGTCCTCGGCAGGTGGCAAGGAGGACTGAAGTGCCGTGCCCCCGTAGCGTGTTCGCATGAGCATGAACGGTGCGAGCGGTACGGGCAGTGCGGGTGGCACGAATGGCACGGGCGGCAGGGCGCGGGCCCGGGAGCGACTGGTTGTGATCGGCGGTGACGCGGCGGGCATGTCCGCCGCGTCACAGGCACGCCGGCTGCGCGGTCCGGACGAGCTGGAGATCGTGGCGTTCGAACGGGGCCACTTCACGTCGTACTCGGCGTGCGGTATCCCGTACTGGGTGGGCGGCGACGTCCCCGAACGCGACCGGCTGATCGCGCGGACCCCCGAGGAACACCGTGAGCGCGCCATCGACCTGCGCATGCGTACGGAGGTCACCGAGATCGACACTGCGGGTGCCCGGGTGCGTTCCCTGGACCTCGACACCGGGGCCGAGGCGTGGACGTCGTACGACAAACTCGTGATCGCGACCGGCGCGCGTCCGGTCCGCCCGGATCTGCCGGGCGCCGACGCGCCGGGCGTGCACGGCGTGCAGACGCTGGACGACGGGCAGGCCCTGCTCGACACGCTGGCGGTGACCGGGGGCCGCCGCGCCGTGGTCGTCGGCGCGGGCTACATCGGGGTGGAGATGGCCGAGGCGTTCATCAACCGCGGCTACGAGGTGACGGTCGTCAACCGGGGCAAGGAACCCATGTCCACGCTCGACCCGGACATGGGCCGCCTGGTGCACGCCGCCATGGAGGGCCTCGGGATCACCATGGTCGACGACGCCGAGGTCACCGCGTTCCTCACCGGCGACGGAGGGCGGGTCCGCGCGGTCGTCACGGACGACGCCACGTACCCGGCGGACGTGGTGGTGCTCGGCATCGGCGTACGCCCCGAGACGACGCTCGCCCGCGCGGCGGGGCTCCCGCTCGGCGATCACGGCGGGCTGCTCACCGATCTGGCCATGCGGGTGCGCGGGCACGAGAACATCTGGGCGGGCGGCGACTGCGTCGAGGTGCTCGACCTGGTCTCGGGGCGCGAGCGGCACATCGCGCTGGGCACCCACGCGAACAAGCACGGGCAGGTGATCGGCTCCAACGTGGCCGGCGGATACGCCACGTTCCCCGGTGTCGTCGGCACGGCGGTGAGCAAGGTCTGCGATCTGGAGATCGCCCGCACCGGGCTGCGCGAGAAGGACGCGCACCGGGCGGGCCTGCGGTTCGAGACCGTCACCATCGAGTCGACGAGCCGGGCGGGCTACTACCCGGACGCCGCCTTCATGACGGTGAAGATGCTCGCGGAGCGCCGCACGGGGCGGCTGCTCGGCGTGCAGATCGTCGGCCGGGAGGGCGCGGCGAAGCGCGTGGACATCGCGGCGGTGGCGCTGACCGCGGGCATGACGGTGGAACAGATGACGATGCTGGATCTCGGCTACGCGCCGCCCTTCTCCCCGGTCTGGGACCCGGTCCTGGTGGCGGCCCGCAAGGCGGTGTCGAAGGTGCGGCACGGCGACCGATGACGGGTCCCGCCCGTGACGGGCGGGGGGATGCGACACGGCGCCCCGTCCCGGGCACGGGAACACAGGGGCACGGCGTCCTGTCACCGGCACGGGAGCACACGGCACGACGCACCCTCTCGGGCGCGGGAAGTACGGAGCGCGGCGCGCCGTCATGGGCACGGAGCCACACAGCACGGGGCCCTGTCACGCACGGGAACACACCCCACGGCACTCCGTCACGGGAACGGCGACACACCCCACGGCGCCCCGTCCCGGGCGCGGGAACACACCCCACGGCGCCCTGTCGCAGCCGCGGCACCACACAGAACGACCCCCCGTCGCACGCACGGGAAGGCGCGTCGGCCGCCCTGCCTGGCGGGTGGCGCACCTGGCCGACGGCGCGTGCGGCGGCCCGCGCGCCGGTTAGGCGGACTCGTGCCCGGCCGTCCCGTTGATGCGGTCTATCGCCTGCCGGGCCTGCTCGGCGGGCGGCCGGGGCGGCAGCGAGGAGACCGAGCCGGCCGCCGTGACCGCGGGCGGGGTCTGGGCCGGCTTCGCGTGCGCCGCCGAACGGGAGGAGCGCAGGCGGTGGCTGACGGCCTCGTCCAGGGTCACGGGCCGCTGCATCCGGGCCGCGAGCCGTCCGGCCTCCTGGCCGAGCGCGGCGACGTCCTCCCAGGGGAGGTGCAGCACCAGGGCGATTTCCGCCTCGCCGTCGGGCAGGGCATGCATCGGAGGAGTAACTCGGTCGCTCATGGCCTGTGTCCTCACGTCTTCACGTCGTCGCGTCGTCGTACCCGCGGCGCGTCTTCGGCGCGGCGCGGGCGGTCGAGGAGACATACGGCCGCGGGGGCACAGGTGTTCAGTGTGTTCGACGGGAAACCGCGTCGGCCGCCGGGCAGTTGGGCGCACCCCCCTGGCGCGGCCGAGCGCGGATTCACCCCGCACATCGGGGGCAGTACTTCCTCGTGGTCATTCCCGTCCATGACGTGAACCCGGTGCGGCGCACGCCCTATGTGACGTACGCGCTGATCGCCGCCAATGTCCTCGTGTTCCTCTACACCCCCGGCCTCGCCGGATCGGTGGCGGGGGACAGCGCCCAGTCGCAGCTGTGTCATCTGCACGCGTTCATGGACCATTACGCGGCCGTGCCGCAGGAACTGATCCATCATCGGATGCCCCGGCTGGTGCCGACCGGGGAAGTCGGCGGTGGGCCGCACGGGTCGGGCTGTGCGGTGGGTCCGCCGGGCTACGACAAGTCGCCGCCGCTGTCGGTGCTGACGGCGATGTTCCTGCACGGGAGCTGGCTGCATCTGCTGGGCAACATGCTCTTCCTGCTGATCTTCGGCAACAACATCGAGGACCGGCTCGGACATGTGCGCTTCACGCTGTTCTACGTGGCCTGCGGTTTCGCGGCGGCGTACGGCTTCGCCCTGGTGAACGACGACTCGGGCGACCCGCTGATCGGCGCCTCGGGGGCGATAGCCGGGGTCCTCGGCGCCTATCTGGTGCTGTATCCGAGAGCCAGGGTCTGGGTGCTCGTGCCGTTCCTGGTGTTCCTGCCGCTCCGGCTGCCAGCGTGGCTCGTGCTGGGTTTCTGGTTCGTGCTCCAGGCGGCGTACTCGTCCGGCGCCGCCGTGCCCGCCGCCGGCACCGTGGCCTACGCGGCGCACGTCGTCGGCTTCCTGGCCGGCATGCTCCTGGCCTGGCCGCTGCGCCCCGGCACCCCGCCACCACCGGAACCGCGCCGCCTGCTGTTCGGCAGACAGGCGCGGCACAGTTGGTGAGCGGGCGGGTACGGGAGCCCTAGCGCGCCGTCTGCGTGTGGACGTACTCCACCAGGCGGGTCAGCGCGTCCGGGTCCATGCTCGGCGGGACGCCGTGGCCGAGGTTGAAGACGTGGCCCTCCAGACCGGCGGCGGCGTCGAGCACCTCGCGGGTCTTGGTCTCGACGGCCTCGGTGGTCGAGAACAGGACCGCCGGGTCGAGGTTGCCCTGGAGCGCCTTGCCGGGGCCCACGCGGCGGGCGGCCTCGTCGAGCGGGACGCGCCAGTCGACGCCGACCACGTCCGCACCGGCCTCGCCCATGAGGCCGAGCAGTTCACCGGTGCCGACGCCGAAGTGGATGCGCGGCACACCGTACGACGCGACGGCGTCGAAGACCTTGGTGGACGCGGGCATCACCGAGCGGCGGTAGTCCACGGGGGCCAGGGCGCCGACCCACGAGTCGAAGAGCTGCACGGCGCTCGCGCCCGCCTCGATCTGCACCTTCAGGAAGGCGGAGGTGATCTCGGCGAGGCGGTCGAGCAGGTCGGCCCACAGCTGCGGGTCGCCGTACATGAGCGCCTTGGTGTGCTCGTGGTTCTTGGACGGACCGCCCTCCACGAGGTAGCTCGCGAGGGTGAACGGCGCGCCCGCGAAGCCGATGAGGGGGGTCTCGCCGAGTTCGGCCGTCAGGAGCCCGATGGCCTCGGTGACGTACCAGACGTCCTCGGGGGTCAGATCGCGCAGCTGGGCCAGGTCGGCGCGGGTGCGGATCGGGTTCTGGACCACCGGGCCGACGCCCGGCTTGATGTCCAGGTCGACGCCGATGGCCTTCAGCGGGACGACGATGTCGCTGTAGTAGATCGCCGCGTCCACGCTGTGCCGGCGCACCGGCTGGAGGGTGATCTCGGCGACCAGCTCGGGCCGCGTGCAGGACTCCAGCATGGGGATGCCCTCGCGCACCTTGAGGTACTCGGGCAGTGAGCGACCGGCCTGCCGCATGAACCAGACGGGCGTGTGCGGCACGGGCTCGCGCCTGCACGCCTTGAGAAAGGCGGACTCGTACGTGACTGTCGGCTGCTGCCCGGCGGGGCTGTGGTTGGCGCTCACGACGGAAAGTCTCCCACGGCTCACGGGCATCCCCGTCCCGGGCTCCGGTGCGCCCGCCGCCCCGGCTCGGGCCCTGCGGACGGGCCGCCCGCGGGGCGGTGTCCGCGCGGCACGATCCGGACAGGGGTCCCACGCACGGGTGTCTCTCCCTGCGCGCGGGCTCCGTTCCCCTTAATCTTCCCGGCATGGCTGCGGCTCAGGGACGACTGTCGGACGGCGCTGGCGGAATGGACGACGCGAAGGAGAAGAAGGAGGAGGACAGGAATGCGGCGGAGACGGCCCCGTTGCCCTTCCGGGCGGCCGTCGACGCGCTGAAGGCCGCGCGGCTGCGGCCGGACATCGAGATCGACCCGACGCGACCACCGCAGCGCCTGGCTCCGTACTCGTACGCGCTCGAGGCCGCGGTCGTCGCCGACGACGAGGATCTGGCCGACGGCCGCCTCGTCCTGCTGCACGACCCGGCCGGGCACGACGCCTGGCAGGGCTCCTTCCGTCTGGTGACCCTGGTCCGCGCGGAGCTGGAACCGGAGATGGCCGCCGACCCCCTGCTCCCCGAGGTCTGCTGGTCATGGCTGACCGGCGCGCTCCAGGCCCGCGGTCTCTCTTACGGCGAGGCGAGCGGCACCGTCACGCGCGCGAGCTCGCACTACTTCGGCGGGCTCGCGGAGCGCCCGGCCGCCTCGCAGATCGAGATCCGCGCGTCGTGGACACCCCGGGAGGGACTCGGCGGCGTCCCGGACACCGCCGCGCACCTCGCGGGCTGGTGCGACCTGCTGTGCCAGATCGCCGGACTGCCGCCGGTGACTCCGGGTGACGCCTCGGTGGTCACCTTGCCGCAGCGCCGGGGACCACAGTCCCGCTGACCCCCACAAGGGCGCGCGCCGACGCGCGCGCCCTTTCCGTTTCCTTACCGGCCGAATGTCGATACGACCACTTTCGGCCGCGTATCGACGTGGAACGACTCGGTTCGATCTTCGGATGATCGATCGCGTGTCCGAATTGCACGGATTGTTACTCATCACATCGTGATCATTCTCTAAAGGTCGATGGGTTTGATGCCGAAGACGTCTGTGACCTTGAAAGCACGGTTCGTCCTGGCTCGCCCCCCCCAGAGCCGGTCCCGTCCCGCACCCCAGGAGGCCTGGTGTCCGTTCTCCTCGAGCAGCCCGCAAGCCTGGTCGCCTACCGCCCGAACAAACCGACCGCCATGGTGGTCGTGGCCGACCCCCGGGTCCGCTCCACCGTCACCCGCCATCTGTGGGCGCTCGGAGTGCGCGACGTCATCGAGGCGTCGTCCGTCGCGGAGGCCCGTCCCCGAATCGGCAACCCGCGTGACATCTGCGTCGCCGACGTCCACCTGCCGGACGGTTCCGGCCTCACCCTCCTCTCCGAAACCCGAGCCGCGGGCTGGCCCAACGGCCTCGCCCTCTCCGCCGCCGACGACATCGGTGCCGTGCGCAACGCCCTCGCGGGCGGCGTCAAGGGCTATGTCGTCACCGGCACCCGTACGAACGTCGGGCTCCCCACCCGGCCCGGCGCCGCGCCCATCGGCTCGGCCGCCGCCCGTATGCACCGCCGCCCCCCGGGTGCCCCGAGCCACCCGGGCGGCTACCGCGAGCTGTCCGGCCGAGAGGTCGAGGTCCTTCGACTGGTCGCGGAGGGCCAGTCGAACAAGGCCATCGGCGTCTCCATGGGCCTGTCCGCACTGACCGTCAAGAGCCACCTCGCCCGCATCGCCCGCAAGCTCGGCACGGGCGACCGCGCCGGGATGGTCGCGGTGGCCCTGCGGACCGGCATCATCCACTGATCCCTCCCCCGACACCACCGCGCCCTGCCTCACGCCTCCCCAGCCCTGTGGCCGCTTCCCCGGCGTGTGAACCGGGTCTTGCGCGTACCTGACTGGTTTACGACCATCAGACGCCCGTCGACGGAACGTTCCGTCGGCGGGCGTTGTCCATACACAGATACTCTTGACAGGTGACCGACGCCCAAGAGACCGCAGCAGACAGCTCACTGCGAACCACCGGAGGCGGCCCTCCGGACGACGTCGAATCGGCGCCGACCCCTTTGCTCGAGCCCCGAGAAGGCATTCCGCCCGTGATCGTCGACGATGCCTCGCTCGCCGAGGTGATCGCCGCCTTCGCCGCCGGATCCGGCCCGGTGGCCGTCGACGCCGAACGCGCGTCCGGGTACCGGTACGGCCAGCGCGCCTATCTGGTGCAGCTACGCCGTGAGGGCGCCGGCAGCGCGCTCATCGACCCCGTCGCCTGTCCCGACCTGTCCGGTCTCGGAGAGGCGATCTCCGGGGCCGAATGGGTGCTGCACGCCGCCACCCAGGACCTGCCCTGTCTCCGCGAGATAGGCATGATTCCCACCAGCCTCTTCGACACCGAGCTGGCCGGACGTCTGGCCGGGTTCCCCCGGGTGGGCCTCGGCGCGATGGTCGAGAGCGTCCTCGGCTTCGTCCTGGAGAAGGGGCACTCGGCCGTCGACTGGTCGACGCGCCCGCTGCCCGAGCCCTGGCTGCGCTACGCCGCGCTCGACGTGGAGCTCCTCGTCGACCTCCGCGACGCCCTGGAGAAGGAGCTCGACCGGCAGGGCAAGCTGGAGTGGGCCCGGCAGGAGTTCGACGCGATCGCGCAGGCCGAGCCCGCGCCGCCGCGCAAGGACCCCTGGCGCCGTACGTCCGGGATGCACAAGGTGCGCCGCCGCCGGCAGATGGCTGTCGTACGCGAACTGTGGGAGACCCGGGACCGGGTCGCGCAGCGCCGGGACATCTCGCCGGGCAAGGTGCTCGGGGACGCGGCGATCGTCGAGGCGGCGCTGGCCGTGCCCGCCAACATGCACGCCCTGGCCGCTCTGAACGGCTTCGGACACCGCATGGGCCGGCGCCAGCTGGAGCAGTGGCAGGCCGCGGTCGACCGGGCGAAGGCGCTGCCGGACAACGAGCTGCCGCAGCCCGGGCAGCCGGTGACCGGGCCTCCCCCGCCGCGGGCCTGGGCCGACAAGGACCCGGCCGCCGCCGCCCGGCTCTCCGCCGCGCGGGCCGCCGTATCGGCGCTGGCCGAGCAGCTGAACATGCCGCAGGAGAACCTGATCACCCCGGACACCGTGCGGCGCGTGTGCTGGGAGCCGCCGACGACACCGGACGCGGAGTCCGTGGGCGCGGCGCTCACCGCCTGCGGGGCGCGGCCCTGGCAGGTCGAACTGGTCACGCCGGTCCTGGTGACCGCGCTGTCCCTGAAGACCGTCTAGGACCGCCGTTCGACCGCCCCCGTCGGCGGGTTTCCAAGTGCTCCGTACGCTCGGTTTACGCCGAACGGGTCCCTGAAGCGGAACCGACCCGTCGAACGGGCGACGAGATCACGCCAAGATCCTGGGCCGCCGGACGCGCTGCCCGGCTTCTTGGACATCCGGCCGCACCGAAGCGCCGTGACACCGGGCCCGGCGCGGCCGTACCCGGACCGGACCGTAGGCCGCGACCCCCGCCGCCTGCGCGACCCCGACGTGGCGGGCCCCGGGCGGCGCGCCGGTGCCGGACGCTCGTGCCCGGCGGGCCGGGCCAAGGCACCGAGGGCTTTCGGATGTGACCTTCGCCGCTCCCGGCCTCGGGACTGGGCAGGTTGGTTACTCGTAAGTAGCATGGGTGCTGAGCGCGCGCTCAGGCGTGTGTCCGCGCAGCAGTGCCATCCCGCATCTGGAGGAGAGCCATCGTGCCTCGTACCGTCAGGGACGTCGTCTTCGTAGACGGCGTCCGCACCCCGTTCGGCAAGGCGGGCCCGAAGGGCATCTACCACGAGACCCGTGCCGACGACCTCGTCGTGAAGGCCATCCGGGAGCTGCTGCGCCGCAACCCCGGTCTTGACCCCAAGAAGATCGACGAGGTCGCCATCGCCGCGACCACGCAGATCGGTGACCAGGGTCTGACCCTGGGCCGCACGGCCGGCATCCTCGCCGGGCTCCCCCAGTCGGTCCCCGGCTACTCCATCGACCGCATGTGCGCTGGCGCCCTGACGGCCGTCACCGCCACCGCGGGATCCATCGCGTTCGGCGCGTACGACGCCGTCATCGCCGGTGGTGTCGAGCACATGGGGCGCCACCCCATGGGCGAGGGCGTGGACCCGAACCCGCGGTTCGTCAGCGAGAAGCTGGTCGACGAGTCGGCCCTGTTCATGGGTATGACCGCCGAGAACCTGCACGACCGCTACCCCACCATCACCAAGCTGCGCGCCGACGAGTACGCCGTGCGCTCGCAGGAGAAGGCCGCCAAGGCGTACGCCAACGGCAAGATCCAGCAGGACCTGGTGCCGATCTCGGTGCGCAACACCAACCCGGAGGTCGGTGAGACGGGCTGGGGCCTGGTCACCGCCGACGAGCCGATGCGTCCGGGCACCACGCTGGAGAACCTGTCCGGCCTGAAGACCCCGTTCCGCGTCCACGGCCGGGTCACGGCCGGTAACGCGGCCGGTCTGAACGACGGTGCGACCGCCTCGATCCTCGCCTCCGAGGACTTCGCCCGCGAGAACGGCCTGCCGGTCAAGATGCGCCTGGTCTCGTACGCCTTCGCGGGCGTCGAGCCGGAGGTCATGGGCTACGGCCCGATCCCGGCCACCGAGAAGGCCCTCGCCAAGGCCGGTCTGTCGATCGAGGACATCAACCTCTTCGAGATCAACGAGGCCTTCGCCGTCCAGGTGCTCGCCTTCCTGGAGCACTACGGCATCGCCGACGACGACGCGCGCGTCAACCAGTACGGCGGCGCCATCGCCTACGGCCACCCCCTCGCCTCCTCCGGCGTCCGTCTGATGACGCAGCTGGCCCGCCAGTTCGAGGAGCAGCCGGAGGTCCGTTACGGCCTCACCACCATGTGCGTCGGCTTCGGCATGGGCGCCACGGTCATCTGGGAGAACCCGCACCACAAGGACGCCGGAGGCGACAAGTGACCACCGCTGAACTCCTGAAGGGCGCAGCCGAGCTGTTCCCCGACGAGGTAGTGACGTCCGCGAACGTTCGCCACCTCGACCTGCCGTTCGGTGCGGGCCGTTTCGCCCTCATCACGCTGGACAACGGCTTCGACCACACCAAGCCGACCACCTTCGGCCCGGCGTCCCTGGCGAACCTCGACACCGCCATCGACCAGGTCGAGCGGGAGGCCGCGGCCGGCGAGATCGTCGGTATCGGCGTCACCGGCAAGCCGTTCATCTTCGCGGTCGGCGCCGACCTCAAGGGCGTCGAGCTGCTCAAGAAGCACGAGGACGCGCTCGCCATCGGCAAGGGCGGCCACGAGGTCTTCAAGCGCCTGTCGGGCCTCGCGGTCCCGACCTTCGCGTACTACAACGGCGCGGCGATGGGCGGTGGCGTCGAGGTCGGTCTGCACTGCTCGTACCGGACCGTCTCCGCGGCCCTGCCGGCCTTCTCGCTGCCCGAGGTCTTCCTCGGTCTGGTCCCCGGCTGGGGCGGCTGCACGATCCTGCCGAACCTGATCGGCGCCGACAAGGCCGTCTCGGTGATCATCGAGAACTCGCTCAACCAGAACAAGCAACTCAAGGGCGGGCAGGTCTACGACCTCGGGATCGCCGACGCGCTCTTCGAGGGCGCGGACTTCCTGGAGCAGTCGCTGCTCTGGACGGCCGCCGTCCTCAAGGGCGAGATCGCCGTCGAGCGCCCGGAGATCGACCGCGGCGAGGCCTGGGACCAGGCCGTCGCGCGCGGCCGGTCCGTCGCCGACAGCAAGGTGCACGGGGCCGCCCCGGCCGCCTACCGCGCGCTGGACATCATCGCCGCGGCCAAGGACGGCGACCTGCAGAAGGGGTACGACGCCGAGGACGTGGCGCTCGCCGACCTGATCATGGGTGGCGAACTGCGCTCCGGCATCTACGCCTTCAACCTGGTCCAGAAGCGCGGCAAGCGTCCGGCGGGTGCGCCGGACAAGTCGCTGGCGCGTCCGGTCACCAAGGTGGGCGTCGTAGGTGCGGGCCTGATGGCCTCGCAGCTCGCCCTGCTCTTCCTGCGCCGCCTCGAGGTGCCGGTCGTGCTGACCGACATCGACCAGGAGCGCGTCGACAAGGGTGTGGGCTACGTCCACGCCGAGATCGACAAGCTGCTGCTCAAGGGCCGCGTCAACAAGGACAAGGCCAACCGCCTGAAGGCCCTGGTTTCCGGTGTGCTGGACAAGGCCGAGGGCTTCTCCGACGCGGACTTCATCATCGAGGCCGTGTTCGAGGAGATCGGCGTCAAGCAGCAGGTGTTCGCTGAGGTCGAGGCGGTCGCCCCGGCGCACGCGATCCTCGCCACGAACACCTCCTCGCTGTCGGTGAGCGAGATGGCGTCGAAGCTGAAGAACCCCGAGCGGGTCGTGGGCTTCCACTTCTTCAACCCGGTCGCGATCCTCCCGCTCCTGGAGATCGTGCGCGGCGAGCAGACCGACGACGCCTCGCTGGCCACGGCGTTCGCCGTCGCCAAGAAGCTGAAGAAGACCGCGGTCCTCACCAAGGACGCCCCGGCGTTCGTCGTGAACCGCATCCTCACCCGCTTCATGGGCGAGATCCAGAACGTCATCGACGAGGGCACCCCGGTCGACGTCGCCGAGAAGGCCATCGAGCCGCTCGGCCTGCCGATGTCCCCGCTGGTCCTCCTCGAACTGGTCGGTCCCGCGATCGGTCTGCACGTCTCGGAGACCCTCAACCGGGCCTTCCCGGACCGCTTCACGGTCTCCCCGAACCTCGCGGCCGTCGTCAAGGCGGGCAAGCGCGGCTTCTACGTCTACTCCGCGGAGAACGGCTTCAAGCCGGAGCTGGACCCCGAGGTCGCCGCGCTCCTCCAGCAGGGCGACGTCGTCCTGACGGAGGAGCAGGTACGCGCCCGGGTCCTCGACGCGGTCGCCCAGGAGATCGGGCTCATGCTCGACGAGGGTGTCGTCGCCGAGGCCCAGGACATCGACCTCTGCCTGATCACCGGCGCCGGCTGGCCCTTCCACCTGGGCGGCATCACGCCGTACCTGGACCGTGAGGGCGTCTCCGAGCGGGTGACCGGGAAGCGCTTCCTGGAGCAGGGACTGGCTTCGGTTCCCGCGTAACGGCCGTACGGCACACGTGAAGAGGGCCTCCGCTTCGGGCGGAGGCCCTCTTTCTCGTTCGAGGCCGAGGCGTCAGGCCTCGACCCTGCGGAAGGCGCTGCGCACGTACTCCGAGATCCCCTGGTCGGCGAGGAAGTCGCCCGCCACCGGCGGGACTTCCTGACTCAGCACGCGGGGCGGGCTCCCCATCGGAGCCCGACTGCGCACATCCGCCCACCGGTTGGCACGCCCCACCGCCGTACTCGCTTTCGGCACGGCGGTGTTGGCGTGCGCACTCCAGTGCGCTCCGGCCCTCGGTGTCAGACCGCCCGCCATGCCTCCAGGGCGATCCCCGGCTCGTCCTTGCGGCGGGTGACGCGGAGTTCGCCGGTGCCGGGAGAAAGAGTCGCGGCGACCACACGTCCCTCCTCGTCCTCCGCCAGCGACAGCAGGGCGTCGGCGGGGAGTTCCGGCCCGGACTCCGTCCACCAGGCGCCCGCCGACTCGTCCTCGGTCGGATAGGCGGCGAAGGCCACCCGCCCGCTCGCCGAACGCTGGGCCAGCAACGTGCAGTCGTGGCCGTCGAGTTCGCAGCGGATGACGCAGACGGGGCCTGGGCCGGCCGAAGCCAGCAGGGCCACCGGCTTGGTGCCGGGACGCCAGGCGCACACATCGCCCGAACCGTCGGTGAAGAAGAGCGTGGTGAAGTCCGCGGAGGTCGCGAGCGCGCGCAGGCTGCCCGGTCGGACCGGCGCCTCCAGCGCCTCGTCCAGGGCGAGTTCCGCGCCCGCCTCCTCCTGACCCCAGTGCAGAACACCGCCAGGGACGGCCGCGTACAGCTCGACACGGCCCGAGGCCCCGGTCACCGCCGCCAGATCCCCCTGTACGTCATGCCCCTTCAGGTCGCACCAGGGCCCCCAGCCGCCCTTCTCCTTCTGGGCGATCATGCTCACTCCGCCGCCCTTGTTGCGAACGAAGACATGGGCGCGTCCCTGCGCGTCGACCGCGACGGCGGGGTTGCCCGTCCGGTCCCCGCTGCGGTCGGGGTGACCGATCGGGCTCCAGTCGAGGGCGGCGAGGTCCGGCCGGAAGTGGGTGGAGTGGACGAGGCCCGACTGGTCGCGGACCGTCGGACGCCAGGAGACCAGGTGGGTGTAGCGATCCGGGCCCTGGCCCAAGGCCAGTACGGAGTGCAGGCGTTGGTCGCCGCCCACGGTGCGCGGAGGGTCCCAGGGGCCACCGGATCCGCGCTCCGCCCGGCAGCGGACGGTGGCCTCCGACAGCAGGTACGCACCGAGCCTGCCGTCGCGGCCGCGTATGAGCCAGTCGACGTTCACCGCTTCACTTTAATCGGGGGCGGGCCGCTCGGTAATCAGGGGCGTGCCGTTTGCCGAGGCATCGTCCGTCGTGACGCGGCGCCGGGCGGAGGGGCGTTCTGGCAGGGTGAGCGCATGACGACTCTGCTCATCGTGGACGGCGCCAACGTGGTGGGTTCCGTGCCGGACGGCTGGTGGCGGGACCGTCGCGGCGCCGCCGGGCGACTCAGGGACGGGCTTGCGGACTTCGCCGAGCCGGGACTGCCCGGTCACCCGGGCTCGCTGGAGATCGTCCTGGTGGTGGAGGGCGCGGCGCGCGGGGTGGACTCCGTCCCCGGGGTCCGTGTCGTCGAGGCTCCGGGCAGTGGCGACGACCGCATCGTGGAGCTGGTGGCCGAGGCCCGGGGCCGCGCCTGTCTGGTCGTCACGGCCGACCGCGAACTGCGACGCCGGGTCGGCGAACTGGGCGCGGAGGTGGCCGGGCCGCGCACGGTACGCCCCGGCCCCTGACCGCCGGTCCGGACGTACGCCACCACCGCCCCGCACCACCGCCCCGAGCAGACCTCGCCGACTTCGCCGTGCGCGCGCATTCACCGCGTGCGCCGCGTGCGCCGACGTTGCCCACCAGCGCGGTGTCGCATCCGCCGCCCGCCCCTGCGCGGCCCCGGTGACCGGCGCGCGTCGCGACGGCCGGACCGGGTCCAAGGCGCCCCCGTGACACCGGCCCGCGCACCGCCGGAGCGGGAAGCCGGCAGCGGGAAGCCGGCAGCGGGAAGCGGGCGGGCGTACGAGCGCGCCACATGGCCCCGCAGCCCCGGCCGGAGCGGGACGTACGGGGCCGGGGGCAGGGCGGGTCGGCTACCCGGCGGTGCCGCCGGGTGGGTTGCGGATCTCGCCGAGTGTCGTCTCCTCGTGCCGGCCGAGGCGGCTGTGCGAGCGCCCGTAGAGGAAGTAGACGACGATGCCGATCACCATCCAGATCGCGAACCGCAGCCAGGTCTCCGCGGGCAGGTTCAGCATCAGCCACAGCGTCGCGAGTACCGAGAGGATCGGCACCCAGGGCACCAGCGGGGTGCGGAAGGCGCGGGGCAGATCGGGGCGGGTGCGGCGGAGGATGACGACTCCGACGGCGACCACGATGAACGCGAAGAGCGTGCCGATGTTGACCAGTTCGGCCAGCTCGCTGAGGCTGGTGAAGCCCGCGAGGATCGCGATGATCACACCGAGCAGGATCGTCGGCCGGTGCGGGGTGCGGAACCTCGGGTGGACGCGGGAGAAGAACCGCGGCAGCAGTCCGTCCCGGCTCATCGCGAAGAAGACACGCGTCTGGCCGAGCAGCAGGATCATGCAGACCGTGGTCAGTCCGATGGCGGCGCCGAAGCTGATGACGCCTGCGTACCAGGGGTGCCCGGTGGCCTTGAACGCGTCGGCGAGCGGGGCGTCCACGGACAGCTTCTTGTAATTCTGCATGCCCGTGACCACGATCGACACGAGGACGTAGAGCGTGGTGCAGATGACGAGCGAGCCGAGAATGCCGCGTGGCATGTCCCGCTGCGGGTTCTTCGTCTCCTCGGCGGCGGTCGCGACCACGTCGAAGCCGATGAAGGCGAAGAACACCACGGAGGCCGCGGTGAAGATGCCCATCACGCCGAAGTTGGTCGGCGCCCAGCCGAACATCAGCTGGATCAGCGGGGACTTGATGCCGCTGCCCGCCTCCACGGCCTGCGCCGGGGGGATGAAGGGATCGTAGTTCTTGCCCTCGATGAAGAAGGCGCCCGCGATGATCACGATCAGGACGACGGTGACCTTGATCGCGACGACCAGCGTGGTGATCCGGGCGGAGAGCTTCACGCCGACGACGAGGATGGCGGTGAGCACCAGCACCAGCGCGGCGGCGAGGATGTCGAAGCCGAACCCGTGGGCTCCGTCCCGCCCGCTGAGCGACTCGGGCATGTGCCAGCCCGCGTTGTCCATCAGCGAGCGCACATAGCCCGACCAGCCGACGGCCACCACCGCCGTGCCGAGCGCGAATTCCAGGACCAGGTCCCAGCCGATGATCCAGGCGGGCAGTTCGCCGAGGGAGGCGTAGGAGAAGGTGTACGCGGATCCCGCGACCGGGACGGTGGAGGCGAACTCCGCGTAGCACAGGGCCGCCAGCGCGCAGGCGACCCCCGCGGCGACGAAGGCGAGCGAGACTCCCGGTCCCGCGTTCTCCTTGGCCACCTTGCCGGTGAGGACGAAGATGCCGGTGCCGATGATGACACCGACACCGAACACGGTGAGGTCCAGAGCGGACAGCGTCTTTTTGAGCGCGTGCTCCGGCTCCTCAGTGTCCAAGATCGATTGTTCGACCTTCTTCGTCCTGAAGAGGGTGTTGCTCACGGACGTACCTCCCACGCTTGTCGTCCTCGACATGATCGAGAGGGCAGGTAGCACGTATCCCCCGACGCGGCCCGGTTCACGCAGATGGGCCGGTTTCACCACCCGTACAGGGTGCTGAAACCGGCCCATCGGCCCTGCGTGACCGCGTCAGTCGCGCGCGGTCTCCACCGCGTCCATGGCCTGTGCGGCGGTGCGCTCGTACCGGCCGTCGAGCTTGGCGACGAGACCGGTGACCTGCCGGGCGATGTCCGGCGCGGTCAGACCGATCTCCGCCATGACCTCGGCCCGCGAGGCGTGGTCGAGGAAGCGCGGCGGGATGCCGAAGTCGCGCAGCGGGACGTCGACGCCCGCGTCGCGCAGCGCCTGCGCGACCGCCGAGCCGACACCGCCGACCCGGGAGTTGTCCTCGACGGTGACGACCACGCGGTGCTGCTCGGCGAGCGGGGCCATGGCCTCGTCCACCGGCTTGACCCAGCGCGGGTCGACGACGGTCGTGGAGATGCCCTGCCGGTCGAGGAGTGCGGCGATCTCCAGGCACATCGGGGCGAGCGCGCCGACGGAGACCAGCAGCACGTCGGGCGCGTCGGTGCCGGGCTCCCGCAGGACGTCCATGCCACCGATCCGGCCCACGGCGGGCACGGCCGGGCCGACCGCGCCCTTGGAGAAGCGCACCACGGTGGGCGCGTCCTTCACCTCGACGGCCTCGCGCAGCTGGGCGCGGACCTGGTCGGCGTCGCGCGGCGCGGCGAGCCTGAGGCCCGGGACGACCTGGAGGATGGACATGTCCCACATGCCGTTGTGCGAGGCGCCGTCGGTGCCGGTGACGCCCGCGCGGTCCAGGACGAACGTGACGCCGCACTTGTGCAGGGCCACGTCCATCAGGACCTGGTCGAAGGCGCGGTTGAGGAAGGTCGCGTAGACGGCGAAGACGGGGTGCAGTCCGCCGGTGGCGAGGCCCGCCGCGGAGACGGCGGCGTGCTGCTCGGCGATACCGACGTCGTACACCCGTTTGGGGAATGCCTTGGCGAACCGGTCGAGGCCGACCGGCTGGAGCATCGCGGCGGTGATCGCGACGATGTCCTCGCGCTCCTTGCCGAGCTCGACCATCTCCTCGCCGAAGACGGAGGTCCAGTCGGCGCCGGAGGAGGCGATCGGCAGGCCCGTGTCGGGGTGGATCTTGCCGACGGCGTGGAAGCGGTCCGCCTCGTCCTGGAGGGCGGGCTGGTAGCCGCGGCCCTTCTCGGTGAGGCAGTGCACGATGACCGGGCCGCCGAAGCGCTTGGCGCGGGCGAGGGCCGACTCCAGTGCCTCGATGTCGTGCCCGTCGATCGGGCCGACGTACTTCAGGCCGAGGTCCTCGAACATGCCCTGCGGGGCGATGAAGTCCTTCAGGCCCTTCTTGGCGCCGTGCAGGGTCTCGTAGAGAGGCTTGCCGACGACCGGCGTGCGCTCCAGGAGGTCCTTGCCGCGGGCCAGGAAGCGTTCGTAGCCGTCGGTGGTGCGCAGGGTCGCCAGATGGTTCGCGAGGCCGCCGATGGTCGGCGCGTACGAACGCTCGTTGTCGTTGACGACGATGATCAGCGGGCGGTCCTTGGCGTCGGCGATGTTGTTCAGCGCCTCCCAGGCCATGCCGCCGGTGAGCGCGCCGTCACCGATGACGGCGACCACGTGGTCGTTCCTGCCGAGAACCTCGTTGGCCTTGGACAGGCCGTCGGCCCAGCCGAGGACCGTGGAGGCGTGCGAGTTCTCGATGATGTCGTGCTCGGACTCGGCCTGTGAGGGGTAGCCGGACAGGCCGCCCTTCATCTTCAGCCGGGAGAAGTCCTGTCGGCCGGTGAGCAGCTTGTGGACGTAGGACTGGTGGCCCGTGTCCCACAGCACCCTGTCCTTCGGCGACTCGAAGACGCGGTGCAGAGCGATGGTCAGCTCCACGACACCGAGATTGGGGCCGAGGTGGCCGCCGGTCTTGGAGACCGCGTCGACGAGGAAGGTCCTGATCTCGCCGGCCAGCTGGTCCAGCTGCTCCAGGCTGAGCCGGTCCAGATCGCGCGGTCCCCTGATGCGGGTCAGCAGCGGCACCCGTGCCTCCTTGCAGTAGAGCTGTTGCCGGGCTTGGTCGAGTCTAATGTTCCGCCTTTGCGGGCGCGGGCCGGGCCTGGCGATGTACGCCACACGATCGGCCCAACCGGACGGGAACACGTGTTCCCGTCCGGACGTGACTGTGCCCGGCGCCGTCACCGGCGCCGGGCACAGGGTCTTTCACAGGGACGCCGCCGCGGGTGTGCTACGGCGTTCCCCGCGGAGTGTTACGCGCGGCCCGCGGCCTTCTGGCTCTTCCGCGAGACGGAGTCGATGACGACCGCGCCCAGGAGCACCGCACCCGTGATCATGTACTGGATGGAGGTGTTCATGTTGAGCAGGTCGAGACCGGTCTGGATCGACTGGATGACCAGCATGCCCAGGAGGGCCGACCAAACGTTTCCGCGGCCACCGAAGAGGCTCGTACCACCGATGACGGCCGCCGCGATGGCGAGCATCAGTGTGTTGCCGCCACCGGCGTTCAGCGTGGCGCTCGCGGTCTGGCCGGCGAAGAACATACCGCCGACCGCCGCGAACCCGCCGGAGATGGCGAAGACGGTGATGCGGACCATGGACACGCTGATACCGGCACGGCGGGCCGCCTCGATGCCACCGCCGACCGCGAAGATCTTGCGGCCGTAGGTGGTGCGACGCAGCACGAAGTCGACGATCACCAGGGAGGCGAGGAAGATCACCAGGGCGTTGGAGACACCGGAGGCGTTGTTCAGCACGGCGGCGGCGGTGAACGACGCCACGGCGAGCGCTCCGACGCGCAGCACGATCTCGCTGGTGGGCCGGAAGGGCACACCGGCGGCCTTGCGGCGGCGCTGGTCGATGAACGAGCCCACGAGCATCGAGACGACACCGAGGCCGGCCAGCAGGTAGGCACCGACGACAGCCTGGTCCATGAAGAACGAGCTCTGGCCGAGCAGGTGGACCGGGCCGCTCTCGGCCGGGATGTTGATGGTGCCGCTCGTACCGAGCAGCCACAGCATCAGGCCGTTCCAGCCCAGGAAGCCGGCCAGCGTCACGACGAAGGCGGGCACGCCGATCCTGGCGAAGAACCAGCCCTGCATCGCGCCGATGACGGCACCGGTCAGGACGGTCAGGAACAGGGCCAGCCAGGCGTTCACGCCGTGGTTGACCACGAACACCGCGAAGACCGTGGAGGCGAGGCCGCTGACCGAGCCGACGGAGAGGTCGATCTCACCGAGCAGCAGGACGAACACCAGGCCGATGGCCAGCATGCCGGTGGCCGACATGAAGTAGCTGATGTTCGACAGGTTGTCGGCGCTGAGGAAGCGGCTGTTCTGCGTCTGGAAGATCGTCCAGATGATGATCAGGCCGATGAAGACCGGCAGCGAGCCCAGCTCGCCGCCCTTGATCTTGCGCTTGAACTCGGTGACGTAGCCCTTGAGGCCCTCTTCGCGGACCAGCAGACGCGGGTCCACGACCGACACGGGAGCGGCAGTGGGGTCGTCGGAGGGAGCCACCGTGTTCTGGTGCTCCACCTCGGCCTCCGCCTTGGAAACCTTGGACGTGTCGCTCACTTTGCGGCCTCCGTGTTGCGACGCCCCGCACGACGGGTCACGGCGTTGTCCGTGGCTCCGGTGATCGCGGCGATGATCTCTTCGTGGCTGGTGTCCTTCACGGAGAAGGAGCCGTTGTTCTTGCCCAGGCGCAGGACGGCGACGGTGTCCGCGACGGCCTTCACGTCAGCCATGTTGTGGCTGATGAGAATGACGCCGAGGTTGCGCTCGCGCAGCCGCTCGACCAGGTCGAGGACCTGCGCGGTCTGCTCGACACCGAGCGCGGCGGTCGGCTCGTCGAGGATGACGACCTTGGGGTCGCCGATGAGGGCGCGGGCGATGGCCACGACCTGACGCTGACCGCCGGAAAGGCTCGCGATCGGGATACGCACGCTCGGGATGCGGATGGAGAGTGTGCTGAGGAGCTCACGCGCCTTCTGCTCCATCGTGACCTCGTCGATGACGCCGCGGTGCAGCAGCTCACGACCGAGGTAGAGGTTGCCGACCACGTCGAGGTTGTCGCACAGGGCGAGGTCCTGGTAGACGGTCGCGACGCCGAGTCCCTGGGCGTCGTGCGGCTTGTTGATGCTGACGGGCTGGCCGTCCCACTCGATGACGCCTTCATCGATGGGGTGGACGCCCGCGATGGTCTTGACCAGGGTGGACTTTCCTGCGCCATTGTCGCCCACCAGGGCGACCACTTCTCCGGGGTGGACCTCCAGCTCGACATCGGTGAGTGCCTGCACAGCACCGAATCGCTTGGAGACTCCGCGCAACGCCAGCACGGGCGTAGCGGACACGTGAACCATCTCCTTCGCCGCCTGACCGGCGGGGATGCCGCGCTCGAACTAAGAGGCGCGGAGGGATGTGCGAAATGCACAAGGTTTACAAGATGAACATGCGCGAATCCGTCGCTTTTCGCAACGGATCCATCCGACGCCCGCCCCGCAGCGGGGTATGAAGGTGGAGCAGGCGTCGGACAGGTTCGCGAGACCGCTGAGCGGTCGAAACTCGGGCGACCACCCGTTGTGCGGAGGTCGCCCGAGAGGGTCGTGCTTACTGGAGGCCGGCAGCCTTGCAGGCCTTGGCGAAGTCCGCGGTGCAGATGTCGGTGACGGTGTAGAGACCGTCCTTGATCACCGTGTCCTTGATGTTGGCCTTGGTGACCGAGACCGGGACCAGGAGCTGCGAGGGCACCTTGTCGCCGGAGCCGCTGGTGAGCTCCTGCGTGGCCAGGGACTTGATGTCCTTGCCCCCGAGCAGGTTGACCGCGAGCTGGGCAGCGGCGTCCGCCTCCGGCTTGAAGGCCTTGTAGACGGTGGAGGACTGGGTGCCGGCGACGATGCGCTGGATACCCGCGAGCTCCGCGTCCTGACCCGTCAGCGGGATGCCACTGATCTTCGCACCCTTGAGGGTGTTCGCGATGCCACCGGCCATGCCGTCGTTGGCGGAGTAGACGCCCGCGATGTTCTTGGCGCCGAGCTGCGTGATGGCAGCGGACATCTTCTGGGCGGCGACGGTGTCCTTCCAGAGGCCGGACTGCTCGTAGGCGATGTCGACCTTGCCGTCGAGGGCCTTGTGGGCACCCGCCTTGAACTGACCGGCGTTCGGGTCGGCGTCGTCACCGTTGATCATGACGATCTTCGACTTCGGGGTGGCCTTGGAGCCGAGCGAGGCGAGCAGCGCCTCACCCTGGAGCTGGCCGACCTTCTGGTTGTCGAAGGAGACGTACGCCGAGACCGGACCCTGGGCGAGACGGTCGTACGCGACGACCTTGATGCCCTTGTCGACCGCGGTCTTGATCGAGGACTTGATGGCGGCCGAGTCCTGCGCGCTGATCACGAGGACCTTGACGCCCTGGGTGATCATGGTGCTGACCTGCTGGGCCTGCTTGGCGGCGTCACCGGCCGCGTTCGCGTACTGGACCTTGCAGTCCGGGCACAGCTCCTTGACCTTGTTCTCGAAGAGCGGGTGGTCGAACTTCTCGTAGCGCGCGGTGACACTGTCGGGGAGCAGGAGACCGATGGTCTTGCTGCCCGAGGAAGAGCTGCTGCTGCTGCTGTCGCTGGAGCTCTTGTCGCCGGCCTTGCCACAGGCGGCCACCGAAAGGGCCATGGAAACAGCGGCGGTACCGATGACGACTCTACGCATCGTGTTGTTCATTGGTGGTGCCTCCCTGACAGGGCCGCAACGCTGCGGCCGAGGTGGTTTGGAGTCAACTCGGCCACCCGTGCGACGTCAAGAAGTAAATACTTAACGGGTTGGCAACGGCGTGTTTCGTTCTCTAAGTGAAGGCAGGTGTAACGGCGGACAGCGAGCCGTCCAAAAGGGTCGAATCGCCCATCTCGCTGAGTGCGAGAGCGAGCGCTCCGAGCACCTCCGCGCGCCCCCCGAGCGCCCCTGGCAGCACCGAGAGTTGACGTGCGGCGCTGGGGATCGCGTAGCGGCCGACAGACTCCCTGATGGGCCCGAGAACGAGCTCTCCGGCCTCGGCGAGATCGCCGCCGAGGACCACCCGGCTCGGGTTCAGCAAATTACAGAGATTGGCGACTCCACTGCCGATATGTCGGCCGACGTCGGCGATCACCCGACGGCAGCCCGGATCTCCGTCCCGCGCCAGCCTGACCACGCCTTCCATGGTCAGATCGGTCCCGTGACTGGACTGGAGGAGCGGCAGCACATAGCGCGCCGCCGCAAAGGTCTCCAGGCAGCCGCGGTTGCCGCAACGGCAGACGGGGCCTGATTCGTCCAGTGTAATATGCCCGATTTCTCCCGCTGTGCCACCCGGACCGCGGTAGATCTTGCCTTCGATCACCAGTCCCGCCCCGACACCGCTGGCGACCTTGATGTACGCCAGATCCCTGACCCCGCGCCCACTGCCCCAGACCATCTCGCCGAGCGCGCCCAGATTGGCGTCGTTGTCCACGTAGACGGGCACGCCGAGCCGCCCCCGCAGCTCCTCGGCGGGCCTGGCGCCGGTCCAGCCCGGCAGGATCGACGTGGACCCCAGAGTCCCCGACTCCACGTCGATGGGGCCCGGCACGCCGAGGCCCACGCCGGCGATTTTGGAACGGTCGACCCCGGTTGCCGCGATCAGGCGGCTGACCAGCTCTTCGGCCCGGTCGAAGCCCTGCGCGGCGGAGGCGTCCACATCCAGCGGCTCGGACTCCTCGGCCAGCACCTGATGGGCCAGATTCCCGACCGCGACGCGCAAATGCGTATGCCCGAAGTCGACACCGATGACGATGCCCGCGTCCCCGCTCAAGGACACGCTGCGCGCTCTGCGACCGCCGGACGAAGTGGGTGTGACCTCGACCGTTCCCCCGTCCTTGAGTTCACGGACGATATTGGAAACGGTCGCGGCCGATAGGCCCGTCGCCCTCGCGATCTCCGCCTGTGTGAGCGAGCCCGCCAGGCGCACCGCTCGCACGACGCGCTCCAAATTGGCTCGGTGCAGCGAAGACTGCGACCCCGGAGTCTCCATCGACTCATCCACTCCTGCCCTCAGCCGGGCGGCCCCGATGCCACCCGTGTGATCTGGGTCACGACAACGGGACCCCGGTCACTTACAAGTTGTGAACTCCAAGCTCCGCTGAACGGGTTACCGCAGTCAAGTCCTTGACGAAAATCGGGTCCATCCTCAGGTTCGATTTCCGGCCGCAGCCGGACACGCGTACGCCACCCCCGGAGCGGAGGTGGCGTAGGCGAAGAACGGGGCGAATCGTTACTTGAGGGTCGCCGAGGTGAGACCTGCCTGGACCTGGCGCTGGAAGGACAGATAGACGATCAGCATGGGGATCATGGCGATCGTCACGCCGGCGAACAGGACGGGAAGATCGGTGGCGTACCCCTGCTGCTGCTGGAGCTGGATGAGCCCCTGGGTCAGAACGTAGCGTTCCGGATCCGAACTGGTCTGCGGCTGCATCAGCACCGAGGGCAGGATGTACTGGTTCCACTGACCCAGCACGTTGAAGATGCCGACGCTGAGCAGTCCGGGCTTGGCCATCGGCAGCATGACCTGGAAGAACGCCCGGGTGTGCGAGGCCCCGTCGAGCACCGCCGCCTCGAACACCGCCGTGGGCAGTGTCCGGAAGAAGGCGTGCATGAAGAACACGGTGAACGGCAGCGAGTACGCGACGTACACCAGGATCAGGCCTTGGTACGTGTTCAGCATGTCGAGACGTTTGACCATGAAGAACAGCGGCACCAGGGCCAGGAAGACGGGGAACATGGCCCCGCCGACGAAGAAGTAGTACACGAGCCGGTTGCCCGGGAACTCGTAGCGGGCCAGGACGTAGGCCGCCATCGCGCCGAGGAGCATGGTCAGCGGGACCGAGAAGACCAGGACGATCAGGGTGTTGGCGAAGTAGTCGCCGATGCCCTTGTTCCAGGCCCGGGTGAAGACGTCGAACTGCCAGTTGGAGGGCCAGCCGAGGGCCGAGCCGCCGATCTGCGCGTCGGTCTTGAAGGAGCTCAGGACCAGCCAGAGCAGCGGCAGGATGATCAGGACCGCCCACAGGGCGAGGAACCCGTGCGAGAAGACGTTGAGGGCCATGCCCTCGGTGCGCTTGTCACCCGGCCGGGGCGGGGCCTTCCTGGCGGTTCGTTGCGGGGGTACTCCGGCGCCGTCGACCTTCGTCGGCTCGGTGATGGGTGCGCTCATAGTCGTGTCTCCCGCTCAGAACTCGATGCGCTCGCGGCGGGTGGCGCGCAGCGTGACCACGGACAGGATCAGGGTGAGAAGGAGCATCACGACGCCCATGGCGCAGGCGTAGCCGCTCTTTCCGAAGTAGAGGAAGTTGCGCATCATGACGTTCGCCATGACCTCGCTGTGGTGGTCGGGCCCGCCGCCGTACCCGGTGCCCTGGGTCGTGGTCGAGACGAGCACGAACATGTCCATCGCGATGATGCCGAGATAGACCCAGGCGGTCTGCACCGTGTCCCACAGCAGGGGCAGGGTGACCCGGAAGAAGGTGTGGGCACGGCTCGCGCCGTCCAGCAGCGCGGCCTCGTAGATGTCCCGCGGGATGGACTGCATGGCGGCGGAGAACAGCACCAGGTAGAAGCCGACGCCGTGCCAGACGACGACCGCCATCAGGCACCAGAGCACCAGGTTGGGCTCGTTCATCCACTCGACGGGGTTGTTCCCGTCGACCAGGCCGAGCTTGATCAGCAGGCCGTTGAGCAGACCGCCGCTGTCACTGCGATAGAGGGCCCCGAAGAGCACCGCCACGATCGCGAGCGACAGCACCTGCGGGAAGAAGTACACGATCTTGTAGAAGCGGGAGCCGGCGACGCCCTGTACGCCACCGGCGCCACCCCGCCCGCCCGCGTTCACCATGAAGGCGAAGAAGAGGGCGAGCAGGATGGTGATCACCGGGATGAACACCAGGAACAGGATGTTGTGCCAGATCGCTTCGAGGAATACGTCGTCCTGGAACAACGCCTTGTAATTGTCCAGGCCGACGAAACTGAACGTCTGCGACTGACCCCTCCAGTCGGTGAAGGAGTAACCGATGGTCTGTATGTAAGGCCAGATCACGAAGATCAGATACAGCGCCAAAGGTGCGAGGAGAAACCCCGCGACGAACCGGTACTGCCCTTTTCGCATGGCATCCTGCCCTGGTGTTCCGGGTGTGCGTGACCCGGGTGCTCCGGGTGCGCGTGCCCCTGATGTTCCGGGTTTTACGTGATCAGTCGCGGTGGTTCTTCTTGGACTCCGGGTCCTTGGCCGCCTTGTCGACCGCTGCCTGGGCCCGCTTCAGCCATTCCTTCGGCTGAATGCGCTTGGACATCAGCTCGTTGGACGCGTTCTGGATGGAGACGTCCATCTCGCTGTACCAGTTGGGGTACAGGTAGTTGAAGGTGTTGTCACCCGCCGCCTTGGACGCGTCGACGGTGGACTGCGTGCCGGGACGCAGCGTCACGCCGTCGGACACACCGTCCTTGAGGATGGTGAGCGAGTTGGCCTTCTGCGCGAAGAGCGTCGACCACTCCTTGGAGAGCATGGAGCGCATGAACTCCTTGGCCTCGGGCAGGTTCGCGGCCTTCGCCGGGATGATGAACGGCTCGCCGGAACCGGCCCGGATCGCCTCGAACGGCAGCTTGTCGCCGGACAGGCTGGGCATCGGCATGAACTTCATGTCGAAGTCGGCCGGGGTCTGCTTGAGCTGCTCGTTCTCCAGCCAGGAGCCACAGGTGATGAACGCGGCCTTGTACTGGTTCCACCGGGTCTGCGACTCGGTGTGGGTCAGGCCGTTGGTGCCGGCCATCAAGTAGCCCTTTTCCACGACCTCGTAGATCGCCTCGACGGCCGCCTGGGCGGCGTCGGACCCGACGAAGGCCTTGGGGTCGAGGTTGTCGATCGCCTTCATGGCGTCCAGACCGCCCTGCTTGGCGATCAGGTCCATGATGGCGACGTTGATGTAGTACGGGTACTTGCCCTGGTGCGCGAGGCCGCCGATGCCCTGCGACTTGGCGTCCTTGCAGATGGCGAGGAAGGCGTCCCAGGTCTTGGGCACCTCCCAGCCCTTCTCCTTGAAGAGCTTGCCGGAGTACCACAGGCCCCACACCGTGTAGATGTAGTTCAGCGAGACGACCTTGCCGCCCTGCAGGCCCGGGTCGAGCGTGCCCGGGATCAGGGTGTCGCGGACCTTCTTGGTCGGGTCGTCGATGGACGGGGCGTCGAGGACCGCGGCCAGGTCGAGGAGTTGGCCGCTCTTGTAGAGCACGTCCAGCTTGATCTGCTGGGCGCCCGAGTCGTCGACGATGTCCGGCGGGTTGCCGCCGTTGAAGCGCGGCTGGAGCTTGCCGGTGATCTCCTGGGTACCGGTGTGGGCGCTCTTGGAGCCCCACTTCTTGTCGAAGGCCGCTTCCCAGGCCTTGGCGTAGTCGTCGCCGTAGCCGCCCTTGAAGACGACGACGTCGAGCTTGCCGCCGCCCTTCTTCACGCCGAAGGGGTTGTCCTTGCTGGTCTTGCCGGTGCCCTTGTCGCCGGAGTTGTCGTCATTGCCCCCGCCGCTCGCACAAGCGGACAGGAAACTCATCGTCGGGACGGTGATCAGACCGAGTGCGGCCGACCTCTTGATCAGGTCACGCCGGCCGACACCCTCGGGGTTGCTGTTCTCGGCGGAAGTGGATCCCATGCTCAAGTCCTCGCCTTCTCCAGGACTCAGGCGGTGAACCGGATCCTCCCCGGCACCGCGGTTAGGTCAAGCTGGGGTCGTGCATGGGGGATTCAGTGGGACGAATCGGCAGTAGGTGTATGGACCACGGTCCGCCGTCCCTCGAAATTCCCCCCTGGGTCCTGCCTGTCCAGCGCCAGTCGATCGACTTGCCGGACGCGACAGGTATAGTCCACTTCCCGCCAGCGGAGCAAGATCGAATGCAGGTTTGCCCGTCGGTCTTTTCCGAGTTGAGACCTCCCGGAAATATGGGGCAGCCCCGGACCACCCCGGCGAAGATCCACAGGAGGCCAACCTCCCGCAATGAACTCAATGCACGGTTCGTCACGCGGTATTGGCCCCGGATGCCACACCCAACACCCTTGACAGCGCTGTCAACTTGGCTCCCAAATGGTCCTTGCGCATCGATTTTGACAACGTTGTCCAGGTGCAGGGAGGGTGCTCGCGCATGCAGCACAGAGCTCGGTACAGACAGAGTTCCACGCGTCGGACCGGACGGCGTTCCTCGACGGCGCTGGGGGTGGCAGCCCTCTCGCTGTTAGTGGCCTCGCAGGGCGTGGCGGTCGCCCTGCCCGCCCGAACGGCGGCCGCCGACCGGGAATTCAGCTCCTCGTTCGAATCGGGCGATCCGGCCCCGGACTGGCTCAACACGGTGGATACGGCGCCCGACGGGACGAAGAGATCCTCCGGGGTCGACGGCGGCTACAGCACCGGCATCCCCGGCAATGTGACCGACCATGTCACCGACGTGCGGGCCAGTGGCGAGAACACCGGCGCGGGCGAGGTCAAGGAGAACCTCGTCGACGGCGAGTCGAGCAGCAAGTGGCTGACCTTCGAGCCCACCGGCTGGGCGGAGTTCGACCTGGACGCGCCGGTCAAGGTGGTCACGTACGCGATCACTTCCGCAAACGACCACGACGAGCGCGACCCCCAGGACTGGACCCTCCAGGGCTCCACCGACGGCAAGGACTGGAAGGCCCTCGACACCCGCTCCGGCGTGTCCTTCGGCGAGCGGTTCCAGACCAAGACGTACGACATCCAAAGCCCCGTCGAGTACCAGCACTTCCGGCTCGATGTCACCAAGAACAACGGCGGCGACATCCTCCAGATCGCCGATGTCCAGTTCTCGACGGGCCAGAGCGACGACCCGACGCCCAAGGACATGCTCTCGCTGGTGGACCGGGGGCCGAGCGGCTCGCCGACCGCCAAGGCGGGCGCGGGCTTCACCGGCAAGCGGGCGCTGCGTTACGCCGGCACCCACAAGGGTGACGGCCGTGCCTACTCGTACAACAAGGTCTTCGACGTGAACGTCGCCGTCCGGCGCGACACCGAACTGGCCTACCGGATCTTCCCCTCGATGGCGGACGGCGACCGGGACTACGACGCCACGAACGTGTCCGTGGACCTGGTCTTCACCGACGGCACCTCGCTGAGCGATCTGGACGCCGTGGACCAGCACGGATTCGCCCTGACGCCGCAGGGCCAGGGCGCGTCCAAGGTGCTGTACGTCAACCAGTGGAACAACGTGACCTCGCGGATCGGCTCCGTCGCGGCCGGGAAGACCGTCGACCGGATCCTCCTCGCGTACGACTCGCCGAAGGGCCCCGCGAAGTTCCGTGGCTGGCTGGACGACGTCTCCCTGAAGCGGGCCGCCCCGGAGGAGCCCAAGGCGCACCTGGCCGACTACGCGCTGACCACCCGCGGCACCAACTCCAGCGGCGGTTTCTCGCGCGGCAACAACTTCCCGGCGACGGCCGTCCCGCACGGCTTCAACTTCTGGACGCCGGTGACCAACGCGGGCTCGCTGAGCTGGCTGTACGACTACGCCCGCGCCAACAACGCGGACAATCTGCCCACCATCCAGGCGTTCAGCGCGAGCCATGAGCCGAGCCCCTGGATGGGTGACCGGCAGACCTTCCAGGTGATGCCGTCGGCCGCCTCCGGCGCCCCGGACACCGGCCGCACGGCCCGCGAACTGGCCTTCCGGCACGAGAACGAGACCGCGCGGCCGTACTACTACGGCGTGACCTTCGAGAACGGTCTCAAGGCGGAGATGGCGCCGACCGATCACGCCGCCGCCCTGCGCTTCACCTATCCGGGTGCGGACGCGAGCGTGATCTTCGACAACGTGACCGAGCAGGCGGGGCTGACGCTGGACACCTCGGCGGGTGTCGTCACCGGCTACTCGGACGTGAAGTCCGGCCTGTCGACCGGCGCCACCCGGCTCTTCGTCTACGGAGTGTTCGACGCGCCGGTGACCGAGGGCGGCTCCAGCGGCGTCAAGGGCTACCTGAAGTTCAAGCCCGGATCCGACCACACCGTCACCCTGCGCCTGGCCACCTCGCTCATCAGCATCGACCAGGCCAAGGACAACCTGAGCCAGGAGATCCCGGACGGCACGTCGTTCGACGCGGTCAGGAAGGGCGCGCGGAAGCAGTGGGACCGGCTGTTCGGCAAGGTCGAGGTGCAGGGCGCCACGCCGGACCAGCTGACGACGCTGTACTCCAGCATGTACCGGCTGTACCTGTACCCCAACTCCGGCTTCGAGAAGGTGGGTTCGAAGTACCAGTACGCCTCGCCGTTCTCCCCGATGCCGGGTCCGGACACCCCGACCCACACCGGCGCGAAGATCGTCGACGGCAAGGTGTACGTCAACAACGGCTTCTGGGACACCTACCGGACGACCTGGCCGGCGTATTCGTTCCTGACGCCCGGTCAGGCGGGTGAGATGGTCGACGGGTTCGTGCAGCAGTACAAGGACGGCGGCTGGACATCGCGCTGGTCCTCGCCCGGCTACGCGGACCTGATGACCGGCACCTCGTCGGACGTGGCGTTCGCGGACGCGTACGTCAAGGGCGTCGACTTCGACGCGAAGTCGGCGTACGAGGCGGCGCTCAAGAACGCGACGGTCGTCCCGCCGACCTCCGGCGTGGGCCGCAAGGGAATGACCACCTCCCCCTTCCTCGGCTACACGAGCACCGCCACGGGCGAGGGCCTGTCGTGGGCCATGGAGGGCTACGTCAACGACTACGGCATCGCCGAGATGGGCAAGGCGCTCTACAGGAAGACCGGCGAGAAGCGCTACAAGGAGGAGTCGGACTACTTCCTCAACCGTTCCCAGGACTATGTGAACCTCTTCGACTCCAAGGCCGGCTTCTTCCAGGGCCGGGACGCCAAGGGCGACTGGCGGGTCGACTCCGCGAAGTACGACCCGCGCGTGTGGGGTTACGACTACACGGAGACCGACGGCTGGGGATACGCGTTCACCGCGCCGCAGGACTCGCGGGGCCTCGCGAACCTGTACGGCGGCCGCAGTGCGCTCGCGCAGAAGCTCGACACGTACTTCGCGACTCCCGAGACCGCCTCGCCGGACACCGTGGGCTCGTACAGCGGGGTCATCCACGAGATGACCGAGGCCCGGGACGTACGGATGGGCCAGTACGGGCACTCCAACCAGGTGGCCCACCACGTGAACTACATGTACGACGCGGCCGGGCAGCCCTGGAAGGCCCAGAAGAACGTCCGCGAGGTCCTCTCCCGGCTCTACACCGGCAGCGAGATCGGGCAGGGCTACCACGGCGACGAGGACAACGGCGAGCAGTCGGCCTGGTACCTCTTCTCCTCCCTCGGCTTCTACCCGCTGGTGATGGGAAGCGGCGAATACGCCATCGGCTCCCCGCTGTTCACGAAGGCGACGGTCCACCTGGAGAACGGTCACGACCTGGTGATCAAGGCCCCGAGAAACAGCGCGAAGAACGTGTACGTGCAGGGCGTGCGGTTCAACGGCAAGCGGTGGAACTCGACTTCGCTCCCCCACTCGCTGATCACCCGGGGCGGAGTGCTGGAGTTCGAGATGGGCGCCACGCCGTCCTCGTGGGGCACCGGCAAGGACGCGGCACCGGTGTCGGTCACCGAGGACGACAAGGTGCCGTCGCCGCGCGCGGACGTCCTCAAGGGAGACGGCGCGCTCTTCGACAACACCTCGGCGACGGACGCTTCCGTCACCTCGGTGGACCTGCCGGTCGGCGCCGCCACCCAGGGTGTCCAGTACACGCTGACGTGCTCGGACCACACCAAGGCTCCGACCGGGTGGACCCTGCAGGGTTCCTCGGACGGGACGACGTGGACGGACCTCGACAAGCGCTCCGGTGAGTCCTTCCCCTGGGACAGACAGACCCGGGCGTTCACCGTCGCGGACCCGGGCTCGTACGCCCACTACCGGCTCGTTCTCGACGGCGAGTCGACCCTCGCGGAGGTGGAACTGCTGGCCTGAGCCGGACCGAAGGGAAAGGGGCGGGCCCGGAGGAGACTCCGGGCCCGCCCCGCGTTCACGGATGGATCAGCTCACCGGTTCACCGGCCCAAGGGGGCACCGGCTGAAGGGTTCAAGGACCGAAGGGTTGGCAACTGCTCGTCGGGGAGTGCGCACGAGGCCGAATTAGCTCGTTCGTGTGGTGGTCGGCTCGCGGGCTTGCGGAGTCCTGGGCCGACCGGGTTAGCGTGATCGTGCGATGTGGGAAGTCAGGTACGGCGTCGGCGTGCGGGGCCCCTGCTCCACCAGAGAGATGGTTCAGGGCCTCCCCGTCGCCTCTGGCCGTACCTAATTGGCCAGATCGTGCAGGGAACTGGCCTCTCGGGATTGGACCACGCACAGGATGTGTGTCGCCGCCCCGAGGTTGAGTACGCCGGGGACCAGTACGTTCAAGACCGTTCGGAGCGTGCGGCTGAAAGGGCTCACTCCTGCTCAGTCTTGAGGAACGGTTCAAGGGCTCACCGCGAGGGTGAAGACGTGCAGATCCGCGTCATCCGGAAGGGTGACGCTCTTGACGGTCTTGCCCGCCGGTGCCGTGAAGGGCTTGGTGGCGAAGATGTAGGTGGCCACCGGGTCCTTGTCGGCGCCGGCGACGTTGCGGTAGGCGGTCCTGGCGATGGTCTCGTTGCCGTACTGGACGGTGCCGCCCCCGCCGCCGACGGTCCAGTCCGTGAAGGACAGGTCGACGGAGTCGGTGCTGCCGTCGGTGTAGGTGACGGTCGCCCTGGTCTCCTGGTTGCCGTTCACGGCGCTGCCGATGAAGGACAACCGGCTTGCCGGGTCGGTCAGTTCGATGCTCTGCGAGGTCGCCGAGGCGTTGTCGGGGCGGCCGGACGGCGATTTCGGCCAGGTGTAGGCGAGACCGTCCACCGTGCCCGTGCTGCCCGGGGTGAGGCCCGCGTCGGCGAGGGCCTGACGGGAGTAGCTCCAGCCGCCGCCGTCGTAGTCGGCCTCGGCGTGGTCGCCGGTGTCGTCGGAGACACCGGTGTTGTTGTAGGCCGCGAGAAGGGATCCCGGGGCCGCGACCGTCAGGGCCACCGGCTGCGCGTACGACGTGTCGGCGGAGGTCACCGACACCTTGACGTCGTAGAACCCCTGCTCGGCGTCGTCGGCGGCGGTGAGGGCGATCCGCTGGGCGCCGTCGGTCACGGTGCCCTCGGCGGGCGTCGCCGTCACGCCGGCGGGCACGTCCACGTGGAAGCGGACCTCGGGCCCGGCGCCACCGCCGAGGGCGAGGGCACGGATGTCGAGCGCGGTGCTGCCGCCGGGCGCGAGCGTCGCCGCGGTCGGGCCCACCCCGATCTGGTACGGCTGCTCGCCCGTGCGGAAGGAAGGCGGCGCGGCCGTCTCGGTGCCGCCCCAGCTCTTGTCGGCCGTGGCGGACAGCGTGTAGTCGAGCGTGCCGCCGTCACGGACGAACGAGGCCGGGAGCCAAGGCCGTTCGCTGCTACGGCCGTCGACCCGCAGCGACTGGACGTACGGGGCGTCCGCCGCCGCGCCCCGGGCCCGGATCTCGATGTCGGCGCCGCCGGGGCGCTCGATCTCGATCCTCGGGAACAGCGGTGAGGACAGGGTGAGTTCGGCGCGCGAGGGCACCTGGGGGTACATACCGAGCGCGGAGAAGACGTACCAGGACGACATCTCACCGAGGTCGTCGTTGCCGGGGATGCCGCCGGGCTGCGTCGACCACAGCCGGGTCATCGCCGCGCGGACGGTCTCCTGAGCCTTGTAGGGCGCGCCCGCGTAGTCGTACAGGTACGGCACGTTGACCGAAGGCTCGTTGTCCAGTTCGGACTTGTCGCCGCCGCTGCCGGTGAACGCCCAGCCGCCGTCCGCGTCGTGGAAGAACGTGTCGAGGCGGTCGAGAGCCTTGGCACGCCCGCCCATGGCGGCGAAGAGGCCCGCCGGGTCGTGCTGCACCATCCAGGTGTACTGGGCCGCCGTGCCCTCCACGAAGCCGTTGCCGGTCGAAGGGGTGAAGCCGGTGACCCAACTTCCGTCGGCCTTGCGGTTGGCGATGTAGCCGCCGCCGGGGTCGGCCGCGATGTTGAAGTTGTTCTGCCAGTACTGGGACCGCTCGGCGAAGTCGGCGGCGGTCTTCTTCTCCCCGGCTGCCTTGGCCAGTTGGGAGATCGCGAAGTCCGCTCCGGACATCTCCAGGGTCTCGGCGGCACCGCCCCATGCGTTGGACACGGACGGCATGTAGTGGTGTTCGAGGTACTTGTCGAGCGAGGGGCGCTGGCCGGCCGAGAGCACCGGTTTGCCCGCCGCGGAGAGGTCCCCTTCGGTCGGTACGGTCGCCGCCCTCACCAGGGAGCCGAGCGCGCCGCGCAGGTCGAAGTCGGTGCCGCCGAAGGCGCGGATGCCCGCGAGGGCGGGGGCTGACGGATCGCCGTTCATGACGTGCGTGCCGCTCGCGCCGTGCAGCCAGCGGTCCCAGACTCCCCCGTTCTGCCGGGCGAGTTCGAGCAGTGACTGTGCGATGTCGGAGCCGGTGTCCGGGTTCAGCAGGGTCAGCAGCTGGACCTGGGAGCGGTAGACGTCCCAGCCGGAGAAGGTGCCGTACTGCGCTTCGTGGCCCCGGCTCACGGTGTGCACCTTGTCGTCGGGGCCCCGGTATCTGCGGTCGGCGTCACTGATGACGTTCGGGTGCAGGAGGGCGTGGTAGAGCGCGGTGTAGAAGGTGGTGCGGTCGCTGTCGGTGCCGCCGCCGACGCCGATCGCGCCGAGCCGATCGCGCCAGGCACGGTGGGCGGCGCGCTGGACGGAGGCGAAGGAGCGGGACGGCGGGTTCTCGTCCGCGAGGTTGGCTGCGGCGCCTTCCTGACTGACGTACGAGATACCGACCTTGACGTTCACCGGGTCGGTGCCGGGCTCGAACTCCACATAGCCGCCCGCCCCCTTGCCCGCGACGGGACGGCCGCCCTGTCCGAACCCTCCGGTGCCGCCGGTCGCCTCGGTGGCTCCCGGGCTCAGCCGGTCGTCCTGCCAGGTGCCGGTGGTCTTGAAGTCGCGGTCGAAGCGCGCGGTGAAGTACAGCGTGTAGTAGGAGCGTTGGCCCTCTGGGTCGAGGTAGCCGCAGAAGTTCCCGGAAGTCACCGAACCGGAGACGGTACGGGTCGCCGGGTCGATCCGCACGGTCGAGTCGGTCGACCCGACCTCGGAGTTGGCGGTGCGGATCAGCAGCGAGGCGGGCTTGTCGGCGGGGAAGGTGAAGCGGCCCGAGCCGGTGCGCGCGGTCGCCGTGAGGTCGGCGGTCACTCCGGAGGCGAGTCCCACTTTGTAGTGGCCGGGCTCGGCCCGCTCGTCGGAGTGCGCGAACCCGGAAGCGTAGACGGCGTCCTTGGCGTCGCTCGCCGGGGAGGAGGTGACCTCACCGGCATACGGGAAGAACGGGATGTCGCCGCTGCCGCCCGCGCATCCCGTTCCGGACATGTGGGTGAGGCTGAAGCCGCGGATGCGCGTGGAGTCGTACTGGTAACCGCCGGGCGCGGCCGTGCGGGTGGCGTCCCCGCGGGTGTTCTCCGGGCTCCAGGAGAGCATGCCGAAGGGCGTGACGGCACCTGGGAAGACATTGCCGCCGTTCTTGGTGCCGATGAGCGGGTCCACGTACGCGGTGGGGTCCTGGACGAGCTCCGGTGGACCCGACGGGGGTGCGGCGAGCGCCGGAGTGGCGCCGGCGACCGTCAGGGCGACGGCCAGCAGGATGGATGACGGACGGAAACGCATGACGCGGCCCCTCCTCCTTCGGACGGGTCGCGCACCACAGGTCGCACAAGCCGCAGGGACAGTAACGTGCGCCACGGGTACCACGGAAGACCGCCTGCGCCACCGGGGACGCGCCCGGCACGCACTCCAATGGCACCGCGGGCGTCGGGACCCCAGCACGCACCCCGATGGGGCCGCGGGCGTCGCGCCGGGCGCACGGGTACACGGGCACCTACGGAGCCACCAGGGACACGCTCACCGCACACACCGCCTGCGCCGCCAGGGACACGCTCACCGCACACACCGCCCGCACCACCAAGGACCCGCCCGCCGCACATCCCGCCTGCGCCACCAAGGACTCGCCCGCCGCGTCATCCCGGTGACACACCGTGATGACGCACCCCGTCGACGCGGCCCGCGGCGCCCGAGCCGGTTGTCAACTTGCTTGACATCGTTGTCCGTTGAGGCGATAGAGTCTTGCGCAGACCGTTCGACAACGTTGTCGTGCACGCCGGTCGCCACAAGCCGCACCATCCCGGGCAGGGCCTCCCCCGACCCGTCCGGGCTCGCGGACCGGGCGGGTCCGAACCCACCCACCCGGTCCGCCCCGAGCGTTGCTTGTTCAACCGACCCGGCAGGGCAGGGTCGTTGACGGATCGTCACCCGAGCCCGAAACGACGTAGCCGAACGTGGAGCTGCCGCCGGGATTCAGTGAGCCGTTCCAGTCGGCGTTGTGCACCATCACGTCCTGACCGCTGTAGGTCGCGTTGCCGTTCCACAGGCTGGCGACCGACTGACCGCCCGGCAGCGACCAGTCGACCATCCAGCCGAGCATCGGGACATCGCCGGTGTTGGTGACCGTCACCTCGGCCTGATAGCCGCCGGGCCAGCTGTTGGTGGTGCGCCGGGGCGCCGAGCACACGCCGGGCGGGGGCTCGGTCGGGTTGCCGGGATCGTGGATGCCCGTGACCTCGCCGTTGCCGCCGTCGAAGACGACGTCGGAGCAGGAGTAGAAGGTCTCCGCGCTGTCCGAGCGCTGCCACACCATGTAGATGATGTGCCGGCCGGACTTGCCCGCCGGCAGCTTGCCGCTCCAGGAGTAGTTGGCCTCGACCGTGCCCGGGGTGCCGTTGAGCGGCGGGTGGTCGACGGTGAGGAACGGCTGGTCCTCCATGGCGTCCCAGGTGAGCGCCTCGTTCGGGTCGAAGCCGTCCTTGGTGATGTAGACGTAGAACCAACCGGGGTGCGCCGCCCAGGCGTTGTACGCGAAGTCGACGGTCGCGCCCGCGGTGAGATGGGTCAACGGCCAGTCCGAGCGCGGCAGATCGAAGCCCGAGAAGTTGGGGTTGCCGCCACTGCACAACTGACCGTCCGGGACGAAGCCGCGGGTGCGCCCCGTGCCGTCCGAGCGCAGCACCGAGAACCAGTTGTAGAACGGCGTGGTCCCGCCGACCTGTTGCGCCGCCTTGCAGGCCGGGTTCACCGGTTTGATCTCGCCGGTGTCGGTGAGCCCGTCCTGCCAGCAAAGGAACGTGCGGCTGCCGGGCTTCATGGGGGTGCCGTGCGCCTCCGCCCGGCCGCCCGTCACGACGATCAGGGCGAGGGCCGGGAGCACGGCCAGCAGGGCGAGCAGGACGAGGAAGGGGGACGGGTGGCGGCCGGCGAGCCGCGATCGGGAGAGCGGCCGTCGAAGTCCTGCCGACTGCGGGCTCGCCGAATGCGGCCTCGCTAAATGCGGTTTCGTTAAGTGCGGTCTTGTTAAGTGCATGACAACCACTCCTTCGCGGGACCGTGCGGGTCGGGCGAGATGGGAGCGGCCCCGGGAGCAGGTTCCGGTCCGCCCATATGGGAGCGCTCCCACCTCATGCGGAACGTAGCGCGCACAGGAACCCCTGTAAACGCCTCGCGCACGGCGCACGCACGCGGCCCGCCCGTGGGCAGCACGTGGGCCGCACGTGGGCCGCACGTGGGCAGCACGTGGGCCTGCATCCCCTCACGTGGCGGGTGCGGCCGTGGCGCGAGTCCGCGTTCCCGGAACCTCGCGGGGGCCCGCGCCCTCTACCTGTGAAAACGGGTCGTATCAACGGGAGTTCGGGAGGAGGTGGACCGGTGCGGGATTCGTACCGTGGCTGGGGTCGCCGGAGCGGCACCGTGTGCGCCGGCCGCGGCGGTGGCCGCGCCCTGTCGGCGGCCGCGTTCGCGAACCTGCTGATCGGAGGGGTGGGGATCGTTCCCGGCCTGTGCGTGCGGTGGCTGCTGACCCGATTCCCGTCCGTCGACTGCGGTGGCCCCTTCGGCTGCCACCGGGAGACACCCGACAACGCCCTCGGCCTGATCGCCGGCGCCGTGCTGGGCGGCGGCTTCGTCCTCGGCATGGTGCTGGTGGTGGACGTCCTGATGCCCTTCCAGGAGGGCCGCCCGGTGGGTCCCTGGCTCGGCATGGCCGCTCTCGTCCCGGCTCCTTTCCTGCTCGGGCAGGCGGTGGGCTGGTTCTGAGGACGGGGCCGTCGGTCCGGACCTGCCGCGCGACGGCCCCTGCGGACCGGGGCGTCAGGGGGTGTCTCCCTGGGTCCGTGCGGAACGGCTGACGGGCCCGTCAGCCGTTCGCGCTCACCTCCGGTGGAAGACGACGGCTTCCCCAGCGGTCCGGGGCACGGGTACGCACTCCTCCGGGTCCGGACCCCTCGGGCCCGCGACGGGGGCACGGGCTGCGGCGGCCGGGAGTTCGACGGTGAACTCCGTACGGCCCGGGCGCTCTCGGCGTGGATACGGCCGTGGTGGGCCGTCGTGATCGCCGCGGCGACGGCCAGGCCGAGGCCCGAGCCGCCGTGTCCGGGAGAGACGCGGGAGCGGGAGGCGTCGGCGCGGGTGAAGCGTTCGAAGACGCTGGGCAGCAGGGTGGGCGGGATTCCGGGGCCGTCGTCGCGGACCCGGATCGTGCGGTACATGCCGGTGGCCTCCACTGTGGCGACGACCGTCGTGCCCGCCGGGGTGTGCGCGCGGGCGTTGGCCAGCAGGTTCGCCACCACCTGGTGGAGCCGGGCCTCGTCGCCGGCCACCAGGGCCGGGGAGTCCGGGAGCGGGTCCAGCTGCCAGGTGTGGTCCTCCCCCGTGGCCCGCGCCTCCCACACCGCCTCGGTGACCAGCGCCGCCAGGTCCACTTCCGACGACCCCAACGGCCGCCCCTCGTCGAGCCGGGCGAGCAGCAGCAGGTCCTCGACGAGACCCGTCATCCGCGCCGACTCGGCGGACACCCGCCGCCAGGCCAGCGCCGGTTCGAGCCACTGGGCGCCCCGGTCCATCAGCTCCGCGTATCCGGCGATGGACGCGAGCGGCGTACGGAGTTCATGGCTCGCGTCGGCGAGGAAGCGGCGCATGCGTTCCTCGCCGCGGCGCTTCTCCTCCCGCAACTCCTCCTCGCCTCGCAGGCGTTGTGCGACGGAGGTCTCGGCGTGGTCGATCAGGCGGTTGAGCGCGGCGCCGACCTGGCCTGCCTCGCTGCCGGCGCCGGCGTCCCGTTCGAGTACCCGGGTCAGGCCGGTCATCTCGGCGTGTCCCAGCGGCGACCGGGAGATCTCGACGGCCGTGGCGGCGACCCGTCCGAGCGGGCGGAATTGACGCCGGACGACGACCGCGCAGACGCTGCCCACGACGGTGAGACCGGCGGCCGCCACCACGCCCTCGACCACGGCCAGACGACTGATCATGTCCTGTACGTCGTCCATCGGGAGGGCGGTGAGCACGGGCCGTCCGCCGCCGAGCGCGGTGACACGGTAGGTGCCGAGCCCGGGGACCGTCCGGGTGTGCAGGGAGCCGTCCGGCTCGATGCCGGCGAGGGCGGAGCGCTGAGCGACGCCGAGATCGCGCGGCGCGCCGGAACGGCTCACCACCTTGGCCTCGACGACGGCCCCGCCGTCGTCGAGCCGGGCGGAGATCGTGCCGACGGGCTGCCCCCGTGCGTCGGGGAACCCGAGGTCCGTCCCGAGGTCCGTCCCGACGCCGGGACCCACGCCCGGACCCACGCCCGGACCGCCAAGGACGCCGTCCCGGCTGCGCTCGGCCGCGTCTCCGACCCGTCGGTCCAAGTCGCCGAGCAGGTAGGCGCGTTGCGCGAGGACCGTGGTGAACGCCATGGTCGCGCACACGGCGACGAGTGCCAGCCCGATGAGGACAAAGAGGCGCGTGCACAGGGATCGCGTGTGCGGGGGTCGCGTACGCAAGGACCGCGTGTGTGGGAACCGCCCGCGCAGCAGCTCCCGCAGTCGGCGCGTGACGGGGAGGGGACTCATCTCCCGCCCGCCGCCGTCACGGCGGCGGACAGCGGTCCGTTGAGCACCGGCTCGTCGTGGACGATCGACACACGGACACGGACACGGCCGACAAGGACCCCGGAAGCACCAGACATGGGGCAATCCTGTCCCGGCCCGCTGGGGGAACCCTGTGTTCCACCTGAGCAACGCCGATGTCCTGAAACCGACTTCGGGGCGACGGCGAAGGCAACGGCGAAGGGCCGCATCCCCGTCACCGGGGATGCGGCCCTCAACTGCCTTGGAGCCGGCCTGCGACTGCCGCAGGGCGGCCTTGCAACTGCCTTACCGGACCGCTTAGTTGCGGATCAGGTTGCGCAGCACGTACTGCATGATGCCGCCGTTGCGGTAGTAGTCCGCCTCGCCGGGGGTGTCGATGCGGACGACCGCGTCGAACTCGGCGCCGGTGTCGGTGGTGACCTTCACCGTGCGCGGGGTGGTGCCGTTGTTGAGCTCCTCGACGCCGGTGAAGGAGAAGGTCTCCTCGCCGGTCAGTCCGAGGGACTCGGCCGTGGCGCCCTCCGGGAACTGGAGCGGCAGGACACCCATGCCGATGAGGTTCGAGCGGTGGATGCGCTCGTACGACTCGGCGATGACGGCCTTGACGCCGAGGAGCGCGGTGCCCTTGGCGGCCCAGTCGCGGGACGAGCCGGAGCCGTACTCCTTGCCGGCCAGGATGACCAGCGGGATGCCCTGCTCGATGTAGTTGCGCGAGGCGTCGTAGATGAAGGAGACGGGGGCGCCGTCCTTCGTGAAGTCGCGGGTGTAGCCGCCCTCGGTGCCCGGCGCGATCTGGTTGCGCAGGCGGATGTTGGCGAACGTACCGCGGATCATGACCTCGTGGTTGCCGCGGCGCGAGCCGTAGCTGTTGAAGTCACGACGCTCGACACCGTGCTCCGTGAGGTACTTGCCTCCGGGGGTGTCGGCCTTGATCGCACCGGCCGGGGAGATGTGGTCGGTGGTGACCGAGTCGCCGAGCTTGGCGAGGACGCGCGCACCGGCGATGTCCGAGACCGGGGTGGTCTCCATCGTCATGCCCTCGAAGTAAGGGGGCTTGCGCACGTACGTGGACTGCGGGTCCCACTCGAAGGTGTTGCCCTCGGGGATCGGCAGCGCCTGCCACTGGGCGTCGCCCGCGAAGACGTCCTGGTAGGACTTGTTGAACATGTCCTCGCCGATGGCGTTCGCCACGACGTCGTTGACCTCGGCCTCGGAGGGCCAGAGGTCGGCCAGGAAGACCGGCTTGCCCTCGGTGTCGGTGCCGAGCGCGTCGCGGGTGATGTCCACCTTCATGGAGCCCGCGATGGCGTAGGCGACCACCAGCGGCGGGGAGGCCAGGTAGTTCATCTTGACGTCGGGGTTGATACGGCCCTCGAAGTTCCGGTTGCCCGAGAGGACCGAGGTGACCGCGAGGTCGTGGTCGTTGACGGCCTTGGAGACCTCGTCCGGCAGCGGGCCGGAGTTGCCGATGCAGGTGGTGCAGCCGTAACCGACGAGGTTGAAGCCGACCTTGTCGAGGTAGGGGGTGAGCCCCGCCTTGTCGAAGTAGTCGGTGACGACCTTGGAGCCCGGGGCGAGGGTGGTCTTGACCCACGGCTTGCGGGTCAGGCCCTTCTCCACGGCCTTCTTCGCGACGAGCGCGGCGGCGACCATGACGTACGGGTTCGAGGTGTTGGTGCAGGAGGTGATGGCCGCGACCGTCACCGCACCGTGGTCGATCTCGTAGGTCGAGCCGTCGGGGGCCGTGACCGTGACCGGGTTGGACGGGACGCCGTTGGCGGCGGCCGGGGAGTCGGAGGCCGGGAAGGACTCCTTGCCCGCCTCGTCGTCGTCGGCGACGTAGTTGCGCACGTCGCTCTTGAACTGCTCGGCGGCGTTCGCGAGGACGATGCGGTCCTGCGGGCGCTTCGGGCCGGCGATCGAGGGGACGACCGTGGAGAGGTCGAGCTCCAGCTTCTCGGAGAAGTCGGGCTCGGCGGCCGGGTCGAGCCAGAGGCCCTGCTTCTTGGCGTACGCCTCGACGAGCGCGAGCTGCTGCTCGGAGCGGCCGGTGAGCTTGAGGTACTTGATGGTCTCGCCGTCGATCGGGAAGATCGCGGCGGTGGAGCCGAACTCCGGCGACATGTTGCCGATGGTGGCGCGGTTGGCCAGCGACGTGGCGGCCACACCCTCGCCGTAGAACTCGACGAACTTGCCGACGACACCGTGCTTGCGCAGCATCTCGGTGATGGTCAGCACGAGGTCGGTGGCGGTCGTGCCCGGGGTGAGCTCACCGGTCAGCTTGAAGCCGACGACACGCGGGATCAGCATGGAGACCGGCTGGCCGAGCATCGCGGCCTCGGCCTCGATGCCGCCGACGCCCCAGCCGAGCACGCCCAGGCCGTTGACCATCGTGGTGTGCGAGTCGGTGCCGACGAGGGTGTCGGGGTACGCCTGGCCGTTACGGACCATGACCGTACGGGCCAGGTGCTCGATGTTCACCTGGTGGACGATGCCGGTGCCCGGCGGGACGACCTTGAAGTCGTCGAACGCGGTCTGGCCCCAGCGCAGGAACTGGTAGCGCTCCTTGTTGCGGCCGTACTCCAGCTCGACGTTCTGGCCGAAGGCTTCCTTCGTGCCGAACTTGTCGGCGATGACGGAGTGGTCGATGACCAGCTCGGCCGGGGAGAGCGGGTTGACCTTGGCCGGGTCGCCGCCGAGCTCCTTGACGGCCTCACGCATGGTGGCGAGGTCGACGACGCAGGGCACGCCGGTGAAGTCCTGCATGATCACGCGGGCGGGCGTGAACTGGATCTCCTGGCTCGGCTGCGCCTGGGAGTCCCAGTTGCCGATGGACCGGATGTGGTCGGCGGTGATGTTCGCGCCGTCCTCGGTGCGGAGCAGGTTCTCCAGCAGCACCTTCAGGCTGTACGGAAGGCGAGCCGAGCCTTCCACCTTGTCCAGCCGGAAGATCTCGTACGACTCGTCGCCCACCTGCAGCGTGCTGCGGGCGTCGAAGCTGTTCGCCGACACGACAGTCTCCTTCATTGATGTGCGCGTTCCCACCGCATCCTGCCGCCACGACGTCATGGCCGATCCGCTAAGGTAAGGCTAAGTTAGGTAACCCTTACCGCTGGATGGACGACGCAGTGCGGCTGCGGTACGCCTCGGCAGATATCTCGATGTCGAGATAACTCTAATGCATGGGGGCGGACAGGTCATGTCCGGGCGCCCTTGTCCGCTGTCATCCAATCGAGTCGTTTGACAACGAACCCAGTCGTTTCGCCTTCTTTGCCAGTGAACCTAGTCGTACGAGGGGACGCACTGGGGGTGCTGGGTGGCCGTACCGGTCGGGGTGGATCTTGCGGAGCCGTACGTCGATTTGTCGTACGTGGATGCCGTACGCGAGCGTCGGCGGCGTCCGCTGCTGGACTGCGCGACGGCGCGATTCGAGAACGTGCCCGCAGTACGACCGTTTCGCTGGTCGCGTGGCGAGCGTCACTTCTCGGGCTGGTACTGGGCGGCGACGACCGGGCGGCACGTCGGTTTCGAGTCGTGGCTGGAGCGGGACCGGCTTGTGCTGATGGACTTCGATCCCGAGGTGGTGGGGATCGCCTCGCAGCCGTTCTGGCTGCACTGGCACGACGGCGAGCGTGAGCGTCGTCACGCGCCGGACTACTTCGTACGCCGCGCGGACGGTTCGGCGATGGTCGTCGATGTCCGCGCCGATGAGCGGATCGAGCCGAAGGACGCGGAGGCGTTCGAGGTGACGCGCATGGCCTGCGGCCTGGCCGGTTGGGGCTTCGAGCGGGTCGGGGTGCCGGAGGCGGTGCTGGTGGCGAATGTCCGGTGGCTGTCGCGCTACCGGAACCCGCGATGCTGGCGCGAACCGGTCGTGGACCGGCTCCGGGAGGTTCTCGCGGCCCCGGTCCCGTTGATGTCCGGGGCGGATGCGGCCGGCGACCGGCTTGAGACGCTCCCCGCCCTGTTCCATCTCCTCTGGCTCCAGGAAGTGGCCGCCGAGGGACTGGCGGTCGAGTTGCTGGGGCCGTCCACCATCGTGCGCTTGGCGGACGGAGGTGGACGGTGACGGGGAAAGGGCGGCGGGTTCCTCCGACGGGCAGGATCGCGGAATTCCCGGAGACTGCTGCTGAACAGGCCCGCTGGTGGGAGATGCACATTCTGGAGGTTCTGGACGGCTTGCCGGCGGATGCTCCTGCGGGGACGGTGCGACGGCCGGAGTTCGATCCGCAACGGAACTCGCTGGCTCAGCGGGAGCGGGCCAAGGCCGCCGAGCTGACGGCGGCCGGGCACGCGATGACGGCCAGCGGCGTCAAGCAGCGGCGCCAGCGCTACCAGCGCGACGGACTGGTCGGCCTGGCCGATGGCCGGTCGGCCAAGCAGATGCCGTCGTTCGGCCGGGTCGACCCGGCGGTGGTCGAGGCGATGCGAGAGGCGATCGAGGAGACCGCCGAGGCGTCGTCGAAGACGATCGGCTTCGTGGTCTGGCGGGCGACACAGATCCTGACCGCACGCGACGACGCGGAAGGTGTCGAGGTGCCGTCCGAACGCACGCTCTACCGGCTGTTCGACAAGCTGGCGGCCGGCACTCACACGACGGGCTCGGCGACCACGCGCCGTTCGGTGAACGCGCGTCCGGCCGGTCCGTTCGGCGAGGTGCCGGCCTGCGCGCCAGGCGAGTGGATGCAGATCGACTCCACTCCGCTGGATGTCCTGGTGCGGCTGGACCACGGGATTGCCGAGAAGGTCGAGTTAACGGCCATGATCGACCTGGCGACCAGGTCACTGGCCGCTGTGGTGCTGCGACCGACGACGAAGGCGGCCGACGCTTCTGCTCTCCTGGCCCGGAGCATCACTCCAGAGGCGATGCGTCCTGGCTGGTCGCAGGCCCTTCGGATGTCGAGGTCGGCGATGCCGCACCGGCGGCTGCTGGCTTTGGACGATCGGCTGAAGCGCGCAGCTGCGAAGCCGGTGATCGTGCCAGACACGATCGTCTGCGACCACGGGAAGGTCTTCATCTCGAACAACTTCCGTGCCTCTTGCCGCTACCTGGGCATCAGTCTTCAGCCGACTCACAAGGCTTCGCCCTTCGAGAAGGGCGCGATCGAGAAGACGCTGGGGTCGGTGGCGACACTGTTCGCGCAGTTCGTCGCGGGCTACACCGGCCGGTCGGTGGACCGTCGGGGCCGGGGGTTGGAGAACGGGCCGCTGTGGTCCCTACCCGAGCTGCAGAGTTTGTTGGAGGAGTGGACCGTCGCCGTCTGGCAGAACCGCCCGCACGATGCACTGCGGGACCCGGACTCCCCGAAGCGGGCGTTCTCGCCAAACGAGAAGTACGCGACGCTGCTGGAGTCGTGCGGCTACGTTCCGGCCCCGCTCAGCGGCGAGGACTACATCGAGTTGCTGCCCGAACGATGGCAGGCGATCAACGCCTACGGCATCCGGATCAACCACCGCACCTATGACGCCTGCGAGTTAACTCCCTTGCGCCGTCAGCACTCCGGGGTGGCGGCGAAGAAGGGGTTATGGGAGATCCACTACGACCCCTACGACGTCTCCCGCATCTGGGTACGGAACCGCCGCGACGAGTCCAACCGGTGGATCACGGTGTTCTGGAAGCACCTGCACCGCGTCGGCGTCCCGTTCGGCGAGATGGCCTGGGACCACGCCCGTGAACAAGTGGCCGGTGGGAGTGAGGAACAGATCGCCGATGCCGCCGCTGCCCTTCTGCAGCGAGCCCACGACGGCCCCGCAGAGGAGAACGGCCGTCCGGCCAGGGCTTCCCGGCGAGACCGCCGCGTCGCTGCCCGCACCCGGGCCACCACGACCGACCGGTCGAATCCTGACCCGCCAGTCACCGAGGTGCCGCCAGAGGACGATGCGGAATTTGGCCTGGCCAAGGTCGTCCCGCTGGGCTTGTTCGACCCGCTCGCCAATCCCTGGAGGCGTTCGTGACCACCCCTGAACTAGCGGCCCGACACACCGCGTTGCTGGAGGTCGACGCCGATGCCAACCGGCAGCTCACCACATTGGACGGGTGGCGGAGGTTCATCGACAGCTCCCCCGAGCCCCCGGTCCTCTTGTCTCCCGGGGACCTGGAACAGCTCTCTCCCACCGCCCGGGACCTTTACGACGACGATCGACTCGGCCATCACGCCCGCATGCTCACGGTCGCCACCTCGTTCGTCGAGAAGACGGTGATCTGTGGCCGCAGGTTGGTCCTGCTCAACCGGCATGCGATCAGTGCCCGCCGCGGCCTGATGGTCTCCGGGCTTCCCGGCACGGGCAAGACCAGCGCCATCACCCAGCTCGGACGGTCCCACGAACTCCTCGACCGGGCCCGGCACCCGAACATCGCCGACCGCATCCCGGTTCTCTACATCACCGTCCCGCCCGCGGCCACCGCCCGCATGGTCGCCGCTGAGTTCGCCCGCTTCCTCGGCCTTCCCGTCCGAGGCCGCTCGAACATGACGGACATCATCGAGGCAGTGGTCGGCGTCTGCACCGACACTCGCACCGGCCTCGTGCTCGTCGACGAAATCCACAATGTCTCGCAGATCACGCGGGCCGGCGGCGAGGTCTCCGACACCCTGAAGTACTTCTCGGAGCGCATCCCCGCAACGTTCGTCTACGCCGGCATCGGCCTGGAGACAAGCGAACTCCTGGCCGGCACGCGGGGCGCCCAGATCGCGGGCCGGTTCACCCTCGTTCCCACCCGCCCGTTTTCTTACGGAGACGAATGGAAGAGGCTGGTCGCAACCTTGGAGGGGACCTTGCTCCTGCACGACCACCCGCCGGGGAGCCTGGTCAAGCTGGACCGCCACCTCCACAACCGGGCCGACGGCATGATCGGAGCGTTGTCTCACGCGATCCGCGGCGCCGCGATCGACGCAATCCTCAATGGCACCGAGCGTGTGACCAAAGAAGCGATCGACGCGATCCCCCTGGACCACGCCGCGGAGACCGCGACGACGTCCCCGTCCAAGAAGACGGCCCGAAAGTGACCCGCGTGCCAACTGACCGACCTGCCCTGCTTCCCATCCAGGTTCCGCCGCGGCTCGGAGAGACAACCGACTCCTTCATCCGGCGCCTGGCTCGAGCCAACCACCTCAAGCCCAGCTACCTGCACCGTTTCCTCTGCGGCCCACCGTTCTGGTTCGGCAAACCCAGTCTCTCCCGCCTCGCAGCAGTCTCCGGCCGCCCCAGACGCTCACTCGAACGAGCCCTGGCCGACGTCGCATCGCCACGCCGACGCACTAAGCCGAACGTCCGCTACCCCAGCAACGTCCCCTTGGCCGACCGCCCGGACCTGGCCCTCCGCATCCACGAGACTGCCCAGTCCGGGACCGCGACCATCCGCGACCTGTCCAGACGCCACCAACTGCCCTCCCAGACCATCCGCACCATCCTGGAAATGCCAGCTCCGAGCCCCTACAGGTCCAGGAAAGGTCCCAAGACGGGGCAGCCAGTCAGACGGCCCGCCCCCGCGATCAACGACTCAACACGAACCCTGATTGACGCCATGCTCGCCCAGCGCCTCGATCTCCGAGAGATCTGGAACCGGCTGATGGACGACCACGACGTCTCCGTGTCCTACTCCTCCATCAACGTCTACTTCCGGTCCCGTCCGCATGTGGAACGTCACGCAATTCCCCATCAGCAGCGCCAGCTTCTCCGCGCAAGCGTTCGCCCCTGAGTCTCTCTCGCCCGCATAGTCACTGAAGCGGCCCCCAGCAACCTCCGTATCTTGGGAGCCATGACGGACGAGGAAAAACCGAGGCTCTACGTGAACCGCTGGGGCGACACATCAGATCCAGCCCCGGAGCGGCGGGGGCCCCGCCAGGACGCGTGCTCGTGCTTCGACCAGTCCAGGCCGCAACCGCGAGCCCGCGTCGGGTTCCACACCGAACGGCAGGACACCTCCGCCCCGGGCTGGCAGCAGCTGCTAGAGCTGGTCGATGAGGCCATCGCCGACGGGCGCGAAGAGTTCCGTCCCCTCACCGAGCTGAGCCCGGAAGAGCGGCGGCAGGTCATCACCCTGCCCCCGAGCATCGCCAAGCTGACGGCTGTCAAACACCTGGTGCTCTACGGCAGCAACTTGGTTCGCATCCCGCCCGAGATCGGATCCATGACCAGCCTGGAGGAGTTCACCCCCTACACCTCATACCGGCTGCACTGGTTCCCCTACGAGATCACCCGATGCCGGAAGCTGACCCGCAGCACAGTGAGCACGCGCGCGTTGTTCGGCAACGAGAAGCTGCGGCCGCCCTTCCCGAGACTTCAGCCTGCCCACGACTCCGTCACGGACCTCGATCTGGAGAACCTGGATCCCCGGCGATGGGGCGACACCGCTATCCATCGCTGCAGTGTCTGCGACCATCCGATCGCACAAGGCGGACTCCATCAGGTGTGGATCTCGCTACGAGTGGCCACCGACGTGCTTCCTTTGCTGGTCAGCGCCTGCTCGTCGGCGTGTGTCGCCGAACTGCCCGCCGGTGCGAAGGGCTACATCCCCACACCACACACAGGCGGACGAGTCGATCAGCCGGCGTCCGACTGGGACTGACCAGCCGACGTGACCGCCGACACCGCGACCCATCTCACGTGATCGTTTGCCAACCAACTTAGTCGCGGCAGGTCAGCGCGACCCAGACGACTAACTTCACTGTCAAAGGACAGCCCTCATGTCCGCCCGGAGTCATTTGTCCGGCTGTCCTGTGACAGTCGATCTTCCTCTTTGTCAGTGAATCTTGCTCAAACCCACTCTGTTGCCACTACGGTTTCCTCGGTACGTGGTTGCTCAGACCGGGGATGTGGGCTCGTGGCCGGAGACGGTGTCATACCGCTGGTACATCTGGACTCGATCGACGAGGTCCGGGCCGTGCACAAGATGCTGTTCGACCGAAAGTTTGATGGTCCGGAGGATGTGTACTTCGGGAGCCCGTTCATCGCTTCGGTCCAGCACAAGCTGGTGGACGCATTGGAAGCGGCGGAGCCGGCCAAGAACTGGGCCGCTTGGCGTGACGCGGCCGGGCACCCGGAGAGGGTGGAGAGGATCCGCAGCCACCTGGCCGGACTGGGCGAATGGTGGACAGTCGCGTCCGTCATCAAGCGGGAGGCATACGTCCGCGACCTGCTCGCGCCGCTGCGGGTGGATGACGAACTGCTGGGCGAGCTGATCGGGTGAGCGTCGTGGCTGCATCGGAGCGTGAAGCGGCCGGAGGTGGGTTCACGCTCCGCTTCGGCGGTACTGGGGGCTACGACGAGCGGGTTGTCCCGTTGCCTCAGTGCCACGGGCTGGCGTGGGAGGAGGCAATTCCGGTCCGGTCGTTTCGCTGGTCGCGCGGACTCGGGCATTTCCCAGGCTGGTGGTGGGCGGCATCAACGGGACGCCATGTGGGGTTCGAGTCGTGGCTGGAGCAGGACCGGCTGATCCTGCTGGACTTCGATCCTGATGTTGTGGGGATCGCTTCGCAGCCGTTCTGGCTGCACTGGCATGACGGGAAGGAGAAGCGGCGCCATGCCCCGGACTACTTCGTTCGGCTTGCCGACGGCCGTGCTCGCGTGGTCGATGTCCGTGCCGCTGACCCGCCGCGAGCAGGCCAAGGCAGCGGAACTGACCGCTGCGGGGCGGCCGGTGACGCCAAGTGCGATCACCAAGCGACGCCGCCGCTATGAGGCCCGCGGAGTGGTCGGCATGGTTGACCACCGGTCCGCCAAGCCCGTCAGCGCGCACGGCCGGGTGGACACGCTGGTGGTGGAGGCGATGCAGAAGGCGGTCGCCGAGGCTGCCCAGGGCTCCACCCGGACGGCGACTTACCTGTTCTGGCGGACCGGTCAGATCCTGGAGGCGGAGCACGGCCGGGGTGCGGTGGAGCTGCCGTCCCAGCGCAGTCTCTACCGGCTGCTGGAGAAACTGTCGGCGGGCAAGCACACCACCGGATCGGCCCGCACCCGCCGGTCGCTGGCGGACCGCCCCGACGGGCCTTTCGGCGAAAGAAGTGCGGCGGCGCCGGGCGAGCTGATGCAAATGGACTCCACCCCGCTGGACGTACTGGTCCGCCTGGACGACGGGGTCCCCGCCCGAGTGGATCTGACCGGCATGATCGATGTGGCCACCAGGAGCCTGACCGCGGCGGTGCTGCGGCCGACGACCAAGTCCGTGGACGCCAGCGTGTTGCTGGCCCGCACCGTCACCCCCGAGCCGATGCGGCCCGGCTGGGCCCAGGCTCTGGCGATGTCTCGCTCGGCGTTGCCGTTCAGGCGGCTGCTAGACATCGACGCGCGTCTGGAGCACGCCGCCGCCCGGCCGGTCATCGTCCCCGAGACCATCGTGGTCGACCAGGGGAAGGTGTTCATCTCCCGCAACTTCCGGGCCTCCTGCAACTTCCTGGGCATCAACTTCCAGCCGGTGCACGACGCATCGGGCTGGGAGAAGGGCCACATCGAGCGGATGCTGGGTTCGGTCGGAACTTTGTTCGCCCAGTTCCTGGCCGGTTACACCGGCTTCAACGCCGAACGCCGCGGCCGGCACGTCGAACAGCAGCCGCTCTGGTCCTTGCTGGAACTGCAGGAACTCCTGGACGAGTGGATCGTGGTCTGGCAGAGCCGGCCCCACGACGGACTGCGCGACCCCCTTCACCCGGGGCGGATGTTCAGCCCGAACGAGAAGTACGCCGCCCTCGTCGAGACAGCCGGCTATGTCCCGGTCGCGTTGTCGGCCGACGACTACATCGAGCTGCTGCCCGCGACCTGGCGGGCGATCAACGCCTACGGCGTGAAGATCAAACACCGGACCTACGACGACCAGGCCCTCAACCCGCTGCGGCAGCAGCGGTCAGGTGTCAAGGACCGCAAGGATCTGTGGGAGATCCACTACGACCCCTACGACGTGTCCCGCGTCTGGGTCCGTGACCACCGGAAGAGCGGCTGGATCACCCTGTTCTGGAAACAACTGCACCGCGTCGCCGCCCCGTTCGGCGAACTGGCCTGGGACCACACCCGCCGCACCCTGCCCGGAGCGAGTGAGGAGCAACTCGCCGACGCCGTCGCAGATCTGCTGCGACGAGCCCATCAGGGACCCGCTGACCGTGGTGACGCGGGCAAAAGAGCCGGACTCAGCCGCCGGGACCGGCGCGTCGCCGCCCGCACCAAGTCCAGTCCGCCCTCCACCCCGATCGCGCCCAAGGTGCCCCCTGCCGACCGCGTTGCCGACGGCCAAGCGGACCCGGCCGACGACGCTCCCGAGGAGAACATCGCCAAGGTGATACCGATGCCGATCTTCGACCCGTTTACCGAAGCGGACAAGCGGTGGTGAACCAGGAGACGGGGCAGGGCGGGGATCCCGCAGACGGGTACGGGCATCTGCAGCTGACGACCCTGCCGGGCTGGCGCGGGTTCGTCACCGAGATACCCGCAGTGCCGGAGCTGCTGCCCGAGGCGATCTGGTCAGGTCTCGCGGACGACAAACGAGCCTGCTACGACGATGACCGCATCGACCACCACTCACGGTTGCTGGTGGTCCAGACTCCCGCGATCCGCCAGGTCATCACCTCGGGCCGCCGCCTGATCCAGATGAACAAGAACGCCCACTACGGACGATGCGGCCTGATGGTGTCCGGCCCCGCCAGAACCGGCAAGACCACCGCGCTCACCCAGCTCGGCAAGACCGTCGAGGTGATCCACCGACGGCGTCACCCGAACTCCTCCAGCGACATCCCGGTCATCTACACCACCGTCCCACCCGCAGCCACCCCCAAGATGATCGCGATGGAGTTCGCCCGGTTCTTCGACCTGCCGATCTCCGCCAGGAGCAACATCACCGACATCGCCGACGCGGTCTGCGGCGTCAGTACAGACGCCCATGTGACCCTCGTTGCAGTCGACGAACTCCACAACCTCAACACCGCCACACGCGCCGGTGCCGAAGCCTCCGACACTCTGAAGTACTTTTCCGAACGTATCCCGGCCACTTTCGTCTACGCCGGAATCAGCCTGGAACGCACCGGACTGCTCTCCGGCGCCCGCGGAGAACAGATCGCCGGCCGGTTCGGCATGGTCCGCACCGGACCGTTCGGCCAGGACCAGCAGTGGACCGCGCTGATCGCCGCCCTGGAGGACAGCCTGCGGCTCCACTGCCAGCGGCCCGGTTCCCTCACCAAGCTCGACCGCTACCTGCACCAGCGAACCCACGGGATGATCGGGAGCCTGCTCTGGCTGATCCGCGGCGCCGCCATCAACGCGGTCCTGGACGGCAGCGAGAAGATCACCAAGAAGGGCCTCGACGCCGTCGACGCCGATTTCACTTCCCAGTCCCCACGGCCGCCCGCCACGTGATCAATACCCATGCTGCCCCGAGAACGAGCCGAGAAAATCCTCACCCTGCACGCGGCCGGATGGCCGGTGCAGGCCATCGCTGACCACATCGGTCACAGCCACCAAACCGTCCGCGACTACATCAGCGGCCTCAGAACGCCGGGAATTCGGACTCCACGGTCAAGCCTGCTCACCGAACCCCTCGCCAGATACTGCCGTCAGCGACTCGCCGAAGATCCGCACCTGCGGACCAGTGCCCTGTTCAAAGAAGTAGCCGACCTCGGATTTCAGGGAAGCCGAGCAACCCTCTACCGCGAGCTGACCCGCCGGCACCGCCTGCCGGTCCTGGCCGACCGCCAGGACACCAACTCCAAGGAGGAAGGTCCCCAGATCCCATCCGGGGCGTCCCGCACGCTCGCCCGCAGGCCGGAGCGCACACCGGTGCTGCCGCAGCGAGTCGCCCCGATCACAGGAGAAACCCTCAACTCCTACCTGGCCCGCATCGCCCACGCCAACCACCTCACCGTCACCGAGGTACTGGCAGCACTACCCACCTGGTTCTCCACGAAGACCAACAACATCGACGACCGAGCCCAGCACCACATGTTCGCCCCCGCAGCCACCCAGGCCCTGCACGAACTCGCTCACCTCACCAGCACCACACCGGCCGGCCTGGCCCACGCACTACCCGCCTTCGGCACCGACGAAAGCCCCGCCCGAGCCACGACCGCCTGCCACCAGTGCACGGCCCGCCTCGGCATCCGCCAGCCCGTCCCCGTCCACCTCCCGATCCACCACAAGGTCTGCACACGGCACGGAATCTGGCTCAGCGATCTCGGAGAACCCCACCTCGACCTCTCCATATGCCCAGAGATCACCACCGCCCAACACCGGGCGAACCGCCTCCTACGCCACTGCACACCCCAGCAACTCACCCTCGCCCACCAAACCGCGGTCGAAGCCGTCCCACCCTGGCCAGCCTCCCCAGCCGCCGTCCCGCACCACTGGAGATACCGGCTCCTCGCACTGCAGACCCACAATCACCAACGCGGCATCCCGACCAACTTCGACACCTACACACACGCCGCGATCTACCCCGACGCCATCGGACTCGCTGCAGCAGTACTCGCCAAGCATCCTGCCGATCCAGCAAGATCCACTGGCGAAAACTCTCCGCATCTCCGAGCGGCGGCACCCGCAGTTCAAGGCCACTTCGCCATTCAAGATTCCTTATCGCAGGTCAGAGCGACCGCGTCAGGGACGACTCGGTGACACAGGACACCGGCCGTGCGAAGAAGGCCCGCATCGCCCGGCATCAGCCGGTCACGGCGACACGCCTGCCCGATACGGAGCGGCGAGGGCAGGACCGGCGGCTCCCGGTCTCGGCGGCCCATCGCGACTTGACGGCGATCCCGGCCTTCTCGGCTTCCAGCACAGTGAACCCGGTCGTGCGGGATGAGCACGCCGGGGTGCCGATCGGCCGCACCGGCTGGGGCCCCGGGCCCGTCACGCCGTACGCCGAGGTGTCGCCCGTGACACTCGTCCGCCTCGCCGAGGAGACGAGCGAGGTGGCCCACCACGCCCTGGCAGACCGGGAGTCCGGTCCCCGCAGCACTCCCGCCGGTCCGCCGGTCGTCAGGTGATCCGACCGGCCGCCCACTCGGCCCACTCGCGGCGCATGGCGTTGAACCGCAGGCCGTACTCCAGGGCGATCCGGCCGTAGACCGAAAGATTGCCGTCATCCCAGTCGACGGACTCCTCCAGCCGCCGCAGACCCTGGTACCCCTGGTCGGACAGCTCGATGAGCTCGGCGAGGTAGCCCCGGGCCTGCTCGGGCGTCAACACCCCGAGAAAGAACACCCGCAGGAGAATGTCGCTGCGGGTGTTCCGCTGCGGTTTGGTCTCGGTCAGCCAGTGCCGCAGTTCGGCCAGCCCCTCGTCGGTGAGGGCGTACTCCTTGCGGCCTCGCGGCCCCTCGGCCGCCACCGTGATCAGCCCTGCGCCCGCCAGCTTGGTCAGCTCGGTGTAGATCTGGCTCTGGGTCGCCGGCCAGGCGGTGGCCAGCGATGTCTCGAACAGTTTCAGCAGGTCATAGCCGCTGGCGGGGCGCTCGGAGAGGAGCCCGAGCAGCGCGTGTCGAAGGCTCATGCCCCACAGTCTACATTCCACTATTGACATGTCGGTAGTAGACCTTCTAGTTTCGACACGTCGGAACGGAAACACTGAAGCGGAGACCTCATGTCCTACCTGCGCACCTTCCTCCCGTGGATCGTCTTCGCCGTGCTGCCCTCCGGGAACTGGCAGTGGGCGGCGCTGGCAGCCCTGGTGGTCGCGGTGGCGGTGATCGTCCAGCAGGTACGGGCAGGTGCCGGATTCGACGCGCTGATCATCGAGGTCGGCTCCGCGGTCTTCTTCGCCGTGCTGGCCGCCATCGCCTTCGCCAACCCGGACTCGGACGTGCACGACTACTCGGCGGCACTGTCCGCGGGCACACTGGCGGTCATCGCCGGGGTCTCGCTGGCCATCGGCAAGCCGTTCACGTTGGGCATCGCCAAGCGCACCACCCCGCGCGAGGTCTGGGGGCTCAAGCCGTTCATCCGGACCAACGTCATCATCACCGCCGTCTGGACCGCGGCCTTCGCTCTGACCGCTGTCGTGCTCGCCTTCGTGGCGCACTCCGGAAACGCCCACTCGACCCCCGCCACGCTCGTCCAGGTCGCCGGCTTCGCCCTCCCGATGATCTTCACCGTCCGCTACGTCGCCCACGTCCAGGCCAAGGCCGCTGCCCGATGACCTCCGCGCAACAGGGCCGGCCCCACCTGGCGGGCAACTAAGCCCCGGTCGGCGAAGAACTCACCGCGTACGACCTGCCGGTGACCGGGCGGATCCCGGCCGCGCCGACCGGCTGGTACCTCCGCAACGGTCCGAACCCGGCCGACGCCACCTCCGGACACCGGTTCTTCGGCGACGGCATGATCCACGGCGTCCGGCTGGAGGGTGGCCGGGCCGTCTCGTACCTCAACCGCCGGGTGCGCACCCGCAGTTTCACCGACGGGGCCCGGACCTACGACGGCCAGGGCCACCGCGACCTCGCCGCGGACCCGGCCAACACCCACGTCATCCGGCACGCGGGCCGGACCCTCGCCGCCCTCCGGATGCCCGCCCCAGCCCCCGGGCCGGAATCCGACACCACCCCAGGGGGCAACTCGTCCCCTCGAGGCGGAGGTTGACGCACCGAAACCGAGGAGCAGGCACATCGGAGCCGTTTCGGGGTACCCGGTGTCCGCCGGGAACGTCCCGGCGCGACCGACCCGCAGGGGGCACCCATGCCGCTCACCTTCCGCAAGAGCTTCCGCATCCTTCCGGGACTGCGGCTCAACATCAACCGCAAGTCATGGTCCATCACCTCGGGCGGAAAGAACGGGCCGAGGCGCACACACAGCAGCACCGGACGCCGGACGACGTCGATGGACCTGCCGGGGCCGTTCGGGTGGCGCAAGACGACGCGCAAGGCAAAGTGACCCAATAGCGACATAGAGCACCAGTATCGACGAACCGTCACGGAAGCGCCCCTTCGCGGCACTCATCGGCGGCGACATGGGCTCGCGGCGGCGCCCGGCACGCCGCGGGCGTCGCCGCCGCGCCGGTGCGGGGCACCCGAACTCCCCCTCGAACACCGCCTCGTGAACCCGGCCACACGGAAGGCCGCGCTCCATTTTTCTTTATCTCACATCCGATATACGGTCGCGCCATGGCAGACGACTACCTCGTACGTATCGGCAAGCTCATCCGTGACGCCCGGCAACACCGGGGCTGGACACAGTCGCAGCTTGCCGAGGCGCTCGGCACCAGTCAGAGCGCCGTCACTCGCATCGAGCGCGGCAATCAAAACATCAGCCTTGAGATGATCGCCCGAATCGGTGAGGCGCTGGACAGCGAGATCGTCTCGCTCGGCTATGCGGGTCCGATGCATCTGCGCGTCGTCGGCGGGCGTCGTCTGTCCGGCTCGATCGACGTCAAGACCAGCAAGAACGCCTGTGTCGCGCTGCTGTGCGCGACGCTCCTGAACAAGGGGCGCACGGTGCTGCGCCGGGTGGCCCGGATCGAAGAGGTGTACCGCCTTCTGGAGGTCCTCGGTTCGATCGGTGTCCGCACCCGGTGGATCAACGGCGGGGTCGATCTGGAGATCGTGCCGCCGAGCGAGCTGGACATGGAGGCGATCGACGCCGAGGCCGCCATTCGTACGCGGTCCATCATCATGTTCCTCGGCCCGCTGCTACACCGCCTGGACGCCTTCAAACTGCCGTACGCGGGCGGCTGCGACCTGGGCACTCGGACCATCGAGCCGCACATGATCGCGCTGCGCCGGTTCGGCCTCGACATCGCCGCGACCGAGGGGCTCTACCACGCCCGGGTCGACCGGTCCGTCACACCCGGACGGCCGATCGTGCTGACCGAGCGCGGGGACACGGTCACCGAGAACGCGCTGCTCGCCGCCGCCCGCCACGACGGCGCCACGGTCATCCGCAACGCGTCCTCCAACTACATGGTCCAGGACCTGTGCTTCTTCCTGGAGGCCCTGGGCGTACGGGTGGAGGGCATCGGTACCACGACGCTCACCGTGCACGGTGTGCCGAACATCGACGTCGACGTGGACTACTCGCCCTCCGAGGACCCGGTCGAGGCGATGAGCCTGCTCGCCGCCGCCGTGGTCACCGAGTCGGAGCTGACGGTGTGCCGGGTGCCGATCGAGTTCCTGGAGATCGAGCTCGCGGTTCTGGAGGAGATGGGCCTCGACCACGACCGTACGCCCGAGTACTTCGCGGACAACGGCCGTACGCGGCTGATCGACCTGACCGTACGGCCCTCCAAGCTGGAGGCGCCGATCGACAAGATCCACCCGATGCCGTTCCCGGGCCTCAACATCGACAACGTCCCGTTCTTCGCGGCCATCGCGGCCTCCGCGCAGGGCAAGACGCTGATCCACGACTGGGTCTACGACAACCGGGCGATCTACCTGACGGACCTCAACCGCCTCGGCGGCCGGCTCCAGCTCCTCGACCCGCACCGGGTGCTCGTCGAGGGCCCGACCCGCTGGCGCGCCGCCGAGATGATGTGCCCGCCCGCGCTGCGGCCCGCAGTGGTCGTCCTGCTCGCGATGATGGCGGCCGACGGCACCTCGGTCCTGCGGAACGTGTACGTCATCAACCGCGGCTACGAGGATCTCGCCGAGCGCCTGAACTCGATCGGCGCGCAGATCGAGATCTTCCGGGACATCTGATCGGCGGAGTGTCGTGCCCCTAGGAGATGAGGGGCACGACACTCCTAAATGCCTGCTGACCTGCCGTTACACACTTACGGGTCCCTCCATTGATCATCGCCGTTTTTCATCCCCTTGCGCAACGCGCGTGCAAGATGATCTTAAATTGGTGACGATGCATCAGAGCTATCTGAGTGCCCGTCAGCCTTCACGGAGAGTGCTCACCAAAGGGGCCTCGCAATGTCCGCACCGACGGCGCCACTGGCGTTCCTGAGATTCGGAGTTCAGCCTTCGCCGCGCACGCGCATCAAGCGCACTACACCGCTACGGCCAGTTCCAGCCCGGACTCCACGCGCACCGGCGCTCCTTCGATCATCCGGCTGACTCCCACGTCTGGGTCGGCGATCTGCTGACCGAGGGGCCCGCCGACAGCATTCGCGACGCCCCTGCCCGGGAGCGCGTCGAGACGAGCAGGGAAACGCGTGCTGCCGTCGTCGGGCCTGCCAACGGAATGGGCCGTCTCCTTGTACTTGACGAACATGTCCGCGCAGGATTCCTTCATGGGCTTGATGACCTTGCTGGCCTCGACGTACGCGTCCGCTCTCAGCCCGGGGCGGGCTCGCGGTGAACATCATCGAGTGCTGAGGAGGTGGCCCCTGACCAGCGCGTTCGCGCCTTTCAGCACTGTCAGGGCCTTCCCTGCTTACGCGGCGGAAAGTCCCCGAAAAGTCCCCGGTCTGTCCCCGGCTCGGCGATGACTTCCAAGTCGTGTGAGCAGCGCGTTCCCGAGTCGCTTCCTGCCCGTTCGCACTCCTTGCCGCCTCGCCCAAGCGCGGCGCGCATCCACTCGGGACCGCCAGCTTCCGCGCCAGCGCGCTGAGCGTCGACTCCTTGACCTTCAGCCACTCGTTGGCACCATGGCCCCAGCAGCGACCGAGTCCTTGCCCGCGGCCATACGGCCGATCGGATGAACGGCACCGCCGATGCCGGGGCGTACCGCCCACGCGCGTTCGAGCGGTGCCTAGCATGACGGGTGTCTGAAGTTGCTCGTCGGACGTGCCGTGATTCGTCGTCGCCGCGGAGTTCCGTCCTCGCGATGACACTCGCCGGGAGGATGCCACGCACCCGCGCCGACCGCGTGGGCTCCCCTCGCCGAGTCTGCCGTCCTGCGGCACGAGGAGCGGGATGTCTAGGGGCTGCTCGGCTGCACGCCGGTTCGGCTCCATGCCGACCGTCTCGCACCGGCAATCTCATACACCTTGCGAAGACGTCGGCAGCGTTGGCTCCCGACAGCTGGAGGCCGGGATGGACCTGATCCACTTCAGGATGGTGATGCCACCCGTGCTGACCCAGCGGGCCATCGACCTGCTCACCGCCGACCCTCACGTTCTCAACCTCGTGGTCTTGAGGGGGTCGGCGCACACGCCGGACGGCGACGCGCTCGAATGCGATGTGATGAAGGGCGCCGCCAACGCAGTACTGGGCAGCCTGCGCGAACTGGAGATCGACCGCATGGGGTCGATCGCCGTCGATGACGTCGAGATGATGTTCTCGCGGCGTGCGGAGCAGGTCGAGGCCGACGAGCCCAGCACGCTCGTCCACACACCACTGTGGGCCGCGGTCGAGGCCCACATCCGGGCGGAGGGGACCTACCTTCCCTCCTTCTACCTGTTCCTGGTCATCGCCGGGGTCATCGGTTCGGTCGGCATCATGTCGAACTCCCAGATCCTCGTCGTGGCCGCCATGGTGGTCGGCCCGGAGTACAACGCGATCTCCAGCGTCGCCCTCGGGCTCGACCGCGGCAACCGCCGCAGGGTGCGCGACGGCACACGCGCGCTGACGGTCGGTTTCCTGCTGGCGATCATCGTCACTTTCGGTTTTGCCGTGTTGTCGCGGGGTGCTCACTTCGAGTCGGACGCATTCCAGCGGGGCGTGCGGCCTGTCTCCCAGCTCATCGACACGCCCAACTTCTTCTCACTGGTCGTGGCCGCCCTCGCCGGGATCGTCGGCATCGTCTCGCTCACCGAGGCTCATGCGAGTGCCCTCCTCGGCGTCTTCATCTCCGTGACCACGATTCCTGCCGCCTCGGACATCGCCGTCTCGCTCGCCTTCGCCAACTGGTCCGAGGCATGGGGCTCGCTGCTCCAGCTCCTCCTGAACGTCGCCGTCCTCGTGATCGTCGGCTTCCTCACCCTCCGCCTGCAACGACGGCTCTGGCGGCGTGCGAGTCGCCGCACCGCCGCAGCGCCGGGGAAGTAGCAGGAGGCGAAAGGGCACGTCAGCGGCCGACGGCCTGGAGGTGGCGCGGGTCCGGCTCAGCAGGCCTACGTCGAGTCCCCGGCGTAGCCTAATCAGGGCAGTAGGCCGTGCTGCCGTGCGTGACGCACCCAGCGGTCCTCGCGGTCACTGCGAGTAGTACGCCTTGAGGTCCACTGCGGGCCGTCGGAATTGCGAGCGACAGCGGCGGCCGGGATGCCGGCTGCCGTGCTGTCCGCCCGCCGGGCGCTGGAGGACGTACAGGTCATGAGTGTCCGGGTAGCGCAGTGCCCAGAGTTGGTCCGAGGTGATGAGGATCAGGTTAAGTGCGTAGACGGGCAGGTTCTCGGCGATCCAGCGGGCGGCGTGCCGGATGCCGGCGCCGACGTCGCCCCCGTGTTTGCGGGTCTCGCGGGTGATGAGGGCGAAGAACCGCTCGGAGTCGGTGTCGCCGGTGGACCAGCGACCGGTCCTCGGCCAGGTGGTCGTCGAGCGTGGCGAGGCCCTCGATGACCCCGTTGTACGCGAAGAGCGGCCCGTCCTGCTCGAAGGGTTGGGTGTTGCGGGTGTACCAGGCTGCCGGTGGAGGCGAAGCGCACATGCGCCAGGAAGGTCGCCGACTCTTCCTGCCTGGCCTCTTGAGCGAAGGCGCGGTCCCGGTAGGCGGCGATGGGTGCCTTGTCGACGTGCGGGGTCCCGTCGGCGGCGAACTACCCAAGACCGGTGCCGTCCGGGTCGCGGCGGCTCTGCCGGCTGAGGCTGTCGGGGGCGTCCAGCAGCGAGAAGGTGGCGTGGGCGCGCTGCGGGGCGCTGCTGAGACCGCAGCCGGCACGTGGGTTCCTCCTCGTGGTGGACGGGCGGCCTGCCGCTGCTGTCACATGATCAGCGTGCAGGTCGGGGATCCGCGGCCCCGGTCAGTGCCGGCCCGGGTGGAGTGGGTTCTTGGTCTCCGCGCCGTGAGCGAAGCTGCCGGTGTCATCCTCGTCGTGATGCGGTGCGTGCTGCTTGTCCAGCCGGGGCAGGACGCGGCGCAGGTCTTCGAGCAGCAGGTCGGCCAGGTCGTGGCCGAAGCCGTTGCGTACGACGATGCGCAGGACGGCGAGGTCGGTGCGGTTCTTGGGGAAGGTGTAGGCGGGCACGAGCCAGCCGCGTTCGCTCAGCGCGGCGGAGACGTCGAAGACGGTGAAGTGGTCGATGCCCTCGCGTACCCGGAAGGCGAAGACCGGGGTTTCGCTGCCGTCGGTGATCAGTTCGAACGGGCCGAGGCCGGCGATCTCCCGCGAGAGCCGGGTGGCGACGTCACGGGAGGTCTGCTGGACCCGCCGGTAGCCGTCGAAGCCCAGGCGCAAGAAGTTGTAGTACTGGGCGACGACCTGGGCGCCGGGCCGGGAGAAGTTGAGTGCGAAGGTCGGCATGTCGCCGCCGAGGTAGTTGACGTGGAAGACCAGGTCGTCGGGGAGGACGTCCTTGTCGCGCCACAGCGCCCAGCCGACGCCCGGCATGACGAGGCCGTACTTGTGGCCGGAGGTGTTGATCGAGGCGACCCGCGGCAGCCGGAAGTCCCACTCCAGGTCCGGGTCGAGGAAGGGTGCGATCATCGCTCCTGAGGCGCCGTCGACATGGATGGGAATGTCCAGGCCGGTACGGGACTGGAGGTCGTCCAGGGCCGCGGCGATGTCGGCCACGGGCTCGTAACTGCCGTCGAAGGTGGAACCGAGCACGGCGACGACGCCGATGGTGTTCTCGTCACACAGTTCGACCGCCTTGTCGGGCGTGAGGTGGTAGCGGTCGCCCTCCATGGGCACGTAGCGGGGTTCGACCTCGAAGTAGTCGGCGAACTTGTCCCAGCAGATCTGGACGTTGATGCCCATGACGAGGTTGGGCCGGTCGGTGGGCTTGTTCTCGGCGCGGCGGCGGTGCTGCCAGCGCCGTTTGAGGGCCAGCCCGCCCAGCATGGCCGCCTCGCTGGATCCGGTGGTCGAGCAGCCCATCGCCTGGTGCGGGTCCTGGGCGTGCCAGAGCCCTGCGAGCATGTGTACGCACCGGGTCTCAAGTTCCGCGGTCTGCGGATACTCGTCCTTGTCGATCATGTTCTTCGCGGCGCACTCGGCCATTAGGCGCAGCGCCTGGGGTTCGGCCCAGGTCGAGACGAAGGTTGCCAGATTCTGCCGGGCGTTGCCGTCGAGCATCAGTTCGTCGTGCACCACCTGGTAGGCGGTGTCCGGCTGCATCTCCCCGGCCGGCAGCGCGTACCGGGGCACGCGAAGGGGTTCTCGGCTGAAGAGCGGGTTGATCTCCAGGTCCCGGCTCTCCTTGCGCGGGTGCCTCACGGTCATACGCGTTTCCGCCCTTTCTGCGCTGTCCCCGTGGTGTTCTGCGGGTTCGCTGATCGGTATGGCATTTCGGGCCCCCGGCAGCGCACCCGCCAACCCGGATGAGCACTGCCGTCCGAGGTGCGCCGTCCACCCGGGCCGGCCGGCTCGGACATCACTTCCATGACACGCTGACCATAACGCAAACAATGGGGCTAATTGCGAATAATGTCCGTGTCGCTCTGGACACCGCCCCCCTGACGCGACAGCCGCCCACCTGACGGAACGTGAGGCGTCCCAGCCGGTCGCCTGCACCCGCCCGCCTCTCTGGTCGAGCCCCGGGATATTCCCGGGCGGCCGACCTGCCCCACCCACTGCTCATCATCCGGAGCTGGGCATCGCCATGGCGAGCGCGCCCGGTTGGTTGGTCCCATCAGGTGGCGATTCATCGAGCCACGGGCCCCGTGACGCCAAAAGCCGGCCAGCGAGGCGGAGGCTCGTTGTTGCGTGGGCCCGATGACCCGCACGGTGAGGAGAGGAGCGAGCGGTGACCACTGACGAGATCCTCTTTGGCGTGGGCCTGACGTTCGTGCTCGCGGTCGGCTCACAAGTGATCGCAGCCCTTGTACGCGTACCGGCACTCATCGTCCTGCTGCCGGCGGGCTTCATCGCGGGGGCGCTGACCGACGACATCCATCCCGACCGGCTGCTGGGCGCCGCCTTCCAGCCGTTGGTGTCACTGGCCGTGGCGCTGATCCTCTATGATGCCGGGCTCGGGTTGGACCCGCGCAAGCTCCCGGGCGGCATGCGCCGCGTCGTCATCAGGCTGATCATGCTCGGTGTGGGCCTGTCCTGGGCAACCGCCGCTCTGCTCGCGGTGCCCCTGCTCGGAATGTCCGGAGATGCGGCGGTGGTGCTCGGTGCGATCCTCGTGGTCTCGGGGCCGACGGTCGTCGGCCCGCTGCTCGCCTTCGTCCGGCCGAAGGACCGACTCCAGCAGATTCTCACCTGGGAAGGCTCCCTGGTCGACCCGATCGGGGGGCTCCTGGGAGCCGTCGTATTCGCCGCCGTTCTCGACCACAGCGACTCTTTCGGCGGTCAGGTGGCGCAATTCGCCATCAGCCTCGGCGTCGGCCTGGCCGGCGCCGTCGTAGGGACGATGCTGCTGTGGCTGCTGCTGTGCAAGCTCCAACTCAGCGACGTACTCCGCAACTGCGGGCAGCTTGCGGCCGTCGTCGCCGTGGCCGCGGCCTGTGACATGGTCCGCGACGACACAGGGCTCATCGCCGCGATCATCATGGGACTGGCGGTCGTCCACCTGCCCGGCGTCGTACGGTTCGAGCGCCGCCCTGTCTCCGAAACGCTGGTCCAACTGATCATCGGGCTGCTGTTCGTCTCCATCTCCTCCACAGTCACCCCAGCGTCCCTGCACCACGTGGTTCTCCCGACGCTCGGACTCGTCGCGGTCCTCGTAGTGCTCACCCGCCCTCTCGCCGCCTCGCTGGCAACGCTCGGTAGCGGTCTCCCAGGCAGTGAACGCACCTTCATCGCGTGGATGGCACCGCGCGGCATCGTGGCCGCGGCCAGCGCAACCACCTTCTCGGAAGGCCTCGTCAACGCAGGCATCAAAGGCGCCTCCAAGATCCTCCCCGCCACGTTCCTGGTGATCGCGGCGACGGTCGCGCTGTACGGCCTGACAGCTGTCCCCGTCGCCCGGCGACTGGGCGTCACCGCCCCGGAGGCTGACGAGCACCGAGACGAAAAGTCGCGCTGAACGCGGTGCCCGCCGCCGCGGGGAGAGCTCGAGCAGTTCCGACTGCCCGGTCCCACCATGGGATCACTTCAAGGACTTCGGAAACAGGCACGTAGAGCGTGACCGTCGCGACGATGACGATGAACGTCGCGGGAAGGATCTTTGATGCGCCACCGATGCCTTTGGCCGCCAGGCTGGCGGAGAACGTCGAAGCGGTGGAGGCCGCGACGATGCCGTGCGGGGCCATCCAGCCGATGAATGCCCGGTCTCCGCGCGTCAGGTCCGTGCCGGCGATCGGCACGACCAACGGTCTGACGATCAGGACCAGGAAGGCCGTAAGTCCGAGTGCGGGCCACACGACGTGGCGAAGCGAATGCAGGGCGCCGGTGGCCGAGATCGAGATGAAGAGCAGGCCGAGAATCAGGCTGACGATGGTTTCGAAGAACGGTCGCCGCGGCGGGACGTCGAAACCGGGAAGGTTGGCGACGGCCAAACCCATGATCACGGCGGCGATGAGTCCGGAGTCGTCACGCAGGACGTCGCAGAACGCCGCCACACCGATGACGGCTGCGAGCTGAGCCGTCGTGCCGAGCACCTCGCCGAGCTGCAACACCCGGAACATTCCCCACAGTAGGGCGATACCGGCCGCGCCGCCGACTACTCCGGTGCCGACGCCGGCCAGGAAGCCCACTCCGACGGGACCCGCGGTCCTGGGGTCCCAGTTCGCGCAGACCGCGCAACACGGTGTCGGCGGCGCCGACCAGGACGTCGCACTCGATCGCGTCCCCCTCGGGTTTGCGCACTGCTCCGGGGAGGACGAGGAGGTGGAAGACGTGTTCACCGCCGGTCAGCAAGGTGAGAACGTGCGGGGTGAGGTCAGAGGGGGTCACCAGGCGGACGTGCAGCATCCCCATCGACAGCCTCCGTTTTTGGTCCGGCACCGCTGCCCGTGATCCCTTGGCTTCGTTTCTGCGCATGAGCGGACACGGTCGGTAACTACCGGTCGGACGGCCTCGGCAAGACGAGAGTGGTGCCGCCGCTGGGGGCGCGGTCGCTTCGGCCCGCGCCGATGCGGGCCGCAGCGAGTCCCGCGGTCGAACACCTTGCGCCACACAGGTGTCGCGCCCGGGTAGTCGGCGGGATGGGCGGCCGACCGTGTCGGGTAGCAGGGTTCACCGGATTGTTCGATGGTGGAGAGGGGGGATCGAGACATTGGAGCAGCCATGGATCGCTATCCCCCCATCGCTGATCACGGTCTGGTCGGTGACCTGCAAACCGCCGCACTGGTCTCGGCGCAAGGCGTCGTGGACTGGTTCGCAGCTCCCCGGTTCGACTCACCCAGCGTCTTCGCCGCCCTGCTCGACCACGACGGCGGCGGGTTCTTCCGGCTGGCACCCGAGCACCCCGAGGGAACCTGCAAGCAGCTCTACTACCCCGACACGGCCGTCCTGGTGACCAGGTTCATGTCGCCGGACGGTGTCGGCGAGGTGGTCGACTTCATGCCGCCGGACCGGGCCGGCAAGGCCACCGACCGCCACACCCTGATCCGCCTGGTGCGGGTCGTGCGGGGCTCTGTCGAATTCACGCTGGAATGCCGACCCCGCTTCGACTACGCCCGGGCCGAGCACCGGCTCGAAGTCGATGGAAACAGCTCCCTGTTCCGTGCTCCGTCGATGGACGCCCACCTGCAGAGCACCTTCCCTCTGGAACGGGACGGCCAGGACGTGCGGGGCAGGGTGCGGCTGAACGCCGGTGAGTCCGGTGGCGTCGTCTTCACCGTCTGCGCACCGGGCGGCGAGGCGCCGGAGCCCCCGACGCCCGAAGGAATCAGGGCGCAGATGAAGGAGGTCACCGGCTTCTGGCATGACTGGCTGCGTAAGTCCCGCTACCGCGGGCGCTGGCCGGAGCTGGTGCACCGCTCGGTGATCACTCTGAAGCTCCTGACCTACGCCCCCACCGGGGCCCTGATCGCCGCGGCCACGATGGGCCTGCCCGAGCAGGTCGGCGGTGAGCGCAACTGGGACTACCGGTTCACCTGGATACGCGACGGCTCACTGTCGGTCCGGGCCATGCTGGACCTCGGCTTCGTCGACGAGGCCACCGCCTTCACACACTGGATGGTGGACCGGCTGCGCGAACGTGAGGGCAAGGTGGACGGGGAACCGCTCCAGACGATGTACCGGATCGACGGCAGTCCCGACCTGCCGGAGGAGACGCTCGAGCACTTCGAGGGCTACCGCGGCTCCTCCCCGGTACGCATCGGCAACGGCGCCGCCGACCAGCTCCAGCTGGACATCTACGGAGAGACCTTCTACGCCCTGTCCATGGGCCGCGAACTCTGGCCGCACGCCACCTACCACGGCTGGAAGGCACTGACGAAGACGCTGGACTGGCTGTCGGGTGCCTGGGACCGGCCGGACGAGGGCATCTGGGAGACCCGCGGCGGTCGCAAGGACTTCACCTACAGCCGGGTGATGTGCTGGGCCGCCCTGGACCATGGAGTGAGCCTGGCCGAGAGCTTCCGCAGGCCCGCTGACCTGGAGACCTGGCGTTCCGCGAGAAACACGATCTTCGAGCAGGTCATGGACCGCGGATGGAGCGAGAAGGAGGGGGCCTTCGTCCAGCACTACGACGGTGATGTCCTGGACGCCTCCCTGCTCATGATGCCCATGCTCGGCTTCATCGCTCCGAAGGACCCGATGTGGCTGTCCACCCTGGATGCGATGGACCGCAAACTCGTCTCCGACAGCCTCGTCTACCGCTACGACCCGGCGGCTTCCCCGGACGGGCTCCGCGGCTCGGAGGGCACCTTCAGCCTGTGCACCTTCCTGTACGTCGATGCGCTGGCCCGCGCCGGACGGCTGGAGCAGGCCCGCTACACCTTCGAGAAGATGCAGACCTACGCCAACCACGTCGGTCTCTTCGCCGAGGAGGTGGGTCCCACTGGTGAGCAACTGGGCAACTTCCCCCAGGCGTTCACCCACCTGTCGCTGATCATGGCCGCCACCACCCTCGATGCCGCGCTCGACGCGGAGCACGGGCGCTGACCGATGGCAAACCGTACCGTTCATGCGGGACGGCGGAGGCTGGGGGCGGCCGAGTTCAACACCCTTCGCCGTAACCTGCTTGCTCGTAATGCGTGGGCCGCGGGCGACCGGGGTGCCCTGGTGGCGGTGACTCCTGCGGAGGTGGTGGCCGCGACCCGTGAGGTGCGCACCGGCCGGACGGTCACGCTCGCCGCTCCGGTGGAGTGGTCACCGGGCCCGGACAATCCCGAGCCCGCGAGACATGTGATGCTCGGTCAGCCGGATCCCGCAGCGAGCGGGCTCGCATTCGCGAGGGACAGTTTCGCGATGAACGTGCACGGCGACGCCGACAGCCACCTCGACGCCCTGTGCCATGTGGTCTACGACGGCACGCTGCATGGTGACGTGTCAGCGAGCACCGTCTCGCAAGGCGGGGCCGCGGCGCTGTCCGTCGAGGTGGCACGCGATGGCATCGTCGGGCGCGGTGTGCTGCTCGACATCCCGCGGCTGCGGGGCGTGCGGTGGCTCGAACCGGGCGACGACGTGACCGCCGACGACCTGGAAGGAGCTGAAGCCGCCCAGGACGTCCGGGTGGGCGCGGGTGATCTGCTGTTCGTCCGGGTCGGCCACCGCCTGCGCCGTGCAGAACTCGGGGCCTGGCACGCGGCCGAAGCCCGCGCCGGTCTCCATCCGGCCGCGCTGGAGTTCCTGGCGGACCGGCGGGTCGCCGTGCTCGGCGGCGACGGCAACAACGACACCGCCCCGAGCTCGGTCGAGGGCATCGACTTCCCCGTCCACGTAGTCGCCGTCCACGCCATGGGCCTACACCTTCTGGACTACCTGCAGTTCGAGGACCTGGCACCGGCGTGCGAAGCCGAGGGACGGTGGTCGTTCCTGTGTGTGATCGCCCCGCTGAGGCTGCCGCACGCCACCGGCTCGCCGGTCAACCCCATCGCTGTCCTGTGACGCCGTCCGGTTCGGCCGTCGTGAACCAGACGAGTACGCCCCCACGCCGTCTTCCTCGGGTCGCCGCCGCATGCGCCACCCGATACGTTGAAAACAGAGATGGAACGCGAGGGGGCGATACGGGTCGGCACGGCATTCCACCAGGGCCGATCGGGAGGCGCTGGGTACAGCTGGCCGATCGACTTCTTCAGAACGGAACTTTCGCATGGCCGACAAGCAGCACTACGACGTGATCGTCATCGGCACCGGCGCGGGCGGCGGCACGCTCGCCCACCGGTTGGCCCCCAGTGGCAAGCGGGTCCTGATCCTGGAACGCGGCGGTTACCTGCCCAGGGAACGCGACAACTGGGACTCCACCGCCGTCTTCATCACGGCCAAGTACCGTGCGCCGGAGTTCTGGTACGACAAGCACGGCCAGCAGTTCCCCCCGGAGACCAACTACTACGTCGGGGGCAACACCAAGTTCTACGGGGCCGCTCTGTTCCGGCTCCGCCCGGAGGACTTCGGCGAGATCCGCCACCATGACGGCATCTCACCCGCCTGGCCGATCCGCCACGAGGACCTGGAGCCGTACTACACACAGGCCGAGCAGTTGTACCTGGTGCACGGCCGGCACGGCGAGGACCCCACCGAGGGACCCGTCAGCGGTGACTACCCCCACCCCCCGGTGGAGCACGAACCGCGCATCCAGCAGCTCAGCGATGACCTGGAGAAACAGGGGCTGCACCCCTTCCACCTGCCCATCGGCGTGAACCTCACCCAGGACGACAAGGGCAGGGCCACCCACGACAGCGTCTGCATCCGCTGCGACCGGGTCGACGGTTTTCCCTGCCTGATGGGCGCCAAGTCCGACGCGCAGGTGCTCTGCGTCGACCCCGCGCTGAAATACGACAACGTCACGATGGTGACCAACGCCGACGTGCGGCGCCTGGAGACCGACCCGAGCGGACGCACCGTCACCGGGGTCGTCGCCGAACTCGCGGACGGGACGACCGAGACGTTCAGCGCCGACATCGTGGTCGTCGCGTGCGGCGCCGTCAACTCCGCAGTCCTGCTGCTGCGCTCGGCGAACGACAAGCACCCGCGCGGCCTGGCCAACAGCTCGGACGTGATCGGGCGGCACTACATGCGGCACAACAACGTGGCGCTGATGGCCGTGTCCAAGGAGCCCAATCCGACGAAGTTCCAGAAGACCCTGGCGCTGAACGACTGGTACCTGGGAGCGGACGACTGGGACTACCCGCTCGGCGGCATCCAGATGCTCGGCAAGTCCGACGCCGACCAGGTCCGAGGCAATGCGCCGCGCTGGGCCGCCGCGATCTCGCCCGACATGCCGTTCGAGGTGCTCGCGCACCACGCCGTCGACTTCTGGTTGTGCGGGGAGGACCTCCCGCTGGCCGAGAGCCGGGTCACCCTCGGCAAGGACGACAGCATCCATCTGGCGCTGGACGAGAAGAACAACATCGCTGGGGTCAAACGCCTCCAGCACAAACTGGAGAAGATGCTCGGACACCTGGGGATGCACCCGCACCGCCTGCTGGACCACAGCATCTACCTGCACAAGGGCCTGCCCATCGGGGCCACCGCCCACCAGGCCGGCACGGTCCGCTTCGGCACGGACCCCGACAGCTCGGCCCTCGACCTGAACTGCAAGGCCCACGACCTCGACAACCTGTACGTGGTCGACACGAGCTTCTTCCCCAGCATCGGGGCCGTGAACCCGTCCCTGACCGCCATCGCCAACGCCCTGCGGGTCGGCGACCACCTGATCGAGCGGATGAAGTGACGGATGTGCCCGGGGCTGCACTACACGTTGTCCCCGGGCATCCCCGCAGCCGAGGTGTCGGTGTCGGTGAGCTCTTCCAACCGGCCCTTCGTGTCGAGCCGGTAGACCAGCACCAGTGCCGGCCCGACGAGCACGACCGCGACGAGTGACACGATCACCAGCCAGCGCATGCTGTGCGAGGCCCCGGCGGCCTGGGACACCGTGAGCGAGGTCGGCAGCAGATAGGGCCGCTGGGCGAAGCCCCAGGCCAGCACGGCCAGTGCGACGGTCGCCACCGATGTGTAGCGGGACCAGCCGTGGAACCGGCGCGCCAGGAGCAGCACCGTGGCCAGGCCGCAGACAGCGGCCAGGATCACCATCAGCAGTCCGAGGCCGCCGGTGAGGCCGTCCCAGACGTACCGTGCGTCGTCCCGGGTGACGGGCAGGGCCACCAGAGCCAGGATGACGAGGGCCGCGAAGGCGATCCACGCCCGCAGGCGGAAGTAGTCGATGAGGTCTTCCGCCCCGAACCGCCGGGCGTCGGAGCACAGGAACACAGCACCGAGGAAGGCGGTGGCGGCGATGGCCAGCAGGCCCGCGAGGAGCGAGGTCGGGTTGGCCCAGGCGTCCGCGGACGCGGGGGTGCCCACCGCTACCCGCCCGGAGGCGATGCCTCCGAGCACCGATCCGAGGAAGAACGGCGTGAGAAGCGACGAGATCGCGAACATCGCACCGTAGACACGCTGTTGGGCCAGTCGACGGGTCGGCTTGCGCAGGGCGAATCCGGCGCCACGGAGTACCTGACCGACGGCTGCAAGGGCGATCGGCAGCCACAGCGCCTCGAAGACCGCCTGGAACATCGCGGGGAAGCCCGTCCACATGATGACCAGGATGAAGATCAGCCAGACGTTGTTGACCTCCCAGACCGGTGCCATGGCGTGGTCGATCAGCCATCGGGGCCGTTTGCCGCGCTCGGCGCCGCCGGCCAGCAGGTCCCAGAAGCCGGCGCCGTAGTCGGTGCCCCCGGCACAGGCGTAGGCGGCGATCGCGACCACCAGCAGCCAGGCGATGACGTTGGCCATCATCGGGTGCCGCCCGACGTCGTACCGGACCCGCCGCTGAGCGCTGCCCCGGCTTCTTCGGGTACCGGCTCTCCTCTGGGCCCGTAAGGCGTGTCGGCCTCGGGATCGAGCGCTCCCCGCATCGCCCCCCGCATCGCCGCGCCTTCGTCGGCCATGCGCCAGCGGTTGCGCATCTTCAAAACGACTGCCAGAAAGGCCGCGAACACGGCCACATACACGACGATCACGATGCCGAACATGGTCCAGATCCCACTGGCGTGGGTGGAGGTGACGGCCTGCGACACCCGCATGTTGTGGTAGACGATCCACGGCTGGCGACCGACCTCCGTGGTGATCCACCCACATTCCACCGTGACCAGGCACGCTGCTCCCGCGAGCGCGGCGCAGGAGAAGAACCAGCGGTTCAGCGGCAGATCCCGGTGGCGCCACCAGAGCCAGGCGTACCAGAGTGCGAGCAGGATCAGCACGCTGCCGATCGTGGCCATGATGTCGAAGGTCCAGTGCACGATGGTCGCCTGCGTCGGCGTGGGGCGGTCGGCGGCGGACACGGCGGTCAGACCGGTCACCTGGGTGCTGGGTTTGAACCCGGCGAGCATGGAGTCCAATTGCGGGATCTTGATCCCGCCGGAGATCGTCCCGTTGCCGTTCAGTCGGCCGAAGACGTACTCGGGCACGTGGGTGTCGGTCTTCCAGACGATCTCCATGGCAGCGAACTTGGTCGGCTGCTTGTGGAAGACGGCGCGAGCGGCCGAGTCGCCGAGGAAGGCTTGGACGGGGGTGAGGATCGCAGCGACCGTGAACGGGACGGTGAAGCCGAGCTTGTGGTAGCGGTCGCGTCGCCCACGCAGCCATCCGACCGCGTACACGCCGGCGACCACATAACCGGCGGTCATGAACATGGCAACTACGAAGTGCCAGTATTCGGGGCCGAACATCGGCGTGAAGATCGCCTGCCGCACATTGACGTTTACGGGGTTTCCCTGGGAATCCAGGTCGAAGCCCTGGGGGGTGTTCATCCAGGAGTTGGCCGCGACGATGCCGAACGCCCCCAGCATCGCGGTCAACGGCAGAGGCACGGCCAGCCACCAGTGCGTCCACGGCTTGAGCCGGCGCCAGCCGTACAGGTAGACCGCGATCAGGACGGCCTCGAGGAAGAACGCCCACGCCTCCACGCCGAAGCCGAGGCCGAAAACGTCGCCCCAGCGGCCCATCATCCCGGGCCACAGCAGGCCGAACTCAAGCGACAGGACGGTGCCGGTGACGACGCCGATGGCGAACTGCACCGCCATCACCGCGGACCAACGCCGGGCGAGGAGCAGGGCCACGGGATCGTTGCGGCGCAGCGCCCGGTAGTGCATCAGGACCGTGATGAACGGGAGCGCGACTCCGAACGGTACGAGCAGGATGTGCATGGCCAGTGTGAAGGCCATCTGCTCACGAGCCGGCAGGAGCTGGGGAGGAGTGGTGGTTTCCGCCAGATGGACAAGCGTGCTGAGCATGTGCGCCTCGATGGTCTGCCCCGCGCGCAGTGGGGGCTCAGGAGGAACGGCCAAGGAACCGCCGGCGCGGACCGGCCAGGAACAACGTCAGGAGGGAGGGGACGACGCCCTCGTTCCGGGGAGGGATCCGTTCGGCGCGTCCCGGTCGGGCATCGTGAAGGCGCGTTCGCGCCTCGCGCTCGAGGCGAAGGTGACACCCCAGCTCAGCACCGCTCCCAGCCTGCTGCGGAATCCGGTGAGGAAGGCGATGTGGATCAGGAGCCAGGTCAGCCAGCCCGTCAGGCCCGACAGGTGCAGCCGGCCGACCTTGACGACGGCTCTCCCGCGGCAGACGTAGGCGGCACTGCCCAGGTCCACGTACTTGAAGGGCTTGGGCTGCTTCCTGCCCTCCACGAAATGGCGCACGGCACGGCCGGCGTACGCACCCGTCTGCATGGCGACCTCGGCCAGGCCGGGCAGCCGGTCGAGGCTCATCACGTCGCCCGTGACGTAGATGTTCGGGTACCCCTCGAGGGTCAGGCCGGGTTCGACCGCGATGCGCCCGGCCCGGTCCTGGGTCGCTCCGGTGGCCCGCGCCAGCGCCCCGGCGATGGGCGGGGCCTCGACACCCGCCGTCCACAGCACCGTACGCGCCGCGAACCGGGTGCTCCCGCCGCTCCTGTCCTTCACGGTCAGCCCGTCCGCATCGACGGCGGTGACCATCGTGCCCAAGTGGATCTCCACGCCGAGGTGCTGCAGGGTCCGGGCCGCACGGTCGGCGAGGTGAGGTCCGAAAGCGCCCAGCACCTCGTCGGATCCTTCGAAGAGCAGCACCCGGGCCTGGGCGGAGTCGATCGTGCGGAACTCCCGGTCGAGCGTGTGACCGGCGATCTCCCTGATCTGTCCCGCGAGTTCCACACCGGTCGGACCGCCCCCGACGAGTGCGAAGGTGAGCCACCGCCGGCGTTCCTCGGGGTCGGTGGCCGTTTCGGCCATCTCGAAGGCCCGGTAGAGCCTGCGGCGGATGTCGAGGGCGTCATCCAGGGTCTTCATGCCAGGCGCGTGCGCGGCGAACTCGTCGTGCCCGAAATAGGACTGGCGCATGCCGACAGCGACGATCAGATCGTCGTAGGGCAGCTCGAGTGCCCCACCGTCGGGCCGCCGCGCGTGCACCACCTTGGCACGCGGATCCACGTCGGTGGCCTCGGCGAGCAGGCAGCTCACATTGCGGTGGCGGCGCAGGACCGCACGCAGCGGCTGCGCGATCTGGCCCTCCGACAGGATCCCGGCCGCGCACTGGTACAGCAGCGGCTGGAACAGGTGGTGGGCCCGGCGGTCGACCACGGTCACCGCGACCGGTGCACGTCGCAGGGCACGGGCAGCGAACAGTCCAGCGAACCCACCACCGATGATCACCACCCGTCGGGGCGTGACATGATCTTCCATCAGCGCTCAGCCGCCCGTGGCGAAGCCGGGGAAGAGCGTCATCCCGCCGTCGACGTACAAGGTGGTGCCCACGACGTAGTCGAGCAGATCGGAGGCGACGGCGACGACGGCGTTGGCGATGTCCTCCGGGTCGCCGACGCGGCGGTACGGGATCAGCTTGAGCAGGTCGGCCTCAGCCTGCGGGGTATCCCAGGCGTCCTTGTTGATGGGCGTGCGGATCGCGCCGGGCGCGACCGCGTTCACCCGGATGTGTTTGGGGGCCAACTCCTGGGCAAGGGTCTGCATCAGCATGCCCACACCGCCCTTGGAGGAGGCGTAGTTGACGTGACCGCTCCAGGGAACGATCTGGTGGACCGAGCTCATGCAGATGATCTTGCCGGCCGACCGCGAGACCTCCGGGACGATTCCGCGCCGCATGAACTCCTTGGCAGCCTCCCGTGCGCACAGGAACTGGCCGGTGAGGTTGACGTCGATGACCTTCTGCCAGTGGGCGAGCGTCATTTCCGTCACCGACGCGTCCCGCTGGAGGCCGGCATTGGCCACCATGATGTCGATGGTGCCGAAGTCGTTCACCATCCGGTCGACCATGCCGACGACCTGGTCCTCGTTGGACACGTCGGCTTCATGAGCGTAGGAGCGGACCCCAAACCCTTTGATCTGCTCGACGACCTTCTCGGCCGCGTCCGCGTCGACCACGTAGTTCACTACGACATCCGCTCCGGCCCGGCCCAAGGCAACAGCAGTTGCCAGGCCGATGCCGGAGTTGGCACCGGTCACCAGGGCCCTCTGCCCCTTGAGGAGCTGTGCGGACGACGTCCCCCGGGGCTCGTCGGCGTTTCCTGCGGCCATGATCTCTCCCTGGGTGTAATTCAGAGGGCATAGTTCGATGTGCGCGTGCCCGGTATGGGCATTCGGTTGGCCGGGCGCTCGAGGGCAGGCATCCGAGCCGCCGCGGCGCAGAACCCAAACAACAGCACTTTGTGCGGGCGGCAGACGGACAGGCGCACCAGGCAGGCGCACTTTCGTCCGGCCGCGTCACCGGGACGGACCAATCCCCATCGACCTCGGCTACGCAGGCCGGGAGCAGGATCAGAGGGGTGCTGCGGCACTGCGCCTCCGCCCGTCCGTATGTGTGCGGGACGCCTGCGGTGCGGCCGGTGCAGGCCGTTCGGCGGCAGCCCGATGAGGTGAACACCGATGACGATTCCGCCGGTGTCCCGCGTCTCGCTTGCACTGGCCCGGAAGCGTTCGCATTCTCGACACGTGCACGCGAACCAGACCGGACGTCAGCTGACCTTGCGACACGGCGACCACACTGCGGTCGTGGTGGAACTCGGAGCAGCCCTGCGCTCATACACCATCGGCGACAGCCAGGTGCTCCACGGGTTCGACGCCCATGACCGAATCACCGGCGGGCGTGGCCAGATCCTCGTACCGTGGCCGAACCGGGTCGGGGCCGGACGCTACCAGTGGCGTGGCGAGGATCTGCAGCTGCCGTTGTCCGAGCCCGAGCACGGAAACGCCATTCACGGACTGCTTCGCTGGGTCTCATGGCAGGTCGTCGAATCCGATACCAGTCGCGCCGTGTGCGAGGCCAGTGTGTGGCCGCAGCCCGGCTATCCGTTTCACCTCCAGGTCCGCGCCCAGTACGTGCTGGATGACGCCGGCCTCGAGGTCACCCTGACCGCATGGAACAGGGGCGAGAACGTCGCGCCCTATGGTGTCGGCCAGCACCCCTACCTCACCGTAGGCACCGGCACGGTCGACGATGTGGTGCTGACCGTGCCGGCGCAGACATGGCTGCGCACCGACGAACGCGGGCTTCCGGTGGCGGAGGAGCCCGTCGCCGGCACCCCGTACGATTTCCGCGAGCCGCGGGCCATCGGCGCCACGCGGTTGGACAGCCCGTTCGGTTCGCTTCTACGGGATGCACAGGGGCGGGCAGTGGTCCGCCTGGCTCACCCCTCCGGCGAGCACGGTGCGGACCTCTGGCTCGGCGAGGGCGCTGAGTACCTCCAGATCTACACCGGTGACACGCTCCCGGGGCCGGAGAGGCGCCGTGCCCTCGCCGTCGAACCTATGTCCTGCCCGCCGAACGCATTTGCCAGCGGGACCTCGATCGTCGCCCTCGAGCCAGGTGACCACCACACGATGCGCTGGGGTATCACTCCGTGGCGCAGGTGACCGCACCCCCGTCGGGCGGCGGGCCGGCGTGGGCTTCGCCTGGCAAACCGGATCATCCGCGACGCCCTCGCCAAGCTGTCGACGAGACTCCTCGAAGTCGACACAGAGGTACCGGAGATAGAGAAGTCCGCGTACGACGTGCTTGTACTCGGCCGCATCCATGCGGCCGCGCAGCTTGTCCGCAGCTCTCCAGATCAGTTCCCTGACCGGCGTGGGTTCTCCCCGAGACGGCACCGGCCTCACCTCTTGCCCTTCGGTTGCTCGGCCATCTGCGTCAATTCCGTTGTGATTAGAGCCTCAAGCACCCGATTTTCCGCAAGTGCCGCGTCCGCTCGCTCATGGAGCGGCACCGCGATACGGGCAAACTGATCCCTCACATGGACCGCGGGCCGGCCCGCTTCCGGCCGCGCCACGCCCCGAGATGGCCTAGACCCGCGTGCCACCCGTTGAACCTGTCCGTAGTGTCCGATACGGACCTGTGGATCGATACGTGAGGTGGCCGGTGGCACTGCACAAAGCTCAGGAACCGGAGGCCGACCCGGCCGTCGACATCTTCGCCTCGCCACTGAGCGAGCGCCCGCTGCCGAAGCGGTCCATGCCGGACTCCCCTGCGCCGCCGGCAACGCCGAGCAGAACCTCGCGACCTTCTGCACGACCTGGTCGGACGACGAGGTCCGTCGGCTGATGGACCTGTGCCTGGACAAGAACATCGTCGACAAGGACGAGTACCCGCAGACCGCGGAGATCGAGTCGCGCTGCGTGAACATCCTCGCGGACCTGTGGCACGCACCCTGTCGGCGCCGACGAGGCCAACGCGGCCGGCTGCTCGACCACCGGCTCCAGCGAGGCGGCGATGCTCTGCGGCCTCGCCCTGAAGTGGCGGTGGCGGGACCGGCGGCGCGCCGCCGGCCAGTCGACCGACCGCCTGAACCTGGTCTGTGGCCCGGCGCAGGTCTGCTGGGAGAGTTTTGCCCGCTACTTCGACGTCGAACTGCGCCAGGTCCCGGTCGAGCCCGGTGCGACCGGCCTGCAGCCGCACCGGCTACGCGAGTACGTCGACGAGAACACCATCGGCGTCGTCGCGATCCTCGGCGTCACCTACACCTGTACCTACGAGCCGGTGGCGGAGATCGTGGCCAGGCTGGACCGCCTGCAGGTGGAGACCGCCTAAAGTGCCGCTGCACGTGGACGCGGCCTCTGGCGGGTTCATTGCGCCCTTCCTCCACCGCGACCTGGTCTGGGACTTCCGGCTGCCGCGGGTCTCCTCGATCAACGCCTCGGGCCACAAGTACGGGATGGCCCCGCTCGGCGTCGGCTGGGCGCTGTGGGGCAGCCCTCCCGGACGACCTGGTCTTCCACGTCGACTACCTGGGCGGACATGCCGGCCCTGGCCCTCTCCCGCCCCGGCGGGCAGGTCGTCACCCAGTACTTCATGTTCCTGCGGCTCGGCCGCGAGGGGTACCGGCGGGTCTACCAGGCCTGCGCGGACACGGCGCGCAGCATTTTGCACGGCAGGTCGCCGAGACGGGCCCGACTCGGTCGGCTGGAGCCTGTACGACCTCTCCGACCAGCTGCGGATGCGCGGCTGGCAGGTGCCCTCGTACCCGCTGCCGCCGGACCGCCAGGAGACCATCATCCAGCGAGTCCTGGCCCGGCACGGCGTCGACCGCGACGAGATCGAACTCCTCGTCGACGACATGCGCGGAGCTATCAAGCGCCTCGACCAGGGCAACCCGCACGACGCCGACCGCACTAGCTTCCACCATTGTCAGCCCGGCGGCGCGGGTGTCAGCCGCCATGCGCCCGACCGGCGCCTGGCACTCCAGCTGGGCTTCGGAATTTTGCCTGGTCAGAGGCTGTGTGGTGGGTCTAATGGGCCAGGGCGGTCAGGGGCGATCCTCAGGGGACTGCCCCTCGATCGTGTGCGGCCGGCGATGGTCGGCGCATCGAGCACGAGATCGACGCCAGCGACCATCGGCAGGTGGATGCCGCGTCCGTCGGTGCATACCTGCTTCGACGCCTCAATCTCCTCCGGCTTCAGCCGGACTTCCGGGCGCGGCCGGGTGAGCGGAGTGAGGAGGCAGCCAGCTGTGGGCTGTGGACCAAGGGTGTGGCGGCCGTCTGTCTGCTCAGGGCGGCAGGGCGTTGGAGAGGGCTGTGGGCTGTGTACTCCGGAAGGCCCGTGGCGGACGCCTTGATCGCCTACAGCGCCAGGTGGCGGGAACGCAGGAACGTGGTGAGCGCGCGGGCCCAGACCAGTGCGGAGCCTTTTTCGCTTCCGGAAGGAACAGAACCGTCGTGGCCGAAGAGCAGATCCTGCTGGGCATCGGACTGACCGTCGCACTCGCGGTGGGCTCGCAGATCCTGGCGAGCAAGCTGCACCTCCCTTCACTGATCGTGCTGCTGCCCGTCGGCTTCACGGCCGGGGCGCTCACCGACATCGTCCACCCCGATCGGCTGGCTCCCGACTTCTCGGCCCTGGTGTCGCTCGCGGTTGCCGTGATCCTCTACGACGCGGGGCTGGGCCTCGATCTGCAGAATCTGAGGGGCGAGACCCGGAGCGTGGTGACGCGGCTGATCGTGCTGGGCATCCCCATCACCGCCGGAGCCTGTCTCGGGTTGGCCGCCGCGCTGTTCGACGTCCCGTTCAAGGTGGCGGCCATGATCGGGGTGATCCTCGTCGTCTCGGGGCCTACGGTCGTCGGCCCGCTGCTCGACCACGCCCGGCCGACCGACCGGGTGCGGAGGATCCTGACCTGGGAAGGGACCCTGATCGACCCGCTCGGCGGGATCCTCGGTGCCGTCGTCTTCCATATCGTCATCAGATCCCAGGAACGGCAGGGCTACCGGTTCGGCATGTTCTTCGGGAGCATGGCCGTGGGGCTGGCCGGCGGCCTGGTCGGTGTCGCACTGCTGTGGCTGACGCTGCGCCGACTTCGGCTCGGCGGGACGCTCGGGACGCTCGCGCAATTGGCCACGGTGGTCGCGGTATCCGCGGGCTGCGACGCGCTGCTGGACGACACCGGGCTCATCGCGGCGATCCTCACCGGCGTCGCGGTGGCGAACCTGCCCGGGTACGACATGCCGGCGCGCCGCCCGTTCTTCGAGACCGTCGTCCAACTGGTCATCGGCCTGCTGTTCATCTCCATCTCGGCCTCGGTCGCGCCGGAGGCCGTCGCCTCCGTACTCCTCCCCTCGCTGGCCCTCGTCGCCGCTCTCGTCCTGGTGGTGAGACCGGTGGTCTCCCTCGTCGCGGCGGCCGGGACGGACGTCGCCTCCCGGGAGAGGGCGTTCATCGGCTGGATGGCACCCCGGGGCATCGTCGCCGCCGCCACCGCCACCACGTTCTCCGGCGCCTTGGTCGACAAGGGGCTGTCCGGTGCCAACAAGATCCTTCCGATCACCTTCCTCGTGATCGTCGGGACCGTCCTGGTCTACGCGCTGACCGCCAGGCCGGTGGCCGTGCGCCTGGGCGTCGGCCAGTCCGCCCGAACCCGGCCCCTGCTGGTGGGCGCCGCCCCCTGGGTGATCGACCTCGCGCGGTCGCTCGGTGCGGCCGGCCTGGACGTGTTGATGTGGTCCGGACTCCCTCGGGAGAGGGCCCGGATCAAGGCGGCGGGAATCGAGCTGGCCGCCGGGGAACTCCTCGCCGCGGCGACCGACCCCACAGCCAGCCTGGAGGGCGTCACCACCGCCCTGCTGCTCACGGACGATGACGACCTCAACGCGCTCGCCTCGGTGGTCGTGCAGGACAGCCTTGACGGCCCGGTGTACCGCATCGGGGCGCCGCCCGGTGGTGAGGGCATCATGGCCCCGTACACCGGCGGCGGCGTGCTCTTCGGACCCGGCCTCGTCCGGACCGCACTGGAGGCTCGCCACGAGCAAGGGGCCCGCTTTCTCGTGCACCCGGCCGCCGAACCGGTCCCCCCAGGTCACGAGCTGCTGTTCGTCGTCCGGGCCGACGGCCGACTTGAACCGGTCACCGCGGCGCAGGCGGTCATTCCGGCGAAGAGCGACAATCTCGTGCTCCTCGGGCCCGTACCGCACGGCTCTGCGTAGGCCGCTGACGTACATGTCCTGGGGTGGGTGACTGCGCCCGGTGCTCTCAGACGTACCGCCGGGGTGGAGCTATGATCAATGCCCCGCGGCCGTGGCTCGACGAGTCGCGCGCCGCCAGAACCGCCGCTGCAGGCGAAGGGCGAGGACGATCACGAGGACGGCCACGTTGGGGTTCAGTTCCTTCGAAACCGCCATCAGAGCGAGGTTGTTGTGCCGCATGTAATGGCGGCTGACCATGCCGGACCTGTTGGCCAGGCCCGTCCGGGTGCCGGTCGTTGGCCGACCTCAGGAGCAGGACAGCGGACTTGACGGCACCGCAGGAGACCACCACGACGTCACCGGAGAAGGTGGCGGTGGTGCCGTCGCCGAGCTCGCGACCACGACGGTGACGGTCCGGCCTCAGAGGTCGGTCACAGCCGGCGCACGTCGGCGCGGGTGATCATCGAGACGTTGTCGTGTTCCAGGGCCGGATCGACGCAGATCACCTGGCCATCCCGCCGTGGTGGTGCAGTTCGCCGAAGTGCTCTGGGCGCAGCCGGAACAGTGCGGCGCCGTAGAACTTGGTGTTACCGCCGACGTAGTAGTTGCCTTCCGGCGGGAACTCCTTGTCGTACCAAAATTCCGGGGCGCGGTACTTTCCCTTGACGAAGACCGCGGTGGGTCCCGGTTGTCGCGCTCGCGGGGCAGGTAGTCACCGCGTTCGAGGATAAGGATGCGCTCGCCCGGTCGGGGCCAGTCGGTGGGCCAGGGTGCCGCCGCCTGCGCCGGTGCCGATGATGATGACGTCGTAGCGCTGATCTCCGGCTACTGAGGGTATCGATCTGGAGCACCCGAGACCGCCCGGCAGAACAAGTCCCGTCTCTTGCAAATTACAACAGGCCTGCCCGGCCGGCATCTCACGGACGATGCGGGTGGGCCGGGGCGGCCGGACCGTGGGAGGACTGGGCAAGCACACGCAGCGCCGCCCGGACGGTCTGTTCCGTGCTGCCGGAGGCATCCACCGTGGTGCCCGGCTCACCGGGCTGGAGCGGCTCCAGGAGCCGGTACTGCGAGTCGAGCAGCTCCGGGGGCATGAAGTGCCCGCGCCGGGCGGTGATCCGCTCCAGCGCCACGGCGGGGTCGAGTGACAGGTAGAGGAACCACACCTCGGCGCCCGGCGGTCGCAGCCGGTCCCGGTACTCGCGCCGTAGCGCCGAGCACGCCATGACGCCGCCGCTCCGGTCGGCGGTGGTGCGGATCCATTCGGCGACAGCGGCCAGCCAGGGACGGCGGTCGGCGTCGTCGAGGGGCCGCCCGGAGGCCATCTTGGCGCGGTTCGCGGCCGAGTGGAGGTCGTCGGCGTCGACGAACGGCACGCCGAGCCTCTCCGCCAGCCGGCGGCCGACGGTCGTCTTGCCACAGGCGGACACGCCCATCACGATCACCACCCGGTTGCCGAGGACTTCCCTGACCATGCTGCGTGGGCCTCCCTGCGTCGACTGCCGGAACATTGGTGTCATATCCACTGTCGTCCTAACGAAGCCCGACCGCCGCCTGACACCCCGAGAAGTGGATCGCCGGGCGGCCGGGGCATGGAGGTCCGCATGACGGATGCAGCCGGCGATCCCACCGGCGCCAGGGCGCTGCTGCCGTTCGCACCGCGGGAGCTCGGCGGGCTGCCCGAGGGGTAGCGAGCCGTCGTCTGGGACGGCCGTGGCCCTGCCCCGGCGGACAGCGCGTTGGAGGCCGTGGAGTTCTTCGTCGTCCCGTACACCCGCACCAGCGCGGCGGTGCCCGTGCTGGGGCGGCTGCCGACGCTGCGGGTGGTGCAATCTCTGAGCGCGGGGGTGGAGGACCTGTTGCCGCACGTGGCTCCGGAGGTCACGCTCTGCAACGCCCGGGCGAGCAAACACCGCACGCCGGACACGGAAGCGCACCGTCCAGGGTGCCGGCCTTGACCCGCACCACGCCGTCCTCCACCCACACGCGTTCCACCTGCACCTTCTCCAGGTGCGGGAACACGATGCCCAGCAAGTCATCACACACGACAGACCGTGCCACCGGAATGACGCTTCGTCACCCCGTCACGGAAATCTTGACTGAGCCCCCGCAGGTCCTTGGCGATGTCCGAGGACCTGTCACCTCGTGCGAACCTCCGCCCGGCCTCCAGCCGGATCCGTTCACGTGCAGCCCGTCGCTCAGCCGTCAGGCCCCCACCATCCGCGTAGCGCATAACACCGCTAGTGCTGGATTCCTCTTTAGCTGGGTATATGTCCTGGTGGCGGGGTAGTTGAGGGTGCTCGGGGGCGGGTGCTGGGCGATGGTTTTATGGGCACGGCCGGAGCGTGACGAGGACGAGCGGGCTGTCGTCCGTCGCCTGGCGCGGGCACGGAAGGCACCGCGGGATGTGGTGATACGGGCCCGGATGATCGAGCTGAGCTGGTCGGGGCTGCGGGTGCCGGCGATCGCGGTGGAGCTGGACTGTAGCCAGAAGACGGTCCGATGCTGGGTGCACCGCTTCAACCGATCGGGTCTGCAGGGACTGGATGATCTGGGTGGGCAGGGCCGCAAGCGGCGGATCACCGAGGAGGAGCGGTCCCGGATCATTTCCCTGGTCAAGACTGTGCCGCCGGGGCGGCTGCGATGGGAGCC